>NZ_CAJQOO010000097.1 GCF_905480005.1 uncultured Maricaulis sp.
ATAGCTGCCCTCATAACCGGGCTCGAGGCCGATCCGGGCCATCTCGTCGGCGATCCACTGGCTGGCGGCGATCCCGCCCGGCGTGGCCGGCGCGCGACCTTCGAAGGAATCATCGGCCAGGGTGGCGATGCGATGGCGCAGGTCAGCTTCGTTGATCGCTGCGCTCGTCATGCTTTCGGTATGGGATGCCGCTGTGTCTGTCGCGGTGTCCGCCATCGTGTCCGTGCCGGTATCGACTGACGGAGAGCAAGCGGCAACCGCGAGACCGATCAGCGCTGCAGGAAATCCGGTATGTTTCATCTCAACCCCCTAGAAAATATTGGGCCAGGCCCGTTTCTGTGCAACATCGTGCATTCGTCGCGTTGTGTCGCAAGGTATCGCACACAGGCGCGGCATGGAAATCGGGTTTGACCAAACCTGAATGACCATTCATGTTTGCGTCGTCGGAGAGAGACGCATCGCACGGTCGAATAATGACCGGCAGGCCTTGAGGGGAAATGTCATGGCGAATGAAAGTGGGAGCGGCGCATCCAGTGCCACCCAGAAAGTCAGTCCCGGCTATCGCAGCCTGGTCATGCTTCTGCTGTTTCTGGTCTATGCGTTCAACTTCCTGGACCGCCAGATCATTTCCATCCTCGCCATTCCGATCAAGGAAGATCTCGGCCTGACCGATGAGCAGCTTGGCCTGCTCGGCGGTATCGCCTTTGCGGTCCTCTATTCCACCCTCGGCGTCCCGATTGCCTGGTTTGCCGACCGCATGAGCCGGACCTGGATCATGACAGTCGCGCTGACCGTCTGGAGCGGCTTTACCGCGGTCAGTGGTTTTGCCCAGAATTTCACCCAGCTCTTCCTGGCGCGGGTCGGGGTCGGGATCGGCGAGGCTGGCGGTGTCGCCCCGGCCTATACGATCATCGCCGACTATCACCCGCCGGCCGAAAGGTCGCGAGCCCTGGCCATCTATTCGCTGGGTATTCCGGTCGGGAGCGCCTTCGGTGTGATCGCCGGGTCCCAGATCGCCGGTGGCGGTATTTCCGACGCCCTCGACTGGCGCTCTGCCTTCTTCATTGTGGGCATTGCCGGCGTCGTGCTCGCTCCGATTTTCAAACTGGTCGTGAAAGAGCCGACCCGTGGCCAATTCGACAGCGTCCCGACCCAGAAGGCCGAGAACAAGCAGGTCGTTGGCGTCTATTCGGACAACAAGTCCCGCATTCTCTCGATCGCGGGCGCCGTTGTCTTTGCGCTTCCGAGCCTGCTGTCGATCTTCAATATTCTTGTCTTCGGCGCGACATCGATCCAGTCCGTACCCCTCCTCGCTGTCGCCGCCCTCGTCGGGGCCGTGTCCGGTTGGATGGGCGGGCGCTGGGTCGCGCGGACAACCAGCCCGGCCATGCTGATGGTCGGTCTCGCCGTGCTGATGCCGCTGTCCGCCCTGGTCGCCTGGATCGTTCCCGCGCTTGGCGGCGCCGGCTTCGGGACCGCCGCGATCGGCTGGCTTGTGGGTCATATCGTGGTCGGCGGCCTGCTGGGCGCTTTCTTCGCGGCCTTCCGGGACTTCATGTCGCTGGCGCTCGAAAAGCCCAGCTTCTGGCTGATGATCATGGGCGCTTCAGCCTCCTCGATGATGGGCTATGGCGTCTTCTTCTGGCTGCCTTCCTTCTTCTCGCGCAGCTTCCAGCTCGGCCTTGTCGAGACCGGCTGGCTGTTTGGCGGTGTCCTCTTTATCGCCGGCAGCCTCGGCATCTTCCTCGGCGGCGTGATGGGCGATCTGATGGGCAAGTCCAAGCGCTCGGCCTTTGCCACCGTGCCGGCGATCGCCTTCCTGCTAAGCGCGCCGCTCTACTGGGCCGGGATCATGGCGCCGTCGCCGATGATGGCGGTGATCATCCTCTTCATTCCGACCGCGCTGGGTCTGGCCTGGCTGGGGCCGGTCCTGTCCGCCTTCCAGCACCTGATGCCGCCGCACATGCGCACTAGTGCCTCCTCGGTCTTCCTGCTGATCAACAACCTGCTTGGCATTGGTGGCGGGGTTTATGTGCTCGGCCGCATCTCGACCGTGCTGGAGCCGACTTTCGGCGATGGCTCGCTGCGCATCTCGATCGTGATCGGGGCCAGCCTCTACCTGGTCGCCGCCTTCTTCATGTTCTGGGCGTCGCGCTATCTGGCCAAGGACTGGGAAGCTGACGGGGAAAGCGCCCCGGCACCGAAGTCCGAAGCATCGTCGGAGGCCGAACCGTCCTGATGACTGACGCGCACTACACCGATCACCACTTCACCACGACGGATGGTCCGCGCATTCACTGGCGCGACTATCCGGCTGTGGGCCAGGAAACCGGCCTGCCGGTCATCTGCCTGCATGGCCTGACTCGCAATGTCCGCGATTTCGAGGACCTGGCGCCGATGATCGCCGCCCTGGGGCGACGGGTCATCGTCGTTTCGGCCCGCGGGCGTGGCCTGTCGGATCATGACCCGGTGGCCGTGCGCTATCAGCCGCCGACCTATGCCGCGGACATTCTCGGACTGATGGCGTCGATCGAGCTGCCGCGTGCGGTCTTTGTGGGCACGTCGATGGGGGGGCTGATGACCTTCATCATTGGCAGCCTCCAGCCCGAGCGGATCGCTGCGGCGGTGATCAATGATATCGGCCCGGAAATCGCCCAGGTCGGGCTCGACCGGATCAAGTCGAATGTCGCCGGGCGGGACCCGGTCGACAGCTGGGAGGACGCGGCCGCCCGCACCCGCCAGTCCAATCTCGCCGCCTTCCCCAAGCGGGCTGACGACGTCGCCTTCTGGGATGATTTCGCGCACAAGATCTGGGTCGAACGCGAGGACGGAAAGATTGCCCTGGCCTATGATGGCGCGCTGGTCGAGCAGATGGACGGCACGGCTCCGCCGCCGGACTTGTGGGGCTTCTGGACACCTTTCGCGGAGATTCCCACGCTCGTCGTGCGCGGCGGGATTTCCGATCTGCTGACCCCGCAGACCGTCGCCGAGATGAAGCGGCAAAAGCCGGACCTGCGCACGGTCGAAGTGCCCGATGTCGGGCATGCGCCCTTCATGACCGAGCCGGAGGCCTGGGCCGAGCTCGCGGCCTTCCTGGCCGATTGCGACTGATTGGGACGGGCGAGCCGGCTGGCGCGCGCTGCCAATCCTACCAAGCGATTTCCGATCTTTAACTGGAAGAATGAGGCGCCTCGACCTTAGGTGCACGCCTTGCTGTCTGGAGGGTGTGTCATGAAGCTTGTGGTCGTGATCGGGAGTGTTCTGGGACTGATGTCCTCGGCCAATATTTCCGCGCAGGAAGCGTCTGACAGTGACTTTGTCATTGCGGTGCCGGAGACCGTGGAGCTGGCATTCATCATCGCCGCACTCAGCGAGCTAGACCGCGAGAACGGCGCGCAAATCAACCGGCGCAGTGACTATTTCGCCGACATCGCTGCCTATTTCGAACCCTATATGGACCTCCCGGCCATCGCGGATCTTCCGCCCGCATTCAACCTGCCGAGATTCGCCGGGAATGCCGCGGATTATGCGTTCAACGAGAGCGGTGGCCTGGTCGAGGTCGATGACAGTGGATCGCTGTGGCGCGACAGCGATGGTGACCGGTTCCGGGCCATGCTCGGCGAGCTGGAATCCTTCGCGATGACGTCGGGGTTTCGTGAGTTTTACCGGTCCCGGGAAAGCCTCTATTCCGCAAATATCGACGCGACGCGCCAAATGGTCGATCCCGAAGACATGACCGGCTGGCTGGTGGCGGAATTCAGCGCCCGCGAAGCGCCGATCCGCATCTATGTGTCGCCCCTGACGGGCGGGCTCAACTGGACAACGCTGTACAAGCCCGAGCAGCGGATGTGGTTGCAGGCGCCTGACGCTGACAATGTGGCGCAATCCACCGTCCTCGATCGCATGCGCTTTGCCCGCTCGGTCTTCACCGAGCTGGACCATAGTTATGTGAACCCGGTTTCGGCCGGAATGGTCGATGAGGTGAATGCCGCATTCAGTGACGCGACAGTCTGGGCCAGCCAGCAGGCCATCAGCCAGTACCCCACGGCGGAATTGCAGTTCAACGAGTACATGACCTGGGCGGTCTTCCTGCTCTACGCATCCGACCGCCTGGACGCGGCGGATTATGAAACCCTGCGACCGGAAGTCGTGAACGTCATGGAAAACCGCCGCGGCTTTCGCGCCTTCGGGGCCTTCACCCATGCCCTGGCCGAGCGTCGCGCCGACACGGGCCAGCGCATCGAAGACCTGTTCCCGGCAATGCTCGACTGGAGTGCGACCTGGCAGGCGAATTATGTCCGCCCGACGAAGAACTAGCCGGTCTAGCGGCGGCGGGCCTCGTTTGTGATCCGCCTGGTCAGCTGAAAAAGCGGCCGATCACGGCCGTGTTCGGCGCCTCATTCCAGCAGATCCGCGTGCCGGTCTTACCGTCAAACCTTGCCCCGCAGACATGGCCGGTCTTGACCTTGGCATTGTCGTCATAGCCGGCGAGCGCGGCATGCATGTAGCGCAAGATGCCGTTCGAGGTGATGAGCACGGCGAGGCCGTCCGTCATCGCGGCGTCGGCCAAGGCGGCGAGGGCATTGGCTTTCAGCTCATCGTCCGAGGGTGACCAGTCGACGCCGTCCGGGCGGGTATGGCGCTTGTCCCAGCAATCGAGTGTGTCCTGGCCGAATTCGGCGACGATCTCGTCATTGGTCTTGCCGCCCCAGGATCCGTAATCGATCTCGGTCAGGCGGTGGTCGATTTCGATCGATCCGGCAAATCCGGTCAGTTCGGCAACGATCTCCGCGGCGCGGCGCGTGCGCTTGAGCGGGCCGCAGATCAGGCGGGCCGGCACGAAACCTTTCTCCGCCAGAGACCCGCCCAGCGCGCGGGCCTGCGCTTCACCGCTCTCGACCAGGGGCAGGTCTTCCTTCGCACCAACCCAGACCGGCGTGTCGCCGGGGCCGAATGTATTGCCGTGGCGGGCGAGCAGGACACGTCCCATCAAACCATCTCCCCTTCGCGCTGGATGATCTCCTCGACCCGCACGGCATCGTCCGGCGAGTCCACCGACCAGGCCGAGCGACCACGATAATCGGTCAGCACGATGCGGATCGGGATGCCATTCTCCAGCGCCCGCAATTGTTCGAGGCTCTCGGTCAGTTCGAACGGGGTCGGGTCGAGAGCGACCAATTGCTCGAGCGTGTCGCGGCGATAACCGTACAGGCCGATATGCTGATAGGTCGGCGCGCCTTCGTCCGGCTTGCGGCGGAAGGGGATGACATTCTTGGAGAAATACATCGCATCCATCGCCTTGTTGAAGACGACGGTCGTGCCCGAGGCCGACCCATTGGCCTTGTCGGCCCGCATCCGGGCCTCGGTCTCGGCGGGCAGGGCGATGGCGGGCGTTGCCATTTGCAGGGACGGATCGGCACGCAGGGTCTCGGCCACACCGCCGATCACCCAGGGCGGGATGAGCGGCGCATCACCCTGCACATTGATGATGATCTCGGCATCGCTCTTGAGGCGGTGGACCGCGTCCAGGGCGCGCTCGGTGCCATTGCGGCAGGCTTCGTCGGTCATCACCGCTTCGCCGCCGGCAGCGCTGACGGCGTCCATGATCCGCTCGTCATCGGTCGCCACAACGACCCGGTCGACACCTTCGGCGGCGGCGGCAATGCGCCAGACCCGTTCGATCATCATCTGACCGGCGATCTTCGCCAGCGGCTTGCCGGGAAAGCGGGTGGAACCGTACCGGGCGGGAATGACGGCGAGAACGGACATGGGCGATCCTCAATTCCAGTGATCACCGGCTTGTTCCACACACGCGCGGCAATTTCCACTCCCCCTTCAAGCGTGACGGGGGCGGATGCTGGAATTTTCCGTGCGCGGCGTGCACGGATGTCCTAGAGAGTTCGGGCGCGCGGCTAGGTCTGCGCACAGATTCACCCCTCAACCCGCCAGAAGGACAGGACATGCGCCATTTCCTTTCGACCGCAGATTGGACCCGCAACGAACTTCAGGGCCTGCTCGACCGAGCCAGCGTCTTCAAGTCCGGGGCGGTGAGCCGATCGCTCGAAGGCAAGTCGGTCGCCCTTGTCTTCTTCAATCCGTCCCTGCGCACCCGGTCCTCCTTTGATATTGGCACCCATCGTCTCGGCGGCCACGCCATCGTGCTCGATGCCAAGGGCGCGACCTGGCCGCTGGAATTCGGTGAGGGCGCCATCATGGATGGCGATGAGGAAGAACATGTCCGCGAGGCCGCACGTGTCCTGTCCACCTATGTCGACCTGATCGCCATTCGCTGCTTCCCGCAATTCAAGGATTGGCAGTCCGAGCGCGAGGACCCGATGATCGAGGCCTTCGCCAGGCATGCGACCGTGCCGGTCATCAATATGGAGACGATCGTCCACCCCTGTCAGGAACTGGCGCACATGCTGGCCCTGCAGGAGCGTATGGGTCCGATCGCGGGCAAGAATTATCTCCTGACCTGGGTTCCCCACCCCAAGCCGCTCAATACGGCGGTGGCAAACTCCTCCCTGCTGATCGCCTCCAAATTCGGCGCCAATGTCCGTATCCTGGTGCCGGACGAGGTCTATCGACTGGACGAGCGTTACATGTCGGCGGCCGAGCGTTTTACGTCCGAGGGTGGCGGCTCGGTGAGCCTGACCACGGATGTCGAGGCGGCCTATGACGGCGCCGACGTGGTCTATGCCAAGAGCTGGGGCGCGCTGCCCTTCTATGGCAATTGGGGCGAGGAAGCGCCCTTCCGCGCCAAAGGGGCGGATTTCATGATCACGCCCGAGAAAATGGCGCTGACCAATAATGCGGCCGT
The DNA here is from genome assembly GCF_905480005.1 of uncultured Maricaulis sp. GTDB lineage: Bacteria > Pseudomonadota > Alphaproteobacteria > Caulobacterales > Maricaulaceae > Maricaulis. The sequence goes on from NZ_CAJQOO010000097.1 coordinate 6,821, forward strand.
CAGCCACTGCCTGCCGATGCGGCGCAATGTGAAAATCGCCGACGCCGTGGTCGACAGCCCGGCCTTCATGGGGATCGAGGAGGCGGCCAATCGCCTGCCGGTCCAGATGGCGGTGATGGAAGCCCTCGCCAAGCAGGCAGGAGGGGTGGAATGACGACGAATGGTCCGGGCGTCCGGCAGACGATCGTCCAATTGCTGTCGCATATGCGCGACGGCAAGGAGATCCGCGAATACCTTCACCGTTTCTCCGGTATCGACCAGGAACGTTTCGCCGTCATCAAGGTCGGCGGTGCGGTGATCCAGGACGATCTCGAAGGCCTCGCCTCGGCGCTCGCCTTCCTGCAAACGGTCGGGCTGACCCCGGTCGTGGTGCATGGTGGCGGTCCGCAGCTGGATGCTGCCCTGTCGGATGCTGATATCCCGACCGAGCGCGTCGACGGGCTGCGGGTAACCCGCGACGAAGCCATTCCGATCATTCGTGACACGCTGACCCAGGCCAATTTGACCCTGGTCGATGCGATCCGTGACGCCGGCGGCCGTGCCGCGGCGGTGCCACGCGGCGTGTTCGAGGCGGATATTGTCGACGAGGCCCGCCTGGGCCGTGTCGGCGAACCGCGCCGTATCCATCTGGATCTGGTCGGGTCGGCGGCCCGCGCCGGTCAGGCCGCGATCCTCGCCTGTCTCGGTGAGACGCCGGATGGCAAGCTGGTCAATATCAATGCGGATGTGGCCGTGCGCGCGCTCGTGCACGCCCTGCAGCCTTACAAGGTCGTCTTCCTGACCGGTACGGGCGGTCTTCTCGATTCTGATGGCGACATCCTGTCCTCGATCAATCTGGCCACCGATTTCGCGGATTTGATGCAGGCAGGCTGGGTCAATGGCGGGATGCGACTGAAGCTGGAGGAGATCAAGCGCCTGCTCGACGATCTCCCGCTCTCCTCCTCAGTCTCGATCACCCGCCCGGCCGAGCTGGCGCGCGAGCTCTTCACCCATGCCGGTGCCGGCACGCTGATCCGTCGCGGCGAACGGATCGTCTCTGCCGACGACAAGGCGGCGCTCGATCTGGACCGGATGGATGCGCTGGTCACGGCCGCCTTCGGACGCTCCGCGGTCGCCGGATACTGGGATCAGCTGGTCGTGGACAAGGCCTTCGTCACCGAGAGTTACCGCGCAGCGGCGATCACGACGCGGCTGGATGGCTGGGTCTATCTGGACAAGTTTGCCGTCCTCGACGAGGCGCGCGGTGAAGGGCTGGGCCGAACGGTGTGGAATCGTCTGGTGGAGTATGCGCCACAGCTGATCTGGCGGTCGCGGACCAGCAATCCGGTCAATGCCTTCTATTTCGAGGAATGCGACGGGGCGATCCGGCGCGATGAGTGGACGGTATTCTGGCGTGGCGAGATGCCGGCGTCGCAGATGGCCGATCTCGTCGAGAAGGCCTTTGCCCTGGCACCGACGCTCGAGGCACCGCAATGAGCGCCCGGCGTATCGGTCTGGTGGGCGCGCGCGGCCATACCGGACGAGAACTTCTCCGCCTGATCGCGGACCGGGACGATCTCGAGCTCGCATTTGCCAGTTCGCGTGAATGGGCCGGTCGCGGCGTGGCGGAGATGGCGCCCGAGATTGCGACGGACCTGGCGTTCGAGGCGCTGACCCCGGCCGACATTGCTGCGCGCGATGTCGATGCCGTCATCCTCGCCCTGCCCAATGGCGCTGCGGCGCCCTTCGTCGCAGCCCTTGCCGACGAAACCCTGATTGTCGATCTGTCGGCGGATTACCGCTTCGACGAAAACTGGACCTATGGCCTGCCGGAAATCCATGGCCGCGAGGCCCTGGCGGGCGCGAAGCGGATTGCCAATCCGGGCTGTTATGCGACGGCCGGCCAGCTGGCGATCGCGCCACTGCGCGGTCGGCTCGCCGGTGATGCGCATGTCTTCGGCGTCTCAGGCTATTCCGGAGCCGGGACCACGCCCTCTAGGAAGAATGACCCTGCGGCTCTGGCCGATAATCTCATGCCTTACGCGCTGAGCGGCCATCTGCACGAGCGCGAGATGACCCGGCATATGGGACAGGAGGTGCGTTTCACCCCGCACGTTGCCGCCTTCTTCCGCGGCATTGTTGCGACGACCCATCTCTCACTGGAAACGCCGGCGAGCCTCGCCGAGATCGAGGCGCTATATCGGCGGACCTATACCGGCGAGGCGCTGGTCGACGTGCTCGACCGGATTCCCGAGGTCCGCGATGGCGCGCTCCAGCCGGGGGCGGTCATTGGTGGATTCGCACTCGACGAGAGCGGCCGCAAACTGGTCGTCGTCTCGGCGCTGGACAATCTGCTCAAGGGTGCCGCCGTGCAGGCGATGCAGAATCTCGCCCTGGCGCTGGATCTGCCGGAGGGCGCCTACTCGTCCTCGCCGCTATAGCCGCGTAACGGGGTCGTTGTGTCGGCCTCGTCATGCTCCCGCCAGCGAATTTCGTAGGCTTCGTCGCGTGCAACTCGCTGATGGCCCTGCGCGGTCCACAGGCTGAAGTCGCGCGTAAAGCCGTCATCCAGTTCGATGGCGAGCTCACCGACCGGTTCGAACTGGATGAAATCCTCGCGCAGGCGCGCAACTTCGCGCGGCCGGTTCGAGACGATCAGGAGACGACCGTCCTGGTCCTCGGACAGCGGCCAGACATCCTCGGCGTGATTGGCCGGTCCGGCGAGACGCAGCCACATTGCCATGCGCCCTTCAAGCTCCGGCGCATAGCGCTGCATCTGGTGGAAGGCATTGCGGTCATCAAAGACAATCACCGCGTAATCATCGGCATTGGCCGCCTCGACGATGGCGTCGGCGGTTTCGTCCCAGGCCCGGATGCGCTTGGTCGCGTCGCCAAGGCCCATCACCTCGACGAGGGCCGGACTGCCCGCCACGGCAACCACCAAAAGGCCCAGCGCACTGTGCAGGCCGATCGAGCCGAAAAGGGCCCAGCGGCGCCATGTTGCGCCGCGCAACAAAAAGCCGATGACGAGAAGGGTTCCGGCGACATAGGTCGCTGCGGCCCAATTGGCATGCGCGCGCGATATGAAAGCCTGCAGGGCAACCACGACCAGGGGCGGGACCGAATACAGCACCAGCAGGCGCTGGTCGGCATCGACCCGGAAGAAACGGCCAAGCGTCAGCCAGAAGACGGTGATGAGGACGCCGAGTGTGATGGGTCCGAAGACCCCAAGCTGGGCCAGCAGGAACTCGCTCATCTCGGCGAAATGGAACAGG
>NZ_CAJQOO010000098.1 GCF_905480005.1 uncultured Maricaulis sp.
GATTTTGGGGGCGACGCCGAGTTCGTGGATCAGCGTGCCGAGGCCCATCCCCAGCGTCTGAACACCATACAGGTTCAGGTCCGGCGCCACGTCAGAACCGGGATGCCCGAACCACCAGCGCGCATCATATTCGCGAAAGCCGGTTGGCTTGATCAGGGCTTCATTTTCGAAAGCCCAGGAATTGGGGGCAAGGCTGGCATGGGGCTTGATCGTCATGGGAACACCGCTTCTTGAGTGATAGTCGGGGTGGATCTCGCGACGCGCACAGCCCGACGGGCTGCACCCGACGAGCTTTTGGGGTTCAGCCTTCGGGGCGTCCGACGCTGGTATAGGCGAAACCGGCATTGGTCGCCTCTTCCAGCGTGTAAATATTGCGAAGGTCAACGAGGACAGGCGCCTTCATGGTCGACTTCAGGCGCTTCATGTCGAGCGCCCGGAACTCGTTCCACTCGGTAATGATCACCAGAACATCGGCCCCTTCCGCACAGAAGTACGGGCCGGAAACGAACTCGACATTCTGGAGGAGTTTCTCGGCTTCAACAGTGCCGGCGGGATCGAAGGCCCGGACCGTGGCCCCGGCCTTTTGCAGGGCCGGAATGATTTCCAGGCTCGGCGCATCGCGCATGTCGTCCGTGTTCGGCTTGAAGGTCACGCCCAGAATGGCAACGGTCTTGCCGTTCACATCGCCACCGCAGGCCTCGATGACCTTGCCGGCCATGGCCCGCTTGCGGGCATCATTGACTTCGACCACCGTCTCGATCAAGCGCAAGGGCGCGTCGTATTCCTGGGCGGTACGGGTCAGGGCGAGCGTGTCCTTGGGGAAGCAGGAGCCACCATAGCCGGGGCCGGCATTCAGAAACTTGCCGCCGATCCGTTTATCGAGGCCGACACCCTTGGCGACTTCCTGGACATTCGCGCCAACCTTCTCGCAAAGGTCCGCGATCTCGTTGATGAAGGTGATCTTCATAGCGAGGAAGGCGTTGGCCGCATACTTTATCAGCTCCGACGTGCGGCGCGAGGTAAAGACGATCGGTGTCTCATTGAGAAAGAGCGGGCGGTAAAGCTCGTTCATGGACGCGCGGGCACGGTCCTCATCGGTACCGACGACGACCCGATCGGGGCGTTTGAAGTCATCAATAGCGGCGCCTTCGCGCAGAAATTCAGGATTTGAAACAACGGCAAAATCGGCATCCGGCCTCGTTTCGCGAATGATGCGTTCGACCTCATCACCCGTACCGACCGGCACGGTCGATTTCGTCACGACCACAGTATAGCCGGTCAACACCTCGGCGATTTCCTTGGCCGCAGCATAGACATAACTCAGATCCGCGAAGCCATCGCCCCGACGCGAGGGCGTGCCGACAGCGATGAAAACAGCATCAGCCGCTCCTACGGCTTCTGCCAAGTCCTGAGTGAATGAGAGCCGCCCTTCGCGCACATTGCGCTGAACGAGCAGGTCGAGGCCTGGCTCGTAAATCGGAATGCCGCCGGAGTTGAGCGTCTCAACCTTGCTGGCATCCTTGTCGACACAGACGACTTCATGCCCGAAGTCAGCGAAACAGGCCCCCGACACCAGCCCAACATAGCCGGTTCCGATCATTGCGACGCGCATGACTTATCACTCCCATTCTGGTCGGAGACGGTATCGCCGACAGGACTGTCAGGCGCAAGGAGAGATTGCCGCGAAATGAGTCGTCAGGCCGAATTGCGTGATATTTTCGCATTGGAGCCGCAAAGCGCGGCACCGGGCGAATTGGTTAGCCTTGGGCAGCGATCTCGATGGCCGAGCGCACATCATTGACGACCTTGCGGATGAGCTTCTGCTCGCCCTCCGCCATCACCCGGACCACGGGCTCTGTCCCGGATGCGCGCACGACCAGACGGCCTGCCTCACCCATACGGGCCTCGGCCTCCGCAATCGCCTCCAATACCGCATCCACCTCAAGTGGCCTCTTGCCCTTGGAAACGCGAACATTTTCGAGCAATTGCGGCGCCGGTTTGAACACATTGAGCAATTCGCTCGCCCGTTTTCCGCTTTCACCAAGAACGCGCAGAACCTGCAACGCGGCGATCAGACCATCACCGGTCGGCGAGAAATCCGGCATCACGATGTGGCCGGACGCCTCACCGCCCAGATTGATACCGGTTTCGCGCATGCGCTCCGAGACATAGCGGTCGCCAACCTGGGTCCGCTCCAGTTTGATCCCGCGCCCGGCCAAATATTGTTCGAGCCCGAGATTGGACATGACAGTCGCAACAATTGCCGGATGACGGAGTTCGCCCGTCTCCTGCCAATGTCCGGCCAGCAGACCCAGAATCTGGTCGCCATCAACGACCCGGCCCTTCTCGTCACACAGAACGACCCGGTCGCCATCACCGTCGAGGGCGATTCCGAGGTCAGCGCGATACTTCACGACCTCCTTGGACAGGCGCGCCGGCGCCGTAGATCCGCACTCCTCATTGACGTTGAAGCCATTCGGCTCGACGCCGATCGGGATCACGTCCGCGCCGAGCTCCCAGAGAGCCTTCGGCGCGACCTTGTAGCCAGCACCATTGGCGCAATCGACGACCAGGCGAAGGTTCGACAGG
>NZ_CAJQOO010000099.1 GCF_905480005.1 uncultured Maricaulis sp.
CGACGGCAACCCCGCCTTGAGCCCCTCGGTCGCCCATGATACCGCTCTGCCCTGATCTTTCCGGCTGACCATGGACAGTCGGGTTTTCGTGACCAGCCCGGTGATCGCCATGCGCCTTCACCCGCGGCGCAACTGATCGGCTACATGACTGAACGCCAAAGCTCTTTCAGCTACAATGACCTGATCGACTCCAGCAATGGAAAGATGTGGGGACCGGACAATGCGCAGCTCCCCGCGCCGCCCATGTTGATGATGGATCGCATCACTCACATCGATGACGAAACCGGTGAACACGGCAAGGGCCAGATCATCGCCGAGCTCGACATCAAGCCCGACCTCTGGTTCTTCGACTGCCACTTCAAGGGCGATCCGGTGATGCCGGGTTGCCTCGGCCTCGATGCCATGTGGCAACTGGTTGGCTTCTTCCTGTGCTGGAAGGGCAATCCCGGCAAGGGCCGGGCTCTGGGCGTCGGCGAGGTGAAATTCACCGGCCAGATCACGCCGGACTGCAAGACCGTCCGCTATGTCATCGACCTCAAGCGCGTTATCCAGCGTCGCCTGATCATGGCCATCGGTGATGGTCGTGTCGAAGTTGATGGCAAGACCATCTACACTGCCAAGGATTTGCGCGTGGGCCTGTTCAAGCCCGGCGAAATGGCCTGACCCAGGAGAGCCTCATGCGTCGTGTTGTCATTACCGGTCTCGGCGTGATTTCCCCGATCGGCAATAATGCTGCGGAAGTCACCGAGTCCCTGAAGAACGGCAAGAGCGGCATTGGCCGCATGGAAAGCTTCGCCGAGCTTGGATTCCGCTGCCAGGTTGGCGGCAAGCCGGACATTGATCCGGCCGCCCATGTCGACAAGCGCGTCTACCGCTTCATGTCGGAAGGCGCCGGCTGGAACTATATGGCCATGGAACAGGCCATTGCTCACAGTGGTCTGGAAGAAAACGATATTTCCAACCACCGCACCGGCATCATCATGGGCTCGGGCGGTCCGTCCGCTGGCACCATCGTCAATGCCGCGGACATCACCCGCGAAAAGGGCCCCAAGCGGATCGGCCCGTTTGCCGTGCCCAAGGCAATGAGCTCGACAGCGTCGGCCACACTGGCCACGCCGTTCAAGATTCTCGGCGTGAATTATTCCATCACCTCGGCCTGCACGACCTCGCTGCACTGTATCGGAGCGGCGACCGAGCAGATCCAGTGGGGCAAGCAGGACGTCATGTTTGCCGGCGGTTGCGAGGAGATCCACTGGGCCCTCTCCAACCTGTTCGACGCCATGGGCGCCATGTCGACCAAATATAACGACACGCCGGAACAGGCGTCGCGCGCCTTTGACAAGGACCGCGACGGTTTCGTCGGCGGGGCCGGTGCCGGCGTGGTTGTTCTGGAAGAATACGAGCGGGCCAAGGCACGCGGTGCCAATATCATCGCCGAAGTGACCGGCTATGGCGCCACCTCTGACGGGCACGACATGGTCGCCCCGTCCGGCGAAGGCGCCATCCGCTCGATGAAACTGGCGATGGAAACGGTCAACAACCCGATCGACTATCTCAACCCGCACGCCACCGCGACCCCGGTCGGCGACATCAAGGAGATGGAAGCGGTCAAGGATGTCTTCGGTGACAGCGCGCCGATGATATCCGGCACCAAGTCGATGACGGGCCACTCGCTCGGCGCCGCCGGCGTGCACGAAGCCATCTACACGCTGTTGATGATGCAGAATGGTTTCGTCGCGCCGTCGATCAATGTCTTCGACATGGATCCCGACATTGCGGCCCTGAACCTGCCGATCATCACCGAGACCCGCGACGCCGATCTGAAAACCGCCATGTCGAACAGTTTCGGCTTTGGTGGCACCAACGGCACGGTCGTTTTCGAAAAAGTCTGACCCGCCCGATGCGGCGGCATCTGATCCAAAAAGAGGATATCACGATGAGTGACACGGTTTTCCCGGCCGGCGAGCTGATGAAGGGCAAGCGCGGACTTGTCATGGGCGTCGCCAACAAGAACTCGATTGCCTGGGGCATTGCCCAGCAATTGGCCGCCCAGGGCGCCGAGATCGCTTTTTCCTACCAGGATGAAGCGCTCGAGCGTCGGGTCCGCCCGCTGGTCGAGAGCCTGCCCTGTGAGCCCTTCATGGTCCAGGCAGACGTCACCAATGACGCCTCCATGGATGCCTGTTTCAAGGCGCTGGAAGACAAGTGGGGCACGATCGACTTCCTCGTCCACGCCATTGCCTTTGCCGGCAAGGACGAGCTGGTCGGCTCCTTCACCGAGAACACCACCCGCGAAGGCTGGCGCCGGGCGATGGACATCTCCGCCTTCTCCTTTGTCGATGCCGGCAAGCGCGCCTCCCACCTGATGCCCAATGGCGGCTCAATGGTGACGCTGACCTATCTCGGCTCCGAGCGGGTCGTCCCGTCCTACAATGTGATGGGTGTCGCCAAGGCAGCCCTCGAGGCCTCGACCCGCTATATGGCCCGCGACCTGGGCCCCAAGGACATCCGCGTCAACGCGCTCTCGGCCGGTCCGATGCGCACCCTCGCCATGGCCGGCATTTCCGGCGGCAAGGCCCTGATGCGCACCGGCCGCGAATGGTCGATGATGAAGCAGGACACCAAGATGGAAGGCGTCGCCGGCGCCGCCCTCTACCTGCTCAGCGATCTCGGCTTCTCCTGCACGGGTGAAACGCTGCATGTGGATGCAGGCTTCCACGCGGTGGCGGTGCCGAGCATGGATGACGACGACTGATCTGACGTCGGCAGATATCGGACTGAAAGACCCCGCCGGCGATGCTGGCGGGGTTTTTGATTCAAGAGCGCGCATTTACAAATCCGGCGTTTGCCGTAGCCTTCTCCCATGGGAAAAGTTGTCTTAACTCAAAAGGATGACAGTGGGTACGCCGATCAGGACGGTGTGGCCTATCATTTCCCACGTCGCTATCTGGACCGCATACTGAGTGCCGTCGGCGACTATGCAATTTTCTATCAGCCCAGACGCGGTGTACGTGGCCAATGCTACTGGGCGATTGCAAGAATCGACGAAGTTCGCCCAGATCCTGCTGAGCCCGATCACTTTTATGCCTTCCTGAGTGACCACGCTGAATTTCCTCAGCCCGTAAAGCCTTGGAAAACGCGGACGGCGACATGGGAAAGCTCCATCCAATTGGATGAGCGGACACTGAGCCGAGGCCGGATGGGTTGGTCTGTTAGACCCATCCCTGACGAAGAATTTTACGCGATTATCGCTGCGGGAATGGCGCCCGCTCTCCAAACCGAAGGTCACGCTAGCGGCATACCTGGAGCATTGTCGGATATAGGCCAAACGCCACTCAAAGACGACCGGCTGATACGAGAGGCGATGGGAAGTCGCCTGGTGCGAGATGCGGCATTCTCGCGAATAATTTCAAATGCCTACGAGCAAACCTGTGCCTTTACCGGGATACGAGTCCTCGACCACAACGGTCACGCTGAGATGGAGGCCGCGCACATACGGCCGATCACCGACAAAGGCCCCGACATCGCTAGCAATGGGTTGGCGTTATGCCAAACAGCACATTGGCTTTTTGACCACGGCCTAGTTTCGATAGCGAATGACCTTCACATCATTCGCTCAAGCCGTCTCCCGAGCGATCTAGATCGGCGCCTCAAACTGGCGGATACCCAAGTTCGAGTACCACGCGAAAGCCATTTGCGTCCCCACGCAGCATTCCTCGAATACCATCGGGACGTCGTCTTCAAACCGTAAGCTGCGGCCAGTCTGCCTACTCCGCAGCCTCTTCCTCATCCCCACCCATCGGATTGACCTCCGGCTTCACCCAGCGGTCCAGCCAGTCGATGCTTTCGGCCAGCACGTGCAGGATGCTCTCCCGGCCTCGATAGCCGTGGCTTTCATAGGGGAGCATGACCAGGCGGGCGGTGCCGGCATTGCCCTTAACGGCGGCGAACATGCGCTCGGACTGCATCGGATAGGTGCCGGAATTATTGTCCATCTGGCCGTGGATCATCAGCATGGGCTCATTGATCTGGTCGGCATGCATGAAGGGCGAGAGCTCGAAATAGGTCTCCGGTGCGGCCCAGAAGGTGCGGCGTTCGGACTGGAAGCCGAAGGGCGTCAGG
>NZ_CAJQOO010000100.1 GCF_905480005.1 uncultured Maricaulis sp.
GATCGAAACCTCTCTCGACAACCTGAACGCATCGCTGGCCAAGCTCGGCACCGCGTCCAGCTCGCTCGAGATCCACAAGGGTTTTGTCGGCAAGCTGTCTGACGCCCTGGAAAAGGGTATCGGCAACCTGGTCGATGCGGATCTGGCCAAAGAGAGTGCACGGCTTCAGTCCCTGCAGGTCAAGCAACAGCTTGGCGTTCAGGCACTGTCGATCGCCAACTCGGCACCGAGCACGATCCTGGGTTACTTCCGTTAATCACGGATTGGGTAGCGGAGCCTGGCTCCGCTACCCGCCTCCGCGGTTGACGCGAAGATTAAGTGAGGCGCTGATGCCTCCGCGTCAGCGAATAGGAAAATGGCAGAAACGGGGTTCAATCCTAGATCTGTTCCCGTCACACCCATCAACGAGAACAGAGACATATCAACTGACCGCCCACGCGAAGCCGTGCGGCGGGTGGAGCCTGTACAGGACAGCGATCGCAGCGCGCAGACCGGTAATCGTCCGGAAGACAGTCCCGCTGATATCGAGCGCCTTGCCGCAGACACGCTTGGCAATTCACGCCTGAAAATCCTCCAGGACAATACGTCCGGCGACTATATCTATCTGATGGTCGATCAGGATACGGGCGAAACGGTCCGGCGCTGGCCGCCGGAAAAGCATGCCGACCTCATGGAATTCCTGCGTACGCGCACGGGCGGCCTGCTCGATCGACGGGCCTGATCTGAAGGTCCCGCCGGGTCGCTGACTCGGCAAATTTTGACCCCCCGGGCACATGTGTCCCGGCAATGCGTGGTCAAACGGCGCAAGCCAAACGTCACAATCATATATCAAGCATTTGACTTAAAACGTTTTTATCGAGCGTGCCAAAACGGCACGCCTCTTGCGCATCCCGTTTCGAACAGCCGCTGAATGGCGGTTTGATGAAACGCGGGAGAATGTCGCATGACGATGAGCGTCCATACCAACACCGGAGCCATGATCGCTCTTCAGAACCTGAACAAGACCAATGACGACATGCTGGGCGTTCAGAACCGTATCAATACCGGCCTGAAGATCAGCGGCGCGAAGGACAATGCGGCCATCTACGCCGTCGCTCAGGGCATGCGAGCCGACATCCGCGCATTGGAAGCGGTGCAGAGCGGTCTCGATCGGGCGTCGACAATCGGTGATGTCGCCCTCGCTGCCGGCGAGTCCATCTCCGACCTCCTTGTCCAGATGCGCGAAAAAGCCACCGCCGCCATGGACCCGTCTCTCGATACCTTCTCGCGCCAGGCCTATGACGCGGACTTCAAGGCGCTGCTCGACCAGATCAGCGGCATCCTGCAGAACGCCGAGTTCGACGGTGCCAACATTCTCGATGGCTCCATCACCAGTGGCATCGAGTTCCTGGCGGATGCTGACGCGGCCCGCTCGGTCACGCTGAAGGCGCAGGACATGACCATTGGCGGCGCCATCGTCACCATTGCCGCGACTGCGAGCCTTGGCTCGGTGACACTGGCAACCAATGCGGTTGCCGCCATCAAGACCTCGCTCGAGAACGTCAACCAGGCGCTGGCCAATCTCGGGTCTGATACCAAGAAGCTGGAAGCGCATTCGAGCTTCGTCGGCAAATTGATGGACTCGCTGACCAAGGGTGTCGGTGATCTCGTTGATGCCGACCTCGCGGTTGAAAGTGCGAAACTCCAGTCATTGCAGGTGAAACAGCAATTGGGTGTCCAGGCGCTGTCGATCGCCAATGGCCAGCCGCAGATCATCCTCAACCTGTTCGGCGGCTAACCCGTCACACGACCTCCACCACCACGGCGCGGCTCCCGGTTTCCGGGGGCCGTTTCCGTTTGGGCGACTCAATCCATGATTTCCGGCATCATCGCGCTTGAACGCCGTGCCGCCGGGCACCGCGGCTGGGAGTATTGCAGATGGCCAGGGCCTTCTTGCCTTATGGGCGCCAATCAATCGACGACAGCGATATCGAGGCGGTCACGGCCGTTCTGCGCGGAGACTGGCTGACCACGGGCCCGTCCATCGACGCGCTTGAAGCCAGTTTTGCCGCCACGGTCGGTGCCGGGCATGCCGTTGCCTGTTCCAATGGAACCACGGCTCTCCATCTCGCGCTCGCGGCCGAGGGTGTCGGGCCCGGTGATATCTGTATCGTGCCGGCGATCACATTCATGGCGACGGCCAATGCGGCGCTGTATTGCGGGGCCGAGGTCGTCTTTGCCGATGTCGATCCCGACACCGGTTTGATGACGCCTGCGACCCTCGCGAAAGCGCTGGACGAAGCCGGTGATGCGGCGCGGGTGGCTCTGCCTGTCCATCTGGCCGGTCAGTGCGAAGCCATGGGCGAGATGGCGGATCTGGCGGCGAAGGCCGGCGCTGTGCTGGTTGAGGATGCCTGTCATGCGGTCGGCTCGAAATGGCAGGACAGGCCGGTCGGGAATTGCCGGCTTTCGCGCGCAGCGACCTTTTCCTTCCACCCGGTCAAGACGATTGCGGCCGGCGAGGGTGGCATGGTCACCACCAATGATGCCGCGCTCGCGCGCCGGATGAAAAACCTGCGCAGCCACGGTATCGAGCGCGAGACCGACCGGCATCAGCGCCAGGCCGATGAGCCCTGGTGGCATGAAATGCAGGCGCTCGGCTGGAATTATCGTCTCAGTGACATCCAGGCCGCGCTGGCGCTGTCGCAATTGAAGCGTCTCGACGCGTTTGCTGCCCGTCGCCAGGCGTTGGCCGCTGCTTATGACGCGGCGCTGGCGGGGAATAATCTCGGCATTGAGGGGCTGGCGCGAACGCCGGACTGCGACCCCTGTCTTCATCTCTATCCGGTCCGGATCGATTTTCAGGGGGCGGCCAAGAGCCGGGCCGTGGTGATGGCCGAGCTGGCAGCGCAGGGCGTGGGATGCCAGGTCCACTACATCCCGGTCTGCGACCAGCCTTTCTACAAGGCGCGCTATGGTCAGGCGGATATGCCGGGGGCGCGGCGCTATTATGCGCGCACGCTTTCCCTGCCGCTCTTTGTCGGCATGGCCGATGAGGACCCGGCGCGTGTCGTCTCGGTGTTGTCGGACGTTCTGGGCAGCTAGGCCGCGGCCGCCATCCCGATCAGTTCACGCAGCGCCGCATCGGTCAGCTGTTCCGGATTGGTGTTGGACGCGTAGCTGAACCCGTCGGGGACGAGATGCCCGCCGGATGCCATATAGCGCGCTGTGACCTTGGCCCCGTGGGCTGGCAGGATGGCGAAGCGGTCATCGAGCTCGATCGTTGTGCGGGCATCGTCTTCCGGGATCATGATCTCGTGCAGCTTCTCGCCCGGACGGATACCGATCACCTTGTGCGGCAGATGCGGTGCCATCGTGCGGGCCAGATCGGCCGTGCTCATGGATGGAATCTTCGGCACGAAGATCTCGCCACCGCGAGCCATGGACAGGCTGGACAGGACAAAGTTGACGCCCTGGTCGAGCGTGATCCAGAAGCGCGTCATGCGCGGGTCCGTGATCGGCAATTCCTGGGCGCCGCTATCGATGAGCCGGCGGAAATAGGGAATGACCGAGCCGCGTGAGCCGACGACATTGCCGTAGCGCACAACGGAGAAGACCGGTCCGCCTTCACCGCCCATATGCTGGGCCGCGGTGAATATTTTATCCGCAGCCAGTTTCGAGGCGCCATAGAGATTGATCGGGTTGGCGGCCTTGTCCGTCGACAGGGCGCAGACATGTTTGACGCCGCGCTTGATCGCCGCGCGAACCACATTTTCGGCACCCATCACATTCGTCTTGATGCATTCGAACGGATTGTATTCGGCGATCGGGACATGTTTCAGCGCAGCCGCGTGGATGACGATATCGACATCACGCATGGCCTGGTCGAGTCGCGACTCATCGCGCACATCGCCGATGAAATAGCGCAGGAAAGGATAATCGCTGGGCGAGAAATCCTGAGCCATTTCATACTGTTTGAGCTCGTCCCGAGAGAAGATGATCAGCTTTTTCGGCTTGTACTCGGCGCAGATGGTCTCGGTCAGCTTGCGGCCGAACGAACCCGTCCCGCCGGTGACGAGAATGGTTTTGCCGTCTAGCGGCATGCGCGGATCGAGGAAGGAGCGTTGATTCATCATTTCCTCGAAAGGCGTTTCGGGCGCTGTCTTGTCCGACATGCTGGGCCTCGCGATTCGTATCCAGTGACCGACGCTGCGCCGCCAAGGTTAACGGTGGGTTAGGCCTGTCGAAGCACGCACAGGCTAGCAGATTTTCGGCGCCATGAGCAGGCTTGCCGGATTAGCCTGCCATGCTTGGCGATCTCTCCACTTGTCTCGATCGCATTTACCTTGTTTCGCAACACTTTCTTCGTGTTTCAGGCGCACTGTCGGCAGTCAGGAAAAAAGGATTCTCGCCGTGAGCGTGATCGGACTCAATGCAGGCCTTCTGACGGGGTGGTACAATTCACGTATCAGCGCCTCGCTGGCCTCCTCGTCGGCACTGTCGTCGGGTGCGTCCGCACGCTCTCAGGAACCCAAGGCGCCGGCGCCCTGGGAGATCGGGTCTCCGAACCTGATGACGCTGGAAGAGATGAGCCGCAAGGTCCTCGCCAACGGCATTTTCTTCAATGATCCTGATCGCGAATTTTCCGGCCTCGATGCGCCGAGTGACCACAAGCAACTCTTCTCGCTGCACCAGGGGCTGAAGCGTCTGGCCTCGCTGGCGGAAGAAGCCATGGACAAGTCCACGGCGGACACGCGCCGGTCTTTCCTCGACAAGAGCTTCCAGTCCGGCCTGGCCCAGTTCGACGGGTTTTTTGACGATCTGGACCTCGAGGAACTGACCCTGCTGAAGGGCGAAGAGCTCACCAAGATCGAAAGTGAGGTCGCGATCGCGCGCGGCACCTCCCAGTACAAGACCGACACGATCCACAAGGGTGATTTCGACGCCGAAGTCGCGAGCCTGACCGGGGATGTGCAGTTTTCTGTCTCGGTCAAGAAGAGCGGCGTCACCCAGACCATCGACATCAATCTGGCCGATATGGGCGCGACGACCCGCAATCTCGATAATATCTCCGATCACATCAACACGCAGCTGGAAGCGGCCGGCGTGATCTCGCGCTTCGAGCGCACCAAGATCGGCGAGGAAAATGATGTCGGCGTCGTGCCGGGTGACAATTACGGCTTCCTGATCCAGGGCGTGTCGACCGAGACCATTTCCTTCTCGGCCAGTGCCGCCGAGCCGGCGCTCTATTTCGCCGGCGTGTCCGGGATCAATGACAGTGCCGGCGGGCAGGTGGTGAAGCTGACCGACCTGGCCAGCGGCGATCCGCAGACCGGCTATACCACGCGCTTCAGTGCCGACCCGAACGAGACCGAAGTCGCTGTTGTCGGGGGCGAAGAGGGCGAGACCCGGATCAAGCAGGAAGACAATCCGCTCGAAATCCACGCCACGACCGCCTCCACCGATGGCGGCATTTTCGTCGTGGGCCACACCGCAGCCTCGACGGACGGCCAGGTGCTCAAGGGCGAGCAGGACCTGGTGCTGGCGAAGTATGATTCCACGGGAAATCGCGTCTGGAGCCGTGTGCTCGGCGCAGCCGAGACCGCCGAAGGCCTGTCGATCGCCGCCGATTCGGACGGCAATGTCGTTGTCGCCGGCAAGGTTGAGGGCGGTCTGGGTGACAGTACGGATATCGGCGGCTCCGACAATGTGGTCGTGAAGTTCTCGGCCAGCGGCGTCGAGCAATGGACCCAGCGGTTCGGCAGCACCAAGGATGACCAGGCCGGGACGGTCGCCATCGGCGATGACGGCACGGTCTATGTCGCGGGCAAATCCGCCGGCGCCTTTGGCGATGATGCCCATGAGGGCGGCAATACGGATGGCTATGTGCGGGCGATCGATGCCAGCGGTTCGACTCTGTGGACCCGGCGTGTCGGCTCGACGGGTGACGAGAATGTCGCCGCTATCGCCATCGCCGAGGACGGCAATCTGGTGGTCGCCAGCGAAGAGGATGGCCGGGCTGTCCTGCGCAAGTTTGATGTTTCCGACGACACCTCCGCGGCAATCTGGGAACATGATTTCGGCAGTCTCGATGATGGCCGTATCGGCGGTCTGGCGATCGATGCGAGCGGCATTTATGTCACCGGCGCCGCGGGCGATGGCTTCGCTCCGACCGCGCCGGTCAGCGCCCATGCCGGCGGAATCCGCGACGCCTTCGTGATGAAGCTGAGCGATGGCGGCACGCCGACCACGGATTTCCTGACTTTTGTCGGCTCGGACAAGGATGACGGCGCGGCCGGTATCCAGGTCAACAATGGCAAGCTCTACATCGCCGGCAAGACGCTGGGCGGGATCAATGGCGATGCCCTGATCGGGGAGCGCGACGCCTTTGCGGCGCAGCTCGACGCCACGACGGGCGCGCTGGACTGGTCGACCCAGGTCTCCGGTCGCGGCGGCCTGGCTGATGCCAAGGGTATCGCCCTGTCGACAACCGATGACAGCGTTCTCGACGCGCTGGGTCTGCCGACCGGCACGCTGACCTATTCCGATAGTCGCGTCGTGACCGACCGCAGTTCGGCGCGCGATGGCGACTATTTTTATCTCTCTGTCGATGGCGGCCGTCGCAAGAAGATCTCGATCGATGCCGACGATACGATGCGGTCGCTGACCTTCAAGATCAACGCCAAGCTGGTCCTCGACGGGAGCGCCGATGTGCGCCGATCCAGCGAGGGCGACATGCTGCGTATCAAGGCGGCCGAGGGCTCGACCATCGAGCTCTTTGCCGGTGGTGCGGGCCGCGACCTTCTCAAATCCCTGGGCATCGCGCCGGGCGCCATCGTCAATAACGGCTCTCTGCTCGACAAGGATGACAAGACAACGGACGGGCCGCCCCTGTTCGCGCTCGATCTACCGCAGACCATGTCCCTGAAGGAGCTGGACTCTGCCGAGACGGCGATGGAGGCCCTTCAGGATGCCCTGTCGAAAATCCAGCGCGCCTATCGGGACCTGACCCTGGACCCGGCCCTGAAGGAATTGCTGAAAGGCCCGCAGGCGGGCAAGAAGGGCGGCACGGTTCCGGCCTATTACAATTCCCAGCTGGCCAATTATCAGGCTGGCCTGGCGCGATTGAATTCAGGGCCGAGCGGACAGGCCGGGCTCTTCCTCTAGACGCGTTTCACCAGGTTCAGGACCAGAAGGCGTGGCGGTGTTTCGGCGCTGACCCTCGCCCCGGTCTCGATCGGCTCTTCGAGCCCTAGAAGCGAAAACCCGGTCGCTTCGGCGGCGGCCAGATAATCCGACACGCCATGATAATAGGCCTCCACCCGCACCGTGCTGCCATCGGCCTGGTCGAAGCGGGCCTGGCTGCCGGCCAATTGCCGGAAGGGGTGAAGCTCTGACAGGTAGAGGCGTCCGCCCGGACGCAAGGTCCGAGCCGCCTGGGCCATGACGGGCAACAGGTCGCGGACATGTTCGAGCACCAGATTGCCAATCAAGATGTCCGCCGATCCCGCTGCGAGCGGCCAGTCTCGGCTTATGTCGTGTTCCAGGAAGGTGACATGATCGCCCAGCCTGCGCGCCCGGGCTTTCGCCAGCATTTCCGGTGAGATGTCGATCGCCACCACGCTGGCAGCATGCCGGGCGAGGTAGGCCGTATTCTTGCCGGTCCCGGCTCCGAACTCGACGATTTTTGCGCCTTTGAGAGGCAGGCCGGCCGAGGCGAGGCAAGCCGCGTCAAGGTCGCGCGTGCGGTTCTCATTGTCGTCATAGATGGCGGCCCAGGCGCGATAGGCGGTCCGGACCGGGATCTCATCATCAGGCGTGTCGGGTGGACTGATAGGCATGAGGCGGCTCCCCTGACGCTGGAATGCCAGCCGGAAGCCGCCTCGTAAATGCGTTAGGATCGTCGGCTGGTCAGGCGGTGCGGTTGACCGCGATGGCGAAATTGCCGCCGCGGCCGGCTTGTTGTGCCGCGCCGGGGCCGTAGCCGCCGGCTGTGGAGCGCTGCCGGGAGGCTTCATCGGCGATCGCCTTGACCACACCCTCGGTGACGGTCTTCAACGCCCCGACAATCCGGCCATTCTCGGCCAGGGATTCATGGAAATTGGTGGTTGCCTCTCGCAGGGCAGCCTTGATCGGGGCCGGAGCACCGGCAAACCGGCTCGGCTCCTTGCCGGCGCGAGCCACTTCGGCGCGATAGATATTCGCCAGCTCGGACTTCTCGTCCTGCAGGCTGAGCGCGTCCTGGGGGCGACGGTCCTGGAAGAGGCGGGTTTCCTCATTGATGAGGTCGGTGAGCCGGCGGGTCAGCTTGAGCAGGCCCTCGGCGCGTTCAGCCGGATTGCCGGCAGCGAGTTCGGTCATTGTCTAGATCTCCCCGGTTTCCTGATAGCGCAGGATTTCAGATGTCAGGCGGTCAGCGAGGCCGAGGCCACCGGCCTGGGCCATGACATTGGCGTATTCCTCATGCAGCAGGCCGGTGAAGGCGCGCTCGCCCGGTCCGCCGCCAAACGGATTTTCCTCACCGACTTGCGAGAACATTTGCTCGATCATCTGCGAGAGAAAGAAGCTTTCAAATTCCTCGGCCGTTGCGCGGGCCTCGGTCTCGTTGCGGGCGCCACCGATATTCGGTGTGCCCTGGGCGCGACCGGCGCCGGCCGCATTGGCGAGCTGGAGTTCGAGCAGACTATCCATCCTACAGGACCTCGATCTCGGCCTGCAGGGCGCCGGCAGCCTTGATCGCCTGCAGGATGGTGATCATGTCGCGCGGGCTGACGCCCATCGCATTGAGGCCGTCGACCAGCTGGCTCAGCGAGACGCTGCCGTCGAGCACGCCGAGCTGCATATTGTCCTCTGAAACAGAGACATCCGTGCGCGGCAGGACCACGGTCTCGCCCTGCGCGAAGGGCGCAGGCTGGCTGGCGATGGGGCTCTCGGTGACGGTGATGGTCAGATTGCCCTGGGCAATGGCGACTGTGGAGACGCGGACATTCTCGCCCATCACGATGGTGCCGGTATTCTCGTCAATGATGACGCGGGCCGGGATGTCGGCCTCGACACGCAGCTGCTCGACTTCCGCCAGAAGGTCGATCATGTCGCCGTCAAACTGGGCCGTGCGCTGCAGGGTCACCGTGCTCGGATCCGACGCGCGAGCGGCGCCCGGCCCGACATAGGCATTGATGACGTCGGCCATGCGGCGCGCCGTGGTGATATCCGGATTGCGCAGGGAGAGGCGCAGCGTGTCGCGATTGGCGAGGGCGGCCCAGGGATCGATCCCGGTGCCTTCAAACGGGTTCTCGATAAGTGCGCCATTGGCGATCCGGCCGGAGGTTGGCACGCCGCGCGTGATCACGGCGGCATCGCCAGCGGCTTCGAAACCGCCAACTGCCAGCGATCCCTGGGCGACGGCCCAGGCGCGGCTATTACTGTCGAAAAGCGGGGTGGCGATCAGGACGCCGCCCTGCAGGCTCGAGGCATCGCCGATGGCCGAGACGGTCACATCAATACGGCTGCCCTGCGAGGAGAAGGCCGGCAGTGACGCGGTGACCATGACGGCCGCGACATTGCGCGTATTGAGGTTGGCCTCCCGCGTGTTCACATTGAAATGTTCGAGCATCGCGTTGAGCGACTGATTGGTGAAGGCGGAGTTGCGCAGGCTGTCGCCTGTCCCGTTGAGACCGACAACCAGGCCGTAGCCAACCAGGTGGTTGTCTCGCACATCCTCCACATCAACCATGTCCTTGATGCGCGACGACGCCGTGGCGGGCGAGGCGAAGGCGAGGGCGGCGAGCAGGGTGATGATCAGGCGCATTTTGCGGTCTCCGGAACGTGTTCGCGTTCGACCTTGCCAGTGCCGTGCCAGTTTTGCGGATTTGGTTAATAAAATAAAACACTACAAAACAATATTTTAGCGGTTATGTTGGCTCTCGCAGGGGCGGAAAATCCCGCCACCTGCAATCCCGGACCGGCAGAAATTGCCGATCGGGAGGCCCGAGTTAAGGCTCTGTTAATCGGCCCGGCCGCATCCCTTGGACGTCATCACGAGGAAATGATTCCTGCCATGAAAGTCTCCGGACCCAGCTCCACCAGTTCCGTTTCAGCCGGCAAGCGCAAGACCACGTCGCGCGCTTCGGGTGAGGGATTCTCGCTGGATACGCCGACCAAGACGGCCGGGTCGATGACAGCCAGTTCCGTCTCCTCCGTTCAATCGGTGGATGCCATCCTGGCGCTTCAGGGCGTGGAAGATTTCACCCATGCCCGCAAGCAGGCGACCGATCGCGCCTTCGACATGCTGGACATGCTTGATGAGCTCAAGATCGCGCTCCTGGAGGGCGGTTTGCCCCGCGCCAAGCTGGTCGCACTGATGGACCTTTTGCAGACCCGTCGCGACGCCACGAATGATGCGCGACTCGAAGCCGCACTCGACGAGGTCGAGACGCGGGCGGCTGTCGAGCTGGCAAAGTTCAGCTGACCTGTCCGGTTCGACACAAATCATTCAAGGTTTTTCGCTATTTGCTTGCCAGGAATGGTGCGGCAACAGCGTCTCCACATTGACTTGAGCCGCTCGGCGAATATTCTCCGCCCGCTTTCTGGGGGAGAGCGGTATACCGCGTTGAGTTGAGTGGGAAGCGATGAGCGAAGCTGAACCGATCGAATTGCCCAAGGATTACTTCCCGTCGGAAGACGAGCCGTTCATGAATGACCGGCAAAAGGAGTATTTCCGTCGGAAACTGCTGGCCTGGAAGGATGACATCCTCCGGGAAAGCCGTTCGACAATCACAAATCTCCAGCAAGACATGGGCGCCCTGCCGGATCTGGCAGATCGTGCGTCGACCGAGACGGACCGTTCGCTCGAGCTGCGGGCCCGTGATCGGCAGCGCAAGCTGATTTCCAAGATCGACAAGGCGCTGCGCCGTCTTGAAGAAGACGAATACGGCTATTGCGACGAGACCGGCGAGCCGATTTCGCTGGCCCGGCTCGATGCGCGCCCCGTCGCGACGATGAGCCTCGAGGCTCAGGAGCGCCACGAGCGCAAGGAACGCGTCCACCGCGACAGCTAGGCCCCGGCCTTCCAGTCCGTTGAAGGGGCGAGCGCGGCTATTGCTGTGCCGCCATCGCGTCGCGTGCATTGAAAGCCGGAATCTCGTCGCGCCTCGGATCGCCGGGCGGGTAGAGGGCCGGGCCCGGATTGAGTGACTGGTCCGGGGCCACCACGGCACAGGCATCATAGCGCCCCATGCCGCCGCCTTCGCATTGGGCAAGGCAGGCATTGAGTCGCTGGTCGAGCTCGGCGCCGCCGCACATCAACAGGAAATGACTGCCATAGCTTGACCAGAAGGCTCGCGCCTCTTCACCCCATTGTGTCCGGGCGATGGATGCGCCGTCGCGCAAGCGTGCCTCCAGCGCGGCAATCTGGACCTGGAGGGCTTCGAGCCGGGCCGCCTCCGCTCCACGTGCAAGACCGGGAAACGCGGTGATGTAAATCAGACCCCCATCGGCGTCGCTCGCGAGGCTATCGCGCTCAACATAGATATCCTCGGCCGGATCGTAATAGGCATATCGGATGTCGCGGGCGGCTCGGATGCGTCCTGCGCGGAGCTGATCACGCAGCGTGTCCAGCATGTCCCGCGCGTCCGTATCGAGATCGCCCGAATTCGCCGGATCGCCGCCATTCTCGAAATGGGTCCGGTCCAGCTCCGTGACCTGGTCGAGCGCCACACCGCGCTGGTGGTCGAGATAGGCATCGAGTCCGTATTGCAGCGTGCATGTGGTGCGGCAGGTGGCGGCCAGGGTATGGGTGAAAGCGGCGGAACCGGGCTGAGACTCCGCAAATTGCGCCCCGAGCACCGGCATGCGTGAGCAGGCCATGATCGGCGTCTGTGCCAGACGTTCGCATTCGCCGCGCCGCTCCGGTGTCAGCAGGCCGCAAATCCCGACATTGACCAGGCCGGTGCAGGACGGGTCCGGGCTGACGCCGGCGAGTATTGCGTCCAGGTCGGGCGATGCTGATGACCCGGCGCCCGAGACCGCGCCGGTCCCGGGGACCTCACATTGCGGGCGGGTCCAGTCCGCCGACAGGCGCAACCCGATCCGCCGCAAGGCGCCGGTATTGGCTTCCAGCACGTCGAGATCGAGCCTTGGCCGCCTTACCGCATCGGCCGGGTCGGGTCTGACCAGGATGCGGGGTGGATCGGCCATGACCACAGGATTGGCAGTGCAGCTTGCGCGGACGCACTGGCCGAGGCCTGTGATGACCGCCATCGCCCGATCGCCCAGCTGGGCGGCATAGTCGCGTTGCAGCGTCCGGGCATGGACACGGCGTAGAAACTGTTCCGCCTCGCTGCGCTCGCGATGGGCTTCGCGGCTCAGCCGATCGGCTTCGGCCTGCCGGATTTCCAGCGCGGCCTGTCCAATCGCCCGCGCCGAGCGCCCCACGATGGCGATGGCGTTGCCCACCATTGGCGGTCTGCTGCCGGGTGGACTGGCCTGCAACTCGCTGATGATATTGGCGAGATCCGACTTGAGATCGCCGAGCGAGAGCAGCTCGGCTTCCAGGGATGCGGTCACCGATCGCAGGCGGTCGCTCGCCCCTTGTCGAAAGGCCGCCATGTCGCTCAGTGCCGCTTCGGTATCGCGCACATGCTCGTCGAGCGAGCTGGCCAGTTCGAGGGCCGACATGGTGCCGACATTGCCGGCGAGATCATCGATGTCACCGCTCAACAGGCTCAGCTGGATCACCGCACTGGAGACATTGATGACGGCTGATTGCCAGAACAGGACTTCCTGCTCATAGGCCGCCTCTTCCTCGGCCTGCAGGGCTTCGCGATGCAGGTTTGTCAGATGAGCAACCTCGAGCCGGTGCATGTGGTCGATGGCGGTTTCGAGCGCGCCGAAGCGCATGTAGAGCTCGCCCGCCTGCTGGAAGGTCAAGGTGGCGGCGGCGCAATCGAAGTCGGGGCAGTCGCCGGCCTGGCAGGATTGTGAGGCCGCGATGGCCGCGTCCATCTGGGCGCCGATGGCGCGCATGTCGGCCAGGTCGATAGCGATGAACAGGTCGCGATAGTCTTCGAGTCGCGCCTGGAAGTCCTCCGATGATACGGCGGCCGGTTGGGCGCGAACACCGGGCATCACGGCCAGGAAGGCCAGGCCAATCAGACATCGGGAAATGGCGCGGAGCGCGGCGGTCACGGTCATGCTGATCCTCCCCAGTTCAGGCGGGAAGCTTAATCCGGCTTTGCCATGCTCGACAATTCAGCACGTGACCGGGTGGCTAGATCACCAGAAGCGCCGAGCTGGAGCCGATGATCCAGATCGCTGTCATGAGCTTCAGGCGCAGTCCGCCGAGCGCATGGGCCAGTCGCCGCGCGAGGAAGCCGCCGACCGCGACGGCCGGGGCGGCGAAGACAAGGACACCCCATTCAAGATGGCCGGCCTCGATATGGTAGAGACTGCCGGTCCAGACCGTGACCGCAGACACGATGACCGCTGTCGACACGCATATGTCGACCGGGTAGCGGCGCAGGAATAGCGTCAGGGCCAGCAATTCCCCGATCCCGACCGAGAACAGGGCGGTTGCCGCGCCGCCGGCCAGGCCCATGATCGGGATCAGGACAAGGTCCAGTCGTTCCAGCTGCTCCCGCTCGGCATGCGGGCCACGCAGGATGATGACCTGGATGATGAGGGCGCAGCCCAGCGCGATCGAGAAGAGCTTGAACAGCAGGAAGGCGAGTTCGCCATTGATCCGGGCCA
This sequence comes from uncultured Maricaulis sp., assembly GCF_905480005.1. Classification (GTDB taxonomy): domain Bacteria; phylum Pseudomonadota; class Alphaproteobacteria; order Caulobacterales; family Maricaulaceae; genus Maricaulis. Next base: position 13,726 of record NZ_CAJQOO010000100.1, read on the forward strand.
GGTATTGGGTCGCCAGCAGGGCGGGCAGGCCGGTCGCGAGCGTGATCATCACGATCCGGCCGACCACTGGACGGTGCGCGACCTCGTCAGGCCGGACATCGGGGCGGTAGTAGCGGTTCAGCCAGGTCAGCGCGCCAACGCTCATGCCGAAACACTGGATCGAGAAGCTGACCCCCACTGTCTGCGAGGGCCCCAGGTCGAGCAGGCCGGTTTCCCGCAGGGCCGAAAACACAGGGACGAAGACGACGCCGCCGCCGACCCCGGTCGAATTGGCAACGAGGGCGCCGGCCAGTCCCACAAAGCTGATCGGCCACAGGCCGGCCAGGGCCGGCCAGTCTGCGGCGGCAAGGACCAGCACGCACAGATAGGCCAGGACCAGCAGGCCGAGACAGGCCAGGGTGAAGGTGCGGACGCGCAGGCGTGGCAGGAAGGAGACGGTCGGTAACATCGCTCGAGACGTTAGCGTTCCCGGCGCGACCGGCAAGACCGCAAGCGCACAAAAAAAGAGGGCCGTCACGCGCTTGGCGTAACGGCCCAGTTGTTCCCGATGGTGGCGGGGTCTCGTGTCCTAGAACGGCATCAGGATGTCGTAGAGTTCCTGGCCGTAACGGGGGCGCTGGACGTCGGAGAGATGTCCGCGGCCGCCGTAGGAAATGCGGGCTTCGGCGATTTGCGTATGGGCGATCGTATTGTCCGATCCGATGTCCTGGGGACGCGCAATGCCGGTGATGAGAAGTTCGCGCACTTCATTGTTCACGCGGACTTCCTGGCGGCCGGCGATCACCAGATTGCCGTTCGGCAGGACCTGGGTGACAAGGGCCGCCACGGTCAGCGAGATGCTTTCAGTGCGGTTGACGGATCCGGTTCCGGCCAGTGAGGACGAAGAGCCGAGGCTGGTCAGGGACGTCGGATCGATACTGTCATTGAAGAAGCCGGTCAGGTCTGCGCCGAGGAAATTGGTCAGATCGCTGTCTTCGGCCGAGGTGCGCGAGCGGTTGGTCGTATTGTTCAGCTGGGCGCTGTCGGAGATATCGATATTGACGGTGACGATATCGCCGACCTGGTCAGCGCGCGGATCTCCGAAGAAGGTCGGCGAATTGGCATTCCAGAGCGAATTGTTGGCGGTCGAATTCTGCGCATAGCGCTGCTGCGGCATGCGCGGCATCGGCATCGGCAATTGCGACGGTCCGGTGCCGGCGAGATCGGCCGGGTTCTGGATTGGCGTCATGGGCGGGGCCTGACCGACATAGGACAGACGATCGGTGGCGCAGGCCTGCAGGGCGAGTGAGGCGAGGACGAGAGCGGTGAATTTGCGGATCATGAGCTGACCTCCTCGATCAGAAGCTTGCGGTCGGCGAGGTGCCGACGCGGGCCCGGCCCGGGCCATCGACGAGGGCCTCGACCGTACGGTTCGATTGCAGGTTGACGAAGCGTGCGACTTCGCCGTCGGCGGCATCCTCCATCGCCCGTGCGCGCACGGTGAGCTGGATGCCGGGAACTTCAAACATCAAGGTGACCAGATCCCCGCGCTCGACCATGAGCGGGCGTTGCAGGTCATAGCCGCGCAGTGGCTCGTTCGGGCGCAGGGCGCGGCGCGTTTCCATGCCGATCATATCTGTGGGATCGAGGATGGCATCGGGACGCAGCCGATCGGCGCGCTGGCTGATCCAGGCGATGTCGGCGCCCGTGATCTCCTGACCCGCCGCGACGGGACGTGCCAGTACGGGCAGATCGATCGTGACATAGGCCCGGCCGGTAACCCGGACGGTCTGGGCGCCGTGATAGGGCGCGATTTCAGCAGCCAGCATGCCGGAGCGACTGTCAAAGCTGAGATCATGAATCTCCGGACCGCCAGCACTGTCGAGCGGTGCATGAAGGGCCATCGCCGAATTCGACAGCTGCACGTCATGGACCCGGCCTTCGGATGCGAAGAGCTCGCCTTCCAGCATGTCGGTCAGGATGTCGGCGGAGACCACGCGGCTGGCCCGTTCGATGGACAGGCGGCGCAGGCCGGCGGCATTGGCCCAGTCGAGATCATTCTCCAGCGCGATGCGGCGAATGTAATTGACGTCCAGCGCGGTTCGGCTGCCCGGTGACGGGGCGCGGGCGACGACGATGTCGGCTTGCGCTCCGGTGATGTCGAACAGATCGCCCAAGGTGATCTGGGCGCCGTCGACGCGGATCGTCTCGCGCAGCACGACCGGCTCGCCGGCCAGTGCTGCAGATGTGGCCAACGGTGCCGTGGTGAGGCAGGCGAGGGCGATGAGGCTTGTACGGATCATCAGTCTCTCCCGTTAGCGAAGGTTGGACGAAGCGGCCATCATCTCGTCCGAAGCGGTGATGACGCGGGCATTCATTTCATAGGCGCGCTGCGCCTGGATCAGGGCAGTGATCTCGGACACCGAATTGACATTCGAGGTCTCGACGAAGCCCTGGCGGATCGAGCCGAAGCCCGGCGAGCCCGGTGTGCCGGTATTGGCGGCACCGGAGGCGGCGGTTTCCAGGAAGATATTGTCGCCGCGGGCTTCAAGGCCGGC
>NZ_CAJQOO010000101.1 GCF_905480005.1 uncultured Maricaulis sp.
ATACCGGTCAGGGCCGCATGCCACCGCGGTTGCCAGGCCAGGACGGCCCAGACCAGGGCGATCGCCAGTGTCAGGAAGGCGAGCACACGATCGCCCGCATCCGCCAGTCCGTCCAGCCCGTAGGTGGCGGTCCAACGCGTCGCGACTGCGACGCCGACCAGCAGGATTGGCAGGGCGATCCAGCGTGTCCTGGCCAGATGCGGACGCAGCTCGGCGAGCCCCAGCCCGGCGATGAAGAGGAGGTTGAACGGACTCAGGACCAGGGCGGACCAGGGATTGGTCGGCGCAAGCCAGCTCGTCTGGGCAAGCAGGGTCAGACCGAGCCATGTCGCGATGGCGGCCCAGCGCCAGCGACCGGGCAGGAAGAGCAACAATCCATAGACCAGGTAGAAATAGAGTTCATGGATGAGAGTCCATCCGACCAGAAGAAGGGGCGGCTGGGAGGATGGCAGGAGCGCCACCGTCGTCAGCCAGTCAATATCCGTGATCTGACGGGTCAGGCTGTCGCCCATCGCCAGATAGCCGAGCAGGGCGAGGGCGGTGAATATCCAGTAGAGCGGATAAATCCGGTTCAGGCGTTTCAGCGCATAGCTGGCGGTTGGCCGTTTTGCCGACCGATAGAGGGTGTGGATGATGAAGCCGGAAATCACGAAGAAGACATCGACCCCGGCAAAGCCGAGATAGCCGACCGGCCCCAGAATGTCCGCGCCGGTAAAGCGGCCGCCTGCCTGGTGCAGATGGCCGACAACGACCATCAGGACCGCGATGGCGCGCAGGTATTGAAGTTCGACAATTTCAGCGCGCGGGCGGGCAGTGGACATCGAATCTCCGGCCATCGAATCTCCGGGCAACGAATCTCCGGGCAATGACCGCGATCATCATGCGAGCCGGCACGGGCGCGCAAGGTGGCCTACTGCGCCGCCCGCCGCCAGTCCTGATGATCAGCCACGGGTGAAGTACAGCGAGAAGCTGACGGGTGAAACCGGCGTGATCGAGGGCAGGCTGGCCAGCTCCTGCAAGGTCGCCAATCCCTCCGCCAGGCCGAAATCCTCGATGTGGAGCAGGACCGGGGCCGCGCTTTCCACCAGGATATGGCGACCATCAATATCGGTCACGATGACCGGTGTGATGATGTCGATCGACTGGCCGTGCAGGGACAGGGTGGCGTCCAGCTCCAGACTGCGACGTTCGCCGACATCCAGATCCGCCAGGGCGACCAGGTCGAGCGCGGTCGTGACCCGGGCCTCGGCAAAGCGGTCGATCTCGAAGAGATGATCGCGCATGCGTTCATTGCGAATGTCGATCCCGGTCTCGACAGTTGCCAGATCGATCACGAGTTCAGCCGCCCCGTCCGGAGCGACCGTCCCGCTCAGGCCGGAAAAACTGTGCGCTTCGGCGATTTCGCCGGACTTGATCGAGACGAAGGAGAGCCGGGACCGTTCGCCATCGAGGCGCCAGTCGCCACTGGCTGCAGGCTGCGAGCAGGCCGCCGAGAGGCTCAACAGGCCCAGCAGGCTGGCAATGACAATCGGGCGCATGGCGTACTCCTTGGTTGTCGCTGGCCCATACCTGCCCCCCTGACGAAGCAGGTTCAAGGCCTGGCGACGCAAAATCGGGCGCTGGGGCGCAAAGCGCAGGTCCGCGGGCAGGCAGGGGCTGGTCAAGCGCGCTGACTCGCGCTATCGGGCCGCATGCTGACAGATGTTTCTGCCATCTCCCCACAATTCGACCTCCGGGACACCTGCGCGCGCGGGTGCGAACGCCCATGACCGATCAACACGACAAACTCCTCATTATCGATTTCGGCAGCCAGGTGACCCAGCTCATCGCCCGGCGTGTCCGCGAAAGCGGCGTCTTCTGCGAAATCCATCCCTATAACCGCGCCGATGCGGCCTTCATCGATGCCTATGATCCCAAGGCGATCATCCTGTCGGGCTCGCCGCATTCGACGCATTGGGACAATTCCCCGCGTGCCGACGTCTCGGTTTTCACGCGCGGCATTCCGGTTCTGGGAATTTGTTATGGCGAGCAGACCATGTGCGCCCAGCTCGGTGGTCGGGTCGAGGCCTCCGAGGAGCGCGAATTCGGGCGCGCCGACATCACGCTCACCGAAGACAGTCCGCTCTTCGCCGGTTTTGGTCCCATCGGTCATGAAGAACGCGTCTGGATGAGCCATGGGGACCGTGTCGCGGCCTTGCCGGAGGGTTTCAAGGTCATCGCGACTTCGGGCAATGCGCCCTTCGCGGCGATCGCCGACGAGACCCGTCATTTCTACGGCGTGCAATTCCACCCGGAAGTCGTGCACACACCGCGCGGCGCGGCCCTGCTGGAAAACTTCACCCACAAGATTGCCGGCCTCACCGGTGACTGGTCGATGGCCAATTTCAAGGATGAGGCGATTGCCAAGATCCGCGAACAGGTTGGCGACAAGCGCGTCCTGTGCGGCCTGTCAGGTGGCGTCGACAGCTCGGTCGCGGCCGTTCTGCTGCACGAGGCCATTGGTGACCAGCTGGTCTGCGTCTTTGTCGATACCGGCCTGATGCGCCAGGGCGAGGCCGATGAGGTCGTCACCCTGTTCCGCGAGCATTACAATATCCCGCTCGTCCATGCCGAGGCCGAGGACCTCTTCCTGACCGCCCTCGAGGGCGTCGACGACCCGGAGAAGAAGCGCAAGATAATCGGCAGCCTCTTCATCGATGTCTTCGACGAGAAGGCCAAGGAGGCCGGCGGTGCCGATTTCCTCGCCCAGGGCACGCTCTATCCCGATGTCATTGAAAGCGTCAGCTTTGATGGTGGGCCCTCGGTCACCATCAAGTCGCACCACAATGTCGGCGGCCTGCCGGCGCGCATGAAGATGCAGCTGGTCGAGCCGCTGCGCGAATTGTTCAAGGACGAAGTCCGCGCGCTGGGCCGTGAGCTGGGCCTGCCGGACGCCTTTGTCGGTCGCCATCCCTTCCCGGGACCGGGCCTGGCCATCCGCATTCCCGGTGCTGTCTCCAAGGAGAAGGCCGACATCCTGCGCAAGGCCGATGCGATCTATATCGATGAGATCAAGAAGGCGGGTCTCTATGACGAGATCTGGCAGGCCTTCTCGGTCCTGCTGCCGGTCAACACGGTCGGTGTGATGGGCGATGAACGCACCTATGACGCCGTCCTTGCCCTGCGCGCTGTGACCTCGGTCGACGGCATGACCGCCGACTACTACCCCTATGACCACGACTTCCTGGGCCGCGTCGCCACGCGCATCATCAATGAAGTCCGCGGCGTGAACCGGGTCGTCTACGACGTGACCAGCAAGCCGCCAGGGACGATTGAGTGGGAGTAGGGGTCTGTACCTCGCAATCGCGCCACGCGCG
>NZ_CAJQOO010000102.1 GCF_905480005.1 uncultured Maricaulis sp.
GGGTCGAATTCCTGACCTATGCCTCCCAGGTGTCGCCATGGGTGTTCATCGGATGGAGCATTTATCTGTCCGGCTATGTGATTGCGACGCTATTGGTCTGGCGGTCCAGGCTGGCACTGGCGACGATGATCTACTTCGCCAGTGCCGCGCTTCACGCCTACATGTGGTTTGTCTTCACATCCTCGGCCCCCGGGCTCATCTACGGCATCACGATCGGTTCCGTGTCGGACACGATCACAAATGTCCTCGACCTGGGGCTGATCGCTTATCTCATCATTATGCTCTTCCGCCGAAATGCGCTGAAACCCCAGGCGGGCTAGGACGGGGTTTCCTGACGGGGGCTGCTTCGCCGCTAGCGCGTCGGCCTGGGCCGAATGGCCGGAAGCAGGCCGACGACGAAAGTGACAAGCAGAAGGCCACCCAGGGGGTATAGCGCGTGGGCGAGCGCATTGCCTTCTGGCATGCCGGCCAGCAGGACCAGCGCGATAACCAGCCGTCCGCCGCGTATGCGGGCATGGCTGAGCGGTTCACCGCGCGCATCACAGACGCTGGTCGGCTTCGGGCAGAGGAAGGCGCTTGCGAGCCCGATCGCGACCAGACCGCCAATGATGGTCATCAATGTTGTCGAGGCGGCTGCCGGCCACAAGAGGGCGCCGAAATCGCCTTCCAGCGTGATCAGCTGCCAGACGGTAAAGGAGAGGGCAATCAGGGCCGCGATCAGGGCGAGCGAGCGGGACCGGTCAAGCTGGACATCGATCGCGATGGCGATGGCGGCGACCACGCCCATCAAGGCATAGCCTTCCGAGAAGACGGAGAAGCCGGCGAGGATCAGCACCATCACCAGATCACCGGGCTTGGCCGGTTGCCCGACCGTGCGGTTGACGGTTCGCGCCGCCATGAGTGCAAACGCCAGCGTCCAGACGGCAACCGGCAGGCCGAGCACCAGGGCGTAGAGCACCAGTGCGGCGCTGGCGAACGCGGTCAGATTGCGATCGGGATCGGCTTCCCGGCCCAGCGCCCAGACCAGGAAACTGACCAACATCCCTTCCAGCCCTGTGATCACGGCATTCACGGCACCGCCGCCTGCGGAGGTGTAGGCATAGATCCCGAGACCGAGTGCGATCAGCGGCAGGGCAATCAACACGGCGCGATTGGTTGGATATTTCGCTTCCAGCGGCCGGGCGATGGAGGTCAGGCGATAAAGGGGTTTGCTCATTGATCGATTCCTCTTTGCACCGGAGACTAGGACGACTCGCGCGCGCTGACAGCCTCGGAGGGATTGCGAATGATGGATGCCATGCTCGTCTCGACCGGAATGGCTGTCTGGACCGTGCTGGTGCACATGGTGGGCCTCGGCTCGCTGCTGGCTCTGGCGCGCTTCCGGACCAGTCGAATCGATCCGCGCGGATCGGTTCTCCGGCAGGCCTTGTTCATCCTCATCATCGTTCTGGGCCTGTTCGTCGTGCACGCGGTCGAGATCTGGAGTTTCGCACTGGTTTATCTCGCGCTGGGGGCCGTGTCGGGCTTTGAGGAGGCGCTCTATTTCTCCACCTCGACCTTCACCACACTGGGCTATGGCGATGTCATTATCGACAATGACTGGCGGTTGGTTTCGGCGATGGAGGGCTTTACCGGATTCCTGATGATCGGCTGGTCGACCGCCTTCCTCGTCTCCATTGTCGGCAAGCTGCGTGCCCTGGAAGCGGACTGGCTGGACCGCCCGCATGACCCGGATGACTGAGGCGAGCCGCCGCCGCCGCTTGCCGCCCGCGGGCAAGCCACGCTAAACCCGTGACAATCGTGCGGTATCCACCCGCACACGGATCAAGGGGCCAGCATGTTCAAGAAGATCCTGATCGCCAATCGCGGTGAGATCGCGGTTCGTGTCATCAAGACCTGCCAGCGTCTGGGGATCGCCACTGTGGCGGTTTATTCCGAGGCGGATGCCGACAGCCTTGCTGTCGAGATGGCGGATGAAGCGGTCTTCATCGGACCGCCGGCACCGGGCGAGAGCTATCTCGTGCTCGACAAGATCCTCGACGCGGTGAAACAGACCGGCGCCGATGCCGTGCATCCCGGCTTCGGTTTCTTGTCCGAGAACCCGGCCCTGCCCAAGGCGCTTGAAAAGGCCGGTGTCGGCTGGATCGGCCCGAATATCCACGCCATCGATGCGATGGGTGACAAGATCCGCTCCAAACAGCTCGCCGCCAAGGCAGGCGTATCGACGATTCCCGGTGCAGATGGCGAGATCGCCGATGCCGATACCGCGCTCGCAGCCGCCAAGGCGATCGGCTATCCGGTGATGCTCAAGGCCTCGGCCGGCGGTGGCGGCAAGGGCATGCGGATCGCCCGCAGCGACAGCGAGGTCCGCGAAGGCTTCAAGGCTGCCCGCAATGAGGCCAAGTCGTCCTTTGGCGATGACCGCATCCTGATCGAGAAATTCATCGAGGAGCCGCGTCATATCGAGATCCAGGTGATGGGCGACAAGCACGGCCATGTCATCCATCTCAATGAACGCGAATGTTCGATCCAGCGTCGCAACCAGAAAGTCCTCGAGGAGGCACCATCACCCTTCCTCGACAAAAAGACCCGCGAGGCTATGGGTGCCCAGGCTGTCGCGCTCTCGGCTGCGGTTGATTATGACAGCGCCGGCACGGTCGAATTCATCGTCGACAAGGACAAGAATTTCTATTTCCTGGAGATGAATACCCGCCTTCAGGTCGAACACCCGGTCACCGAATTGACCACCGATGTCGATCTGGTCGAGCTGATGATCCGGTCGGCCTTTGGCGAGCCGCTGGGCCTGACCCAGCGCGACGTGCCGATCAAGGGCTGGGCCGTGGAAGCCCGGCTCTACGCCGAAGACCCCTATCGCGGATTTCTGCCCTCGATCGGTCGCCTCAAACGCTTCCAGGAGCCTGCGGAGGGCAAGCTGGGCAAGGGCGAGCTGCGGATCGATTCCGGGGTTCGCGAGGGCGACGAGATTTCGCTTTTCTATGACCCGATGATCGCCAAGGTGATCGGGTATGGCAAGGATCGCGAGACCGCAATCGACACGCTGGCTGCGGCCCTTGACCGGCTTCATGTTGAAGGCCTGCAATCGAATGCTCCCTTCCTCTCGGCGGTTCTGGACGAAGCGGATTTCCGCGCCGGACGCATTCATACCGGCTATATCGGCGAGCATTATCCGGAGGGCTTCAACGGCACTGCGCCGCGCGAGGAGCAGCTTGTCGCGATGACGTGCGCCGCGGCTTTTGTGCACGAGACCTTCGTGCGCCGGGCCAGCCAGATCGAGGGACGCATGCGGCCCGCCGACGAGCCGGATGTCCGTGAATGGGTCGTGCTGCTGGACAAGCGTCGCATCCCTGTCGAGATCGAGATGACCGCTCCGGGGCGGGCCAGCATCTGGGCGCCATCCCTGGCGTCGGAACGGCTTGAGCTCGACACCGAATGGCGGGCCGGTGAGCATTTGTTCGAAGCCATGATCAATGGCGAGACCATTGCCCTGGAATTCGCCGACCGGACCGAAGGTTATAAATTGCGCCATCGCGGATTCTCTGCCGTGGCCCTTGTCTGCACGGCTCGCGCGGCCGAGCTGCATGCCCTGCTTCCGGAAAAGGAAAAGCCGGACATGGCCAAGCTGGTCGTCTCGCCCATGCCGGGTCTGGTCGTCTCGCTGGAAGTCGAGGAAGGCCAGTCCGTCAAGACCGGTGAGCCATTGGTGATCGTGGAGGCAATGAAGATGGAAAATGTGCTGCGGGCTGAAACCGACGGCACGATCAAGTCCATCAAGGTCGAGCCGGGCGCCTCCGTCGCGGCTGATGAACTCCTTGTTGAATTCGATTAGGCCGGGGTCATCCCGGGGAAGGCAGACGCGATGAATTGGCAATTCCTTTTGCTCGACCCGAATGGCCGGATCGCGGCCCGGGAGTACTGGATCGGTGTCGCGATCATTGTCGGCGGGAATATCCTGGCCGATATCATCCCGATCCTCGGCGGTCTGATCTGGCTCGGCCTGATCTGGGTTGGCCTGTGCGTCTATGGAAAGCGCCTGCACGATACCGGCCGCAGCGCGGCCATCCATGCGGTGCCGTGGATCGCCAGTTTTGTGCTCTCCGTTCTGGCCGTGCTCATGGTGGGCGGCGCTATCCTGTCGGGCCTCATGTCCGGCGAAAATGTCGGTCCCGGACTATTCCTGTCGGCGGGTGGCGGCCTGCTCTTTCTGGGTGGGTTGGGCATGCTGATCTGGGCTGGCTATACGGTCTGGCTGGGATTGGCGCTGGGGGAGAATGGCCCCAATCAATACGGTCCCGAGCCCGTGATCGATATCGAAGCGACATTCGGTGATGCCACGGAACCCGGGAACCAGCAGGCCGATACCGAGACGAAGGCGAGCGACACCGATACGACGCGCTAACCGTGTTTCGCGTGTCGGGCGAAAATGGCGTGGAGAATTCGCGGAATCCGCGTAGGCTCCTTCTCCTCATGACAGGGGAGGGTCAAAGCCATGTCGATCGACAATTTCATTCTCAAACCCGCAGAGGCCAAACAAATCCTGTTTGGCTCGGCCGGTAAGCTTTCACCGCAGGACTTCGCCAAGGGCATCATCGCGATCGTGGCGATCAATCTGGTGATGCAGTTTCTGACCTTGCTGCCCGGCATTGGCATGCTGGTCGCGATCATCGGTATCGTGGTCGGACTGGCCTCGATCTATGCGTGGGTGTGCGTCTATTCCAAGCGCTTCCATGACGCGGGCAAGTCCGGTTGGATGACCATTGGCGCCTTTCTTGGTGTCGTCATCGTTGCTGTGGCCGTCAGCTTCATTCTCGCCCCGGTTCTCAATGGTGGGGCTTCATCGACCGGCTTCGGTATGGCGACGACTTTCGGCGGCGTCCTGGCGTCCAATCTGGCCAGCGTGATCGCGAACGGTGTGGTCGGATACTTCGTCTACAAGATGTAGCCAGACCGACCGGGTGTGCCGCGAGACGGTTTTCGCGCCGAATTCTGCTTGATTGAGGCCGGTTCCCGGGTAGATACGGGGACCGGCCCTTTCTCTGCCCACAGGATGACCCCATGAACCCGCTCGCCCTGCTCATGCCCACGCACCGCGCCTCGGTCTCAGCCTTTGTGCTGGGCCTGGCTCTTCTGGCAATGATCGATGCCTTGCGGCTGGCCTTCGGGACAGCGCCGATTCCGGGCTTTATCCCGCTCTTCGTGATCTGGTGGGTTTGCTTCTCGCTCTTTGCAAACCGGCGGCGTCATGCCGGACGGAATATCGGGCTTGCCGTTTTGCCAGTCCTTCTCGCCATCCTTGCCAAGGGCATCGGCGCGATGGTCGGGATCGGCACGCAGTTGTTCGCGGGGATGATGACCTTCGCCGAGGAGCAGGGTGTCGACACGACGGACCAGATTGCCTTGAACGAGGCCATGATGGATCCGGGCTTTCAGCCGGCTTTTCAGGCCTGGCTCGAGGCGGATGAGGCGCGTTTGCTGGAAATGGTCAGCGCTGGCGCCTGGCCGTCATTCATCGCCTTCTGGGTTGTCGCCGGTGTGTTCGGTCTATGGTTCGCGACCCTGCAGCGCAACGGGTCGGGGACGGCTTAGAGCGCTTCTGCGGCAAGCGAGGGCGCTTCGACCCGCCGGACATCACCGAAGGCATCCGTCCAGGCGAGGTGCAGCGCCACATCGAAATCCGCCATCGAGACCCGGTGCCCGAGATCGGCCAGCGAGGTGACGCCGTAAAGCGGGTTTGAGATGCCGCACGGGGTGATTCCCGTGAAATGGCCGAGGTCGGGATCGACATTGAAGGCGATGCCGTGGAAGGACACCCAGCGGCGCAGGCGCACGCCGATGGCCGCGATCTTGTCTTCGCGGCCATTGCTGCGATTGACCCAGACACCGACGCGCCCCTCGCGGATGCCCGCCTCGATGCCGAATTGCGCCGCCGCACCGATCAGCCAGGCTTCCAGCGACTGGATGAATTTGCGCACATCGCGACCGCGGCGTGTCAGATCCAGCATGACATAGGCCACGCGCTGGCCTGGCCCGTGATAGGTGTATTCGCCGCCGCGCCCGGTCTCATGGACCGGGAATCGGTCCGGCGCGAGCAGGTCATCGGGCTTCGCGCTGGTCCCGGCGGTATAAAGCGGCGGGTGTTCCAGCAGCCAGACGAGCTCTTCGGCTTCGCCGGCCGCAATCGCGGCGGCACGCGATTCCATGAAGGCGAGGGCGGGTTCATAGGCCGTCAGGCCGGGCGAAACAGCCCATTCGACGTTTTGTAATGCCATATCTTGAAGTCTTAACGCTGCGGAAACCGTATTGGCCAAACATCTGCCTCGCGATGAGGATCCGCAAGTCCTGGAGTGCGACGTGAGTCAGATCAGTTCGGTGGAAGTGGAAATATCAGTCCTGTTGGGCCGGTCGAAGATGCCGATCCAGCAATTCCTCCGCATGGGACGCGGTGCGGTGATCCCGCTCGATTCGGGCGAGGACGACCAAGTGTGGATATTGGCCAATAATCATCCCATCGCGCGCGGGGATGTTGTCATCCAGGGCGATCGCATTGCCGTGTCCATCACGGGACCGGCAGATGCCAATGAATTCTTCGCAGCTGCATAAACCGTTGCAATACCCTCTTCACAAGGTGCGGGGATGTTGCTATCTCCCGCGCCTCCATGACGTGCGGTCGTGGCGGAATTGGTAGACGCGCAGCGTTGAGGTCGCTGTGGGGTAAAACCCGTGGAAGTTCGAGTCTTCTCGACCGCACCATCACTCTCCCGAGCGAGAGCGATAAGAATCCTTGAAATTTGCGCTCCCTGAGATCCGCGCGGCCGTCGTGTCGGCCTGCGATCGCTCAGTTGTGCCGACTGTCAGTCTTCGCGCGGTCGGGGGCCAGCACCGCCAGGCGATAGGCTGCGGAGACGCAGGCGATACTGCACAGGCAATAGGCGACAATCAGCAGGTTGAGCGGCAATTCCTCGAAGACCAGCGTCGCCCAGTAGCGCGCTGTTCCGAAATCACCCGGTAGTTCACCAGGCCGGACCGGCAGATTCCCGACGATCACGTCAATGAGCGCGCTGGACCACAGCATGACCGGGATAACGAGGGCCGTTGCGGCGAGGGCGAGAATCCACAGGCTGGTTGCCAGGCCGGGCCCGGCACCGGCCGAACGTTGCAGTGCACCCCCGAACCAGTCGCGCTGCCCGAGTACGCTCGCGGGATAGAGAAAGCTGAGACGGGCAAACAGGATGCTCAGCCGGATCGCCGCGATGCCGGCCAAGGCACTGACGAGATAGAGCGGTCCATCGCCCGTCACGCCGGCATAAGCGGCCAGCGCCACCAGAAGGGCGGCGCACAGGAAGACGAGGGCGGCTGCAGCAAGGCCCAGAAGGCCGAACACGACAGAGCGCAGCAGGATACGCCAATAGCCGGTCTCCGGCATTTCGATCCCGGCGTCCCGGGCGGGTCTGTCGAGAAGGGCGCGATGTCCAAGAAAGATCAGGACCGCCGTCATCATCGTGTCGAAGAGAGAGGTCGAGCGTCCGATCAGGCTGTAGAGCAGGCTGACCACGGTATAGCCGACACTGACGCTGATCCACAGAAGCACCAGGCTGCCGGCGCACTGACTGGCGGTCTCCACGGCCAGCGACAGGACCGCCCGGGCGGATGTCGCGGACGGACCGGTGGTTGGGCGCAGGAAGCTCAGGAGGATGAGGCTCGCAAGGGCAAGCCCGCCGCCAATGCCCAGCCCGATCAGAACCGGCCAGTTTTCTTCCCGAAACAAATCGAACACGCAGCGCCCCCGCAAACCCCGACTTTTTTGTTTATCCTGTCATCTCGGGGCGTCAATGTGGCGGTCGGCGCTGCACAGGGCAGCAATCGCGCCCGAAATCCGCCATTGAGTGCGTGTAGATGCGGATTCCCGGGGCGGTCGATTGAGCTTGTACGGACAGGCGGTTAAGACTGCCGGGGCCGCGCGCTGACAGCGAGCGGTCGAACCACCGAACTTCCACGGAGGCCTGCATGGGCGAAGCCGCTTTTGATGACGACGTCCTGATCGATTCGCCTGCTCGGGCGGATACGGATCCGGAATTTGTCGGCAATCTGCGGCAGGCCATTGCGGATGCGGATGATGATCTCGTCCGACGCATGCTGATGCCATTGCACGAAGCTGACATTGCCGACGTGCTCGAACAGCTCTCGGGCAATCAGCAAGCGGCCCTGGTGGAGCTCGCCCCGGACATCTTTACCGGCGAAGTTCTCGCTGAGCTCGAGCCGGATTCGCGCGAAGTCGTGATGGAATATCTGGACACCGCGCATCTGGCGGCGGCGATCCAGGAACTCGATTCCGATGACGCGACGGAAGTCGTCGAGGAGATGGATGACGAGACGCGCGCCGCCGTGCTCGCGGAAATCTCCGACAGTGATCGCGAAGCGGTTGAGCAGAGCCTGTCCTTCGAGGACGAGACGGCCGGCCGTCTCATGCAGCGCGAATTCGTGGCCGCGCCGGAATTCTGGTCCGTTGGACACGCGCTGGACCATATGCGGGATGCAAGCGAGGACCTGCCGGACACCTTCCACGACCTTTTCGTGATCGATACCGGATTTCGCCCGGTCGGCGAGATCCCCGTCTGCCGCTTGTTGAGCGCGCGCCGGGACGTCGCCCTGAGCGATCTGATGGAAACGCCGCGCATCCTCGTCGCGCCGGAAACAGACCAGGAAGAGGTCGCCTATCTCTTCCAGAAATATCACCTCGTCTCGGCGCCGGTCGTCGACGCTGCCGGACGGCTGACCGGCATGCTGACGCTGGACGATATCGTCCACGTCATCCAGGACGAGAACAAGGAAGACATGCTCGCGCTCGCCGGCGTCAACGATGCCGGCCTGGCCGATACCGTCTATCGCTCGGTGCGCTCCCGCGCGCCCTGGCTTCTGGTCAATCTGGCGACCGCCATTCTCGCCTCGGCTGTCATCGCCCTGTTCGAGGGCGCCATTTCGCAGGTCGTGGCGTTGGCGGTCCTGATGCCGATCGTCGCGTCGATGGGGGGCAATGCCGGGACCCAGTCACTGGCTGTTGCCGTGCGCTCGATTGCCGAGCGTGATCTGACCGCAGCCAACGCCTTGCGGGTCGTCTGGCGCGAACTGGCCACCGGAATGGTCAATGGGATCATCTTCGCCATTGTGATGGGCGCGGTGACAGTCGTCTGGTTCCAGGACTGGCAGCTCGCCGGCGTGATCGCGGCGGCCATGGTGCTCAATCTCGGATGCGCAGGCCTGTCTGGCATTCTCATCCCGCTGGGCATGGTGCGGGCCGGGGCCGACCCGGCCGTGGCATCGTCCGTCTTCGTGACCACGGTAACCGATGTTGTCGGCTTTCTCGCATTCCTGGGGCTGGCGACACTCGTCCTCTTGTGATGATATTCCGGTGTGGGTCGGCGAGGACCTGACCAATCGAATGGTGAACACGTGCGTTATATTGCCCTTATCCTGAGCCTTCTGGCCTTGGTTGCCGGACCTGTTTCCGCCCAGGGAGGATGGGAGACCGCCGCCCGGCTGGACGCCTCACGCGCCGGACTTGGCGTTGTCGTGCATGAGGGGCGCATCTATGCGGCCGGTGGATCCGGGCTGACCGATCCGCGCGACGAGTTTGAAAGCTATGATCTGGAGCTGGACCGCTGGTTCCCGGAAACACCCTTGCCGCGCGGCCTGGAACGTTTCGGAATGGCCTCGATCAATGATCGGATCTATGTCGCTGGCGGCTATGCCCGCGGCGAGGATGGCGTTGCGCCCAGCGCCGGTGTTTGGTCCTGGTCTTTCGCTGGCAATATCTGGCAGAGCGAGGCGGCCATGCCCGCCGCGAAGGCGGATCTGGCCCTGGTTGCATTCGGGGACGCGCTCTACGCCTTCGGTGGCTTGAATGATGATGGAAATGCCTTTGTCTTCGACCCTGAAGCACGCAGCTGGGATACGCTTGAGGCGCCGGCCGACGTGACTCGCCGAGGCATGGCGGCTGCCGTCATCGAGAGCCGCATCTATCTGGCCGGTGGCCGACTCGATGGGGAAACCGTGACCCGGTTCGATGTGTTCGATCCGGAGACCGGTGCTTGGGCCCGGCTCCCTGACCTGCCATCTCCGCGTTCAGGCGCTGCGGTGGCGGTGCTGGATGGGCGTATCCATCTTCTCGGTGGCCGGGGCGCGGATGCGCGCGAAACGCTTCAGACGCATGTCTCCTGGCAACCGGGCGACACCGCCTGGCGCGAGGAAGCGATGCTGCCCGCTCCGCGAACCGGAGGCGGCGCGGCCGTGCTCGATCACGAAATCTATCTGATCGGCGGCGGGTCCGGGGGTGGTTTTCTGGCGCCATTCACGGCTCTTGATACGACCGATGTGTTTGATCCGGGGCGTGAATAGGGCTCCGGCGTCAGGCTTGCAGAGGTCGAGGCATTCTTTGACGCGCTGTCCTGAAACGGAACACGCATGAAACCGCGATTGAAAACTTCTCCGGCTGCCCGCGACCTGATCAAGCGGTTCGAGCCTTTCCGAGCTGAGGCCGTCCAGAGTGAGGATGGCCGCTGGGTGGTTGGCTATGGCCACCGCGCGGCCGCCAAGGCGGGCGTGAAAGTGACCGAGGATGAAGCAGCACTTCTGCTCATCTATGACGTCATGCGCGCCGAGGAAGTCGTCGATGACAGCATTACCGGCCCGCTCTCGCGTGGCCAGCGGGATGCGCTCACCTCCTTTGTGCATGATGTCGGCGTGGACCGTTTCCGCGGGTCCGACGTTGCGCGCTATCTCTTTGAAGGACGGGCCCGCGCTGCCGGTGAGGCGCTGGCGATCCATGGCGATGATGTCTCCGCGCGACGCGAGGCCGAAAGCACGCTTTTCCTCGATGCCCTGATGCCGGCCAAGCCGGGTCAGTCCCGCAAATCCGAGCCGGTCGAGCTGGTCATCAAGATCGAGCATCCCAGTGAGGAACGCGTGCTGGAAGGCGCGATCAGTGGTGGCGACACCCCGCCGCCGGAAGCCTATTCCGATCTGCCGCCACCGCCGCCACCGCCGGATGCCGGTCTGGCGCGTCGGCGGGAAGCCGAAGACGAGATCGCCCGCATCCTGGCCGCCGTCGAAGCGCTGCCGCCGGAAGTGCGACAAGACCTCGCCGGACCGTCGATGGAGCCTGTTGCCGAAGCGGTCTCCGACATGCGCGACGATCCGATCGAGGCCGAGTATCAGGCTGTCGAGCCGGACGTGTCCGAGGTCGACGCCGAGGGTGACGCAGCGCCGGCCGACGCCCCCGAAGCCGCGGATGAAATGGCAGATATCGTCCCGGTAGAGGATGAGGCCGCCACCGAGCCAGTCGTCGAGGCCAACGATGCGCCGCAGGCCCAACTGGACCCGGAAACGGCTGCAGACCGCGTGATCGCGCGTATGGACGAGGAAATCGGCGAGGCTGCGACGGCGCAAGCTGAAAGCGTCGCTGAAGCTGAAGCCGAGGCGCCGACCGCCGAAGCCACACCGAACGCGTCCACGCCCGAGCCTGAGGTCGAGCCCGAGGTCGCGCCTGAGATCGAGCCCGAGGTCGCGCCTGAAATCGAGCCCGAGGTTGAGCCGGAACGCCCGGCCGCTGCGGCCCCGATCGCCGCTTTCGATCTTCCGGAAGGCACGGGGCTGGGTTTCGTCCTGGCCAATCGCCAGCCGGTCGCCGACCCGGAACCAAATGCACCGATTGCTGAAACCGAGCCCGAGATTGCGCCTGAAGCCGAACCGCAGCGGGCGGCGACCTTGCCGGAGCATTACGCGATGGCGCTGCCTCAGGGCATGGGGCTGGGCTATGCGCTGACCAGCGTCATGGAAGGGCGTTTCCTCACCGAGGACGAGGCTGGAGCCGAGCCGGAAACCGAACCGGCAGCCGAGCCAGCCGCGGAGGCGGAGCCCGCTGTGGCCGCCGACGTTTCAACCGCGCCGGATATCGATGTCGATGCCGAGCCGGTGGTCGAACCGGCTGCTACGGTCGAAGCCGAAGCCGAAGCAGAAGCAGAAGCCGAAGCCGAACTGCGCCCTGCCGACGAGGCGGAGATACCGGCCGAGATCATTGAGCGGACTGTCAGCCTCTCCGGCGACGATACACCGCCGCCGCATCCCGCCGACATGCCGGCCGAGGCTGCAGGAGCCGTCGGTGAGGTCGAGGGCGAGCCTGTCTCTCCGTCAGACGCAATCGAACCGGGGGCCGATGCCCTGGCGGCGGAAGATCCGCTTATGGACGGGGCTGACCCGATGTCCGGTTCCGACGATGATTTCTCACCCCGGGACCTGGCTGCCGATGTGCACGCTACGGATGATCGCCCGGGACCGCGTTCCGACGAAGGGATGTGGACTTTCCTGGCGGTCCTGGTCGCCGGCGTATTGCTGGCAGGTTTTGGCAGCGTGCTGGCTGCGGCCGAGTGGGACTACATCATGGCCCAGCGCGAAATGACGCTGAACTTCGGCATGGCCCTCGCGGGATTTTTCCTCGTGATTGTGGCTGGATGGCAACTCGCGTCCATTTTGCTGTCCAAGTTGAAACAAAAGGCCGGCAACTAGCCGTTTTCGCGCCATTCTGTTTCGCGGCCCGCACCGGTCTCTCTTGACCCGGTCGTGGGCCGTGATACATCGCGCGGCATGATACCGAACCAATACCCCTCGCTTGATTTCAACCTCGGTGACACGGCCGAAATGATCCGTGACACCGTCCGTTCCTTTGCCAGTGACGAGATCGCGCCTCGCGCCGCCGAGATCGATCAGACGGATGTCTTCCCGCCGGATCTTTGGCAGAAGATGGGTGAGCTCGGATTGCTGGGCATCACCGTGGGTGAAGAGGATGGCGGCACCGGGCTGGGCTATCTGGAACATGTCATTGCGATGGAGGAGATCTCCCGCGCTTCGGCATCGGTTGGCCTGTCCTACGGCGCGCACTCCAATCTCTGCGTCAATCAGATGCGGCGCTGGGGCAATGTCGAGCAAAAGGCGAAATACCTGCCCAAGCTGATCTCCGGTGAACATGTCGGATCGCTGGCCATGTCCGAACCGGGTGCCGGTTCCGATGTTGTCTCGATGAAGCTCAAGGCCGAACGCAAGGGCGATCATTTCGTGCTCAATGGCTCGAAAATGTGGATCACCAATGCGCCGGCCGCGAATACGCTGATCGTCTACGCCAAGACCGATACCAGTGCTGGCTCGCGCGGGATCTCCGCCTTCATCATCGAGCGCGGCATGAAGGGTTTCTCGGTCGCCCAGAAACTCGACAAGCTGGGCATGCGCGGCTCCGAGACAGGCGAGCTGGTCTTTGAGGATTGTGAAGTGCCCGTCGAGAACATGATGGGCGATGAGGGCAAGGGCGTCGAAATCCTGATGTCGGGTCTCGATTATGAACGCGCCGTGCTGGCGTCGGGTCCGGTCGGGATCATGCAGTCCTGCATGGACGTGGTGATGCCCTATATTCGAGAGCGCAAGCAATTCGGCAAGTCGATCGGCGAATTCCAGCTCGTCCAGGGCAAGCTGGCTGACATGTATGTGCGCATGAATGCGACGCGCGCCTACGTCTATGCCGTGGCCCAGGCCTGCGATCGTGGCCAGACCACGCGCAAGGATGCGGCCGGCGCCATCCTCTACGCCGCCGAGGGCGCAACCCAGATGGCGCTGGACGCGATCCAGCTTTTGGGTGGCAATGGCTATATCAATGAGTATCCGACAGGGCGTCTCCTGCGCGATGCCAAACTGTATGAGATCGGGGCCGGCACAAGCGAGATTCGCCGCTGGCTGATCGGCCGCGAACTCTTTGACGAGACGAATTAGTCAGCCGGTCTGATCGCTGGAACACCAAGAAGGCCTCGATCCACACGGATCGGGGCCTTCTGCATGACCGGGCCTGATACAGCTGCTAGCCTGACGCCAGGAGGACGCATGATGAGAGTGGTATTGGTCTTCACACTGGCCTTGGCAGGCTTGCTGGGGTGTTCCGCGGAAATGTCGGCGGCCCAGCCGGGCGGCATGGATCGACTGTCGGCCTATGACACGATTGATGCCTGTCTCTATCGCGAGGGCGACGGGGGCAGTCGTCAGGCCTGCATCGGTGAATACCGGACTGTTTGCGAGGCGCTGTCGGTTGATGGCGAGACCATGGCCGGCATGATGATATGCGCCGGTGAGGAGTATGAAGCCTGGGATCGCTGGCTCAATGACGCCTATCGGGAATTGCGCGAAAGCCTGCCCGAAGCCTCCATCGCCGATTTGCGCGAAGCCCAGCGCAGCTGGACAGCCCATCGCGACCAGGATTGCCTCTTCCTGTCCGGCCTGTATGCGGGCGGATCAATGGAATCGCTCGAGCAGGCGGCCTGTCTGACCCGCAAGACAGCCGAGCGAGCGATCGAGCTGATGCACTGGGATCGCGACTATCCGCCTTTTTGAGGCCTAGTTCGGGTCAAAGCGGCGGCGGCAGGATCATGCCGCCCTGTCGCCACAAGGCGCTCGGCCCGCGCTCGATTGGCAAGTTGCTCTCCGGTCCAAAGGAGCGGTCATAGATCTCCGCCAGGTTTCCGGAGGCCTGGATCGCACGAATGGCCCATCCCGGTTCGAGCCCGAGTGACGCACCGGATGAGTTCAGCCGCGCGAGCTGAGACGTCCAGGCTTGGGTATCCGTCGTGCGCACTTCGGCCGCAGTCAGGTTCAGGTCCTCGGCCGTCGCAAGGACGTAAAATGTCCAACGGACAATGTCCGTCCAGTGGTCATCGCCCTGTCGGGTGCCGATCGAAAGAGGCGAATAGGCCAAGCGGCCGCCGACAAGGCGGTGTTCGTCCGGATCGGGCAGTGATATCTGGAGCGCCCGCAGCGCAGCCTGACCGTCCGCGATCCCGATACAGCGGCCTTCCAGATAGGCCTGGCGATATTGTTCGGCGCTGCCGACGGGAAGGATATTGATGATCGCAGTCGAGGCCGCGGCGAGGTCACTCATGATCACCTCGGACGGGCCGCCGGCTATGACGCACACGGTTCGGTCATTGAGCATGGCGAGGTCCGTGATCCCGCTTTCCTCCGAGACCAGAACCTTTTCCTGGTCCACGAAGAATGGTCCCACGAACTGAACGGACTCCGCCGTGTCGCGGGTGAAGGTCCAGGTCGTATTGCGCAGGATGACGTCAATCTGGCCGGAGCGCAGGGCGGTGAAACGATTGCCGGCGGTGACCGGTATAAACTCGGTCGCGTTCGGGTCGCCCAAGGTCGCAGCCGCGATTGCCCGGCAGAGATCGGCGGACATGCCGACCCACTCGCCTGATGCGTTGGCCATCGACATGCCGAGCTGTCCCGGATTGACCCCGCAACGCAGATAGCCCCGCTCCTGGGCAGAGGCGAGCGTGTCTTGCTGGGCCCAGGCGCTATCGGACAGACCGAGAAATGCCAGTGCCCCGGTGACGAGGCTGAGGCCGAAATGGCGAATCATATCAGGCATGGCCGGGATCCTCATTCGAACGGCGCCGGAAAGATCATGCCACCATCCTGCCACAAGGCACTGCGGCCACGGTCGATGGGCAGTGCGCTGCCAGGTCCGAAAGCGCGGTCATAGATCTCGCCGAGATTCCCAACCGCCTGGATCGCGCGGAGCGCCCAATTGGATTCCAGACCCAGCAAAGCGCCGGACCCGCCATCATCGCTGATCATGCGCCGGATGATGGGATGGCGGGACCCGATGGATAGTCGCTGCACGTTGGCCTGCGTGACCTCCAGTCGCTCGGCCGTCGCCAGCGCATTGAACGTCCATTGCACGATATCGTCCCACTTGTCATCGCCGTGCCGGACGGCGAGCGAAAGCGGCGACAGCGCCAGTTGTTCATCCAGGGCCCGATGACCGTCTGCGTCGATTTGTGCAGCCCGCAGCGCTTCCAGCCCCGCCTTGCCGTCGGCGACGCCGATGCAGCGACCGCTTTCATAGGCGCGCGCATAGTCCTCGGTCCCGGTGACCGGAACAAATTCGATCTCGATGCCCAGCTGCGCCTGGTAATTGCGCAGGACCGTTTCGGTGAGGCTGCCAGTGACAGCGCAGACCGGCTGTCCGTCCAGTTCGGCGACCGAGGTGATGCCGGTGTCGGCGCGGACCATGACGCTTTCGACCTCAATGAAATAGGGCCCGATGAAATCGACCCCCTGTGTCGTGTCGCGCGAGAAGGTCCAGGTTGTCGTCCGGCTCAACATGTCGATTTCGCCGGATTGCAATGACGTGAAGCGGGTTCGCGCCGTCACCGGGATGAAATCAACGGCATTCGGGTCGCCGAGTGTCGCTGCCGCGATCGCCCGACACAGGTCAACACCCATGCCATCCCAGCGGCCACGCGCGTCCTGGCGGGCCATACCGGTCTGAGAAGGGTTGACGCCACAGCGCAAACTCCCGCGGTCCTGAATGGCGGCCAGTGTCTCGGAATGAGGAGTTTCGACAGACTGGGCGTTGCCCGGCGTTGCCGTGCCATGCAGCAAGGCGATGACAATCAGGGCTCCTGTCGCGGTCAGGCTGAGCTGGTTCATGATCTGAACCCCATCGTGAATAGCGCGGCGGCGCTGGCGCGAAGTTCGCCCCAATTGGTGAGCGCCTGACCTGCCGCACCGATCTGGCCATCATCCCAATAGCCGATCGCGGCCAATGCCGCCTGGGTGTTGCCCTGGTTGATATAGGTCATGACGGGCGTCCGCCGGAAGCGGCGTTCGCCCATCGTATAGGCGAGGATCGTCAAGGCTTCGATCTGGAGGGGTTCCAGGGGGCGAGCGAGCTGATTGGTAATTTGTGCCCGGACATTCGCGAGGTCGGCCCGGAGTTGGTCGCGGGCGGCCGCTTCATCCATACGGTTTGGGGTGCCGCTGAGTGGCATCACCGAGCCATAGCCGATCATGCCCCGGTCCGCGTCGATTTCCACGCGTTCAGTCATGAGCGGAATGTTGGCAATGATCACGCTTTCCGCAATGTCGGCATCGGGCGAGAGGCTGAACAAGGCCCGCTCGGCATGACGCCGACGGTCCAGGCCCCGGATGACCGTCAACTCACCATTGATGCGGGCCTGGTTCCAGGCCAGGAATTGATCGGCCGCGTCAGCCAGATTGCCTTCATTGAGAACATTGAGCAGCGTGCTTTCCGCGACGCGGTTCCGCCCGACATTGTAGGAGAGGGACAGGATGGCCGCTTGCTGGTTGGGCGACAATTCTGTCTCGACTGACGGTTCCAACCCGCGCCAATCGGTTTCGACATAGTCTTCCAGATAGCGCATCGCCTGATCGGCGGTGATGTGCTGTCCGGGCCCGATATCCGGCCCGGTCGTTCCGAAACCAATTGTCCAGACACCGACGATGTCCTGGTAGGCATCCAGCTCAAGGCCCTCGAACATCCGGATGAAGTAGGCGGCATTCCGCATACCGCTGGCTGCAGAAAACGCCTGGGCGACTTCAACACTCGGCGCAGCGACGGCTTCGGCTTGCGGGCGTGTGGCGGCGACAAGATCGGCCTCGCTTGCGTCGGGCGCCACGTCGATACCCTGTTCCTCGAGCGTGCGCGCCAGCCGGACCTCATGAAGCCGGTCCCGGGCGGCTCCCTGCGTAACCGCCAGGAAGAGGGCGGTCTCATAGGCGCGTCGGCGCAGCAGTTGTTCGTCATGGGCTATGCGTCCGGCCTCGGTCCGGAATGAGGAAAAAGCGAGCTCGCGAGCGACCGCATACACATTATTGTCGCCCAGGCGTCGGCAGATAGCGGACCTCGAAAAGGTCTCGACCGAGATCGAGACGGCGAAGGAGGCCAGCGCTTCCATCTGATTGGCGTTCAGGGGGGCAGGCGAACAATCCGCCACCGCGGAACGCGCCCGATTGAGGGTGGTGTCCAGATGCACGCCGGGCTCAAGGTCGGCGTCGACCCCGGTTTGCGGGAAGGCAGCGATAATCGCGCCCGCGCCGTGCCCGCGTGTCGGCAGTTCAAACAGGGCCCGTTCGATGACACGTCGCCGCCTGACGGACAATGTATCCTGGATTGGCCCCGAAGGCGCGACCGCCAGGCGTTCGATGGCGTCAGGCAATTCGGCGAACTCACCGGATTCCAGCGCCTGATCAATCCCGGCCGCATGCAGGCGATTGCTCGAGGTTGAGCTGGTCACAGACAGGATGGCGGCTTTTTGCCAGTCGTCCAGCGTCGAAGCGCGAGATTGTTCCAGAACACGCCTCCATGCCTCGAGTCTGGCGACTTGCAGGTCATCATCGACAAGCAGGGTCCGGCCCGACCGCGAAGACGGGAAGGTGTCATCGATGTTCAAGACGGTCAGCGTCGCGACCGTGTCGCTGACCGCGCGGACACTGCGTGTTTCCGATCCGACAAGGGAGGAGAGCGAGGCGCGTGTTGCTTCGCGGCGCGAGGCCTCGCGGGTCAAAATACTGCGTTCGGCCTCGTCAAGGCGAGACAGAAGCCGGTTGGAGCCAAGCGTGCCGACCAGTGGGCCGGCGCGCTCGATATCAGAGCCAAAGCGGATCGACAGGTGCTGTCGGTCATCAGTGTCCTCAGCGACGATGACACTCGCCTGATAGGCGACCCGGATGACGTCACTATAGGGCGTGCGGAGCGTGTCAGCGAAAGCGCGTGCGAGCGCGGACACTTCCGGTTCGACCGTGTCCGCACCGTCTGGACCGTCAAGAATTTCATCGGCCTGGGGTGTCCGGCTGCCCTCCGAGGCGGCAAAGATCTGCATCTCGTTTTGGTCGAGAATCTCATCGGCGAGCGATATCGCCATCACCGGCGTCGGGCCTTCCAGCAGTGGGCCCGGCAGCGTCCTGTCCAGAATCACAAGCTTGATTCTAGGTTCCCGCCCGGCGGGCGGGCGAAAGCTACCGGCGAGTCGTACCAGCTCCGTATCGACGGTGCCCGGCGCCCAGTCGGCCGCGTCCACCGGGATCAGAAAATTCTCGCCATTGACCTGTGCGACATGGCCGGAGTGATAGAATACCGCGACGCCTCCGGTATCCATGCGGGCCTCGAACACACGCATATACTGAACTGTCTGAGCCCAATTGAGGTTGTGGAGAGCTCCGCCGCCGACAAGCGTGAAGCCCTGTTTGCGCAAAGCATCGGCGACAAGGTCGGCATCGCGCTCGGCGCCATCAAGGCGTGTGAAATTCCGGTAGGCGGCGTTGCCGATGACCAGGGCGACGCGTTCCTCCACGGCGGGCGGATAGGACTCGACCGCCGGTCCGCCGGGCTGGCAGCCGGTCAGAGCCATTAAAAGCCCTGTCAGGAAAATGAGCCGCATCAGGCCCGACATCTCACCCCCAAAACATGGTCCAGATCGCTGCATCTGGTTTAATTTCGCAATTATTGCGCCAAGCCATCAAAATGACACCTGATTCTCCACACAGGAGATTGGTCGGCGATAACAGGGAGCGCATTCGGCGTGCACGCAGGTTCGGTGGGTGCTAGCTTGCGTGTCAATCAGACGGAGCGTCAGGCATGAAATTCTTGGCAGACCTGTTCAAACCCCTGCTGACCATTCTGGTGACGATCGTCGGGCTTGCGTTTCTGGCGTCAGTACTCTCGCCGCGCGCGGACGACGTTATCGAATCCTGGGTGCCGCTCTGGGCGACGGTGGAGCCGGCTGAAAACATGGTGCGCGGCTGGCTTGGTCTGCATGAAACCGCCGAGCCTTCCTGGTGGCACTTCTGGGGCCGCAACTAGCCTGCAGGCTTCAGGCCCAGCGTTACCCGCATGGCGTCATCTATGCCGGCCAGCATGCCCTGGGCGGCGTCATAGCCGGCGTCGCGGACTTCCTCGAACTTCTCCCATTCTCGGATATCGATCGAGGTTTCCGGCAGGATGAGCAGATCGGCGGCTTCGCGGCCGATATCGCGGTGATCGGCGACGCCGATCGTCGCGGCCCGCATCAGCAGGGAGGCAATGGGCGGCGGTGATTTCAGGCCGTTCTTGCGCACCCATTCGATGAAGCCGGGCGGGTCTTCGAAATCGGCCGGATTCAAACCCTGGGCCCGGGTGACGTCGACGCCGACCACCGGTCCACGATGGAAGGCGCGCATCTCGCGGGCCGGGAAATTGGTGAAAACAGCGCCATCGACCAGGATCTGACCGTTCACCACGACCGGTGGCAGCAAGCCTGGAATGGCGATCGAGGCGCGCAGGGCATGCCGCAAGGAGCCGGTTCGGTGCACTTCGGGGCGACCGCTGGCGAGATTGGATGACAGGCAGAAGAAGGGACGCACCATTTCGGCAATCTCGACATCGCCGAAATGCTCCTTCAGGCGGGCATCGACCTTCTCGCCCTTGGCCAGCGAGACCACAGGCAGGGTCCAGTCATCCAGCGGATTGGAGTCGACGAAGGCCTTGCGGATGCGCTCTTCCAGCTCGTCATCGGACCAGTCCAGTGCGATTCCGGCGGCAATGATGGCGCCCATTGAGGCGCCGCCGACGAAGTCGAAGGGCATGCCGGCCTCACGCAGGGCGCGGATGGCGCCCATATGGGCATAGGCCCGCGCGCCACCACCGGAGACGACAACCCCGACCGAGCGCCCGGCCAGTGTGCGCGCGAGGCGGGCGGTATCGGCGACATGCTGGTTCTGGCGCCAGTGAAAGACCCGCGCCGCATCTGCGGCATTGGCCCAGTCCTGCGGGCGCGAGGCGGCGGTGACGCCACCGGGGTGCAACAGGACGACATCAAGCAGTTTCAGCCGCATGGCGGGTGAGGGGTCGTCAGGCAGGAGCGGGGTTGAGGGCCGCGCATCCGCCCGCGCCAAAAGCCACATCCGGTCGGCCCGCCCCATGGCACGCCTTGCCCAAGCCGGATTGGAAAAGCGGGCAGCCAGCAGCACAATGTCGTACTCCTGCTCCAGCGCATCCAGCTTCTGTCCGCTCCAGTCGGCACAGGTCTCGTTCGCGATTCCGCAGCTGACTCCCATGGCTTCGAGGGTGGATGCGAGTTCCTTGGCCCGATACTCGATATCAATCGTCGGCGATGTGCTGATCAGGGCGAAGACCCTGGGCTCTGACCCGGCCGCGCGCCGCGGGCCGCGAAGCCGGGCCAGCATCATGCGCGACAATTCCCGCATCAGGCTGGCATGCTTGTTGGTCAGGCGTTCGAAACTGGCTTTGGGCAGGCGCACAAGCTCGCTGTCGCGCAGGGCATAGACGCTGGCCTGGTGCGGCGTCTCGTCCAGCATCGACATTTCGCCGACCGGCTCACCGGCGCGGATATAGCCCATCAGGTCGGGTCGACCCAGTGCACCGCTCCGGAAGGCGGCCAGGGCGCCGGAGCGGACCAGATAGATCGCGTCTGCCTCATCGCCTTCGCGGAAGAGAAGCTTGCCGGCCGGCAGGCAGAACCACTCGACCTCATGTTCGACGGCGTCGAGCACGGATTTCTCGACCCGGTTGAGGAAGGGAAGGAAGGAGAGGTTGAGGGCCATGGGTCCGCCAGCGGCTTAAATCGGCAACCAGTCTAGGGCCGCTCGGCGGGCTTGTGAAAGGGGGATGGACCGCGTGCGTCTTCCCCTGCCGCTTGTGACTCACGAACGGCCGGTCAGGAAAGGCGGATCAGAAGCGGCGGCGCAGGACGAGATGGCCGACCGGCCGGACCGTCCGGGACTGGCTCTCGCCAATCGCCTCGGCATCCATGCGATCGAGATCCTCGAGAAGGGGCATGTGTTCGCCGGTATCGGGATCGAAGAGGACCATCTGGTCCTCACTGGAGTCCTGGAAATAGGCACCACCTTCCATAGTGATGCTCCAGGCGTCCATCGTGCGCACGGTAATCCCGGCCCCGAAATAGCGGGTGAGGGTGTCGATATTGGAGCGGGTCAGCTCTTCCGACAGCTCGGCATGGGGAAAGGCGGACCAGGCGGGCGCATCGGCCTGCCGCATCCAGGCCGGAATGGCGCGGTCGCTGCGTGGCGAGATGGTGCCGGCCGACAGGTAGAATTCATCGCCAAAGGGATGCACGTCGATCTGACCGGAGACGGCCGAAATCTCGGACAGGTCTGCCCGGTCGGTCCCGATCAGGACGGGAACGTTTGAGGTAGTGGAAGTATTAATGCGCCAGCGCAGGACGGACGCCTCACCGGCCTCACTGATTCCCGCCACCCAGGCCGCCGAATCATTGACGTCCTGTGCGTTGGCAATACTTGATGCGGACGCACAAAGTGCGGCAACAACAATAACTTGTACGCGCATGGGCACCTCCCACAAGAACCGGAGCGAGTTTAGCGTATTCCGGCTCCAATCCCCATCAACCTGTGAGGGAGGACTTAATCATGTCTTAACCGGATGCGGGACTCATTAAGAATTCGCGCCGTCGGTTCGACATCGCAACCTTACGCGGTTGCATCCTCCCTGCCAAGCTAAGGTCAGGCCTCATTCGGGCTATTCCGTGGCAGGCGCCGGCGACTCCACAAGATAATCAAGCGATTCTATCCAGGTGATGTTCGGGGCACCCTGGAAATAGTCGTCGAGCAAGGCCTTGTGCCCGGCGCCGTACACGACAAGGACGCGCTCGCCCGGTTCTGCAATGCGGGCGATATTCGCGAAAATCTGCAAGTTGCGACCCCACCAATTGGTCATTTCGCGGGCACCGGCGGGATTGTCCGCACCGCCCATCTGGGCGAGGATGAGGTAGAGATTATGCATCTCGCGAAGGTCGTCGGAGTTTTGCGAGATCATCCGCTCGAGAATGCTCCGGTCCAGCGACTCGGTTTTGGCCAGATAGGCTTGGACATCCCCGATATAGCTTTCCCACTCCGCCATCAGCGCCGACTGGTCGGCCGCTGCGGCCGCGGACATCATCGCGTCGAAATCCATCCCGCCCGGCGAGTCGACGGCATAGAGACGATCATGGCCGAGGCGTGCGGCGAGCCGCATGCCGATCTGCTGGCGCTCATTCACGCCGAGCTCGCGCTCACCGGCGACGAATTCGCCGTAGCGGGCATTGAATGCGGCTTCGTGCTCAGGCGTGAGTTCAACCGCAATGCGGGTCGGCGCGAAGGCTTCCAGACGATCCAGAATTTCGGCGATCTCGGCTTGACGGTTGGGCGCGAGGAAGTCGTCAACCTCGGGATTGATCATGTCCTGACCGCCACCGGTGAAGTGGAAAGTGCCAAGCACCATGACTTCGGCCTGTGGACGGGGCTCCGCGTCCTGGGCGTGGCTGATAGGCGCCAGGCTGACCCCGACGGCGAGACTGATGGCTGTCACGATTGCGCGCATGATTTTCTCCCCTGCGTCTGCATTCCCTGAAACAGGATGCGACCAGTGCGGGGTTTGGATGCATGATTGTTTGCGTTCGACGCGGTGTGCGGGTTAATCAGCCAGCACGATTGCAGCTTTCGGGGCCTCCATGACCAAGATTGTTTCCGCGCTCGATACCCAGGCCGCCAGCTTCCAGGAGAATGCGGCGGCGATGGACGGCCTTGTGGCTGACTTGCAGGTCCGCACGGCGGCTGCGGCGGTCGGCGGATCCGAGAGGTCCCGCGAAAAACACCTGTCGCGCGGCAAGCTCTTGCCCCGAGACCGCGTCGAACGCCTGCTCGACCCGGGTTCGCCCTTTCTCGAGATCGGCGCCCTGGCCGCGAATGGCATGTATGAGGGCAATGTCCACGGGGCCGGCATGATTGCCGGGATCGGCCGTGTCTCCGGTCGCGAGGTGATGATTGTCTGCAATGATCCGACCATCAAGGGCGGCGCCTACTACCCGATGACGGTGAAAAAGCATCTGCGGGCGCAGGAAATCGCCATGCAGAACCGTCTGCCTTGCGTCTATCTGGTCGATAGCGGCGGCGCCAACCTGCCGCATCAGGCCGAGGTCTTTCCCGATCGCGACCATTTCGGGCGCATCTTCTACAATCAGGCCAATATGTCGGCCGAGGGCATTCCCCAGATCGCGGTTGTCATGGGTTCCTGCACGGCGGGCGGTGCCTATGTGCCGGCCATGTCCGACGAGACGGTGATTGTCCGCAAGCAGGGCACGATCTTCCTGGCCGGTCCGCCGCTGGTGAAGGCCGCCACGGGCGAGGTGATCTCCGCCGAGGATCTGGGCGGGGCCGATGTCCATGCCCGCGTCTCGGGCGTCGCCGACCATTACGCCGCCAATGACGAGCACGCCCTGTACACGGCGCGCCGGATTGTCGGCACGCTCAACTCGGTCAAGCAGGTCGATCTCGACCTCACCGATCCGCGTGAGCCGGCCTATGACCCGGCCGAGCTGGACGGTGTCGTGCCGGCGGATATTCGCGCGCCCTACGATGTCCGCGAGGTGATTGCCCGCCTGGTTGACGGCTCGGAGTTCGACGAGTTCAAGAAACTCTATGGCGAGACCCTGGTTACAGGCTTCGCCCGGCTCTACGGCATGCCCGTCGGCATCATTGCCAATAATGGCATTCTCTTCTCCGAGAGTGCCCAGAAGGGGGCCCACTTCATCGAGCTCTGCGCCCAGCGCGGCATCCCTCTGGTTTTCCTGCAGAACATCACCGGCTTCATGGTCGGCTCGAAATATGAGGCCGGCGGTATCGCCAAGGACGGTGCCAAGCTGGTCACTGCCGTTTCGACCTATCGCGGACCGAAATTCACCGTGATCATCGGCGGCTCCTATGGTGCCGGCAATTACGGCATGTGCGGCCGCGCCTATTCCCCGCGCTTCCTCTTCATGTGGCCCAATGCCCGCATCTCCGTCATGGGCGGTGAACAGGCCGCTGCCGTTCTGGCCACGGTCAAGCGCGACGGCATGGAAGCGCGCGGCGAGGACTGGTCGCTGGACGAGGAAGCCGCCTTCAAGGCGCCTGTGCGCGACGCCTATGAGGCTGAGGGTAACCCCTATTTCTCCACCGCCCGCCTGTGGGATGACGGCATCATCGCCCCGTCCGACACGCGCCGCGTGCTGGGCCTGTCCCTGTCGGCCGCCCTGAATGCGCCGATCGAGAAGACGAAGTT
>NZ_CAJQOO010000103.1 GCF_905480005.1 uncultured Maricaulis sp.
GGCAGGTCGATCCAGATCCAGCCGCCATAGGGCTGGTTGATCACATTGACGAAGACCTCGTTGCGCACGACTTCGCGCTGATTGTCGAGTTGGGCTTCATCCAGATTGGGCGCGCGCATGCGGTCGGCCTCGGCCCACAGCACGGCGTTCAGGGCGTTGGACGGCACGACCTCGAAATAATTGGTGAAGTCATAGCGCGTCGAGCCATTGTTCACGCCGCCGGATCCGTAGATCAGCGTGTCAAAGGCGCCGTGTGGAAGATTTTCCGAGCCGGCGAACATCAGGTGCTCGAACAGATGGGCAAAACCGGTGCGGCCGCGTGGCTCATTGCGGAAGCCGACGCCGTAATACACAGCCACGGTCGCGGTTGGCACGCTGGCATCCTCGGACAGGACAACGCGCAGGCCATTGTCGAGTTCGTGATAGCTGACATCGACCGTGAAATCGGTCGACAGGCCGGTCTCGGCCACGGTCTCCGGCGTCATTTCGGTTGTGGCCGTGTCGTCCGGCGAACTGGCCGGCTGGCACGCAGCCAGGAGGAGCGCCCCGAATCCGGTCGCCAAGCCTCTGTAAAGTGTCATGATATCCCCGCTCGTGACTGCAGTCGTCGTATTGGAAGGCGGTATCAAAGCCCTCCCGACCGACCGGGTCAAACCGTCATGACGAAGATTTAATCCGTCGGAGCGGCCTCGTGGCGGACGATATCGGCCAGCCGCAGACTCGGCATGCCGCGGATATCATCCTCGATCCGGTCCAGATCGCCGACGATGACAAGGGTGAAGCGATCATTGCGCAGATAGGCGCGGGCGACGGCGCTGACCTCGCGATCACTCGTGCCCATGATTGATGGCACGCGCTGGTCGAGATAGTCATGATCGAGGCCGAAACTGTCCCGCAGCCCAAGGTTTTCCAGCAGACCATAGGACGATCCCGCCGACATCACGAAGAGGCTGGCGAGCCAGCGCCGCGTGCTCTCCATCTCCCAGTCATACTGGCGCAGCGACCCGATGGTGTCGAAGACGGCCGTCAGCGCGATCAGCGTCCGCGGTGTGTCGATATCGTCGGTATAGGTCCACATGCCGCCACCGCGGGTCCATTGCACAAAGCTGGTCGGCGAATAGGACCAGCCGGCCTCGCGCATGCGGGCAGCTATGGCGCCGCCCAGGGCAGCATCCATGATGGAAATCGCGGTCGCATCCTTCGATGTGACGCTGCTGACAGGATAGACGAGGTGAACCGTGCTCTGCGGGGCGCCGGGGCGGTTTATGAGATGCACGGCGGGGCCGCGCGCCGGCACGGCCTGCGGTGCCGTATCGGCCGCACCGCGCGGCCAGTCACCGAAAGCGTCACGTACGGCGGCTTCCATTTCCAGCGTGTCGAAGCGGCCGGCAATATAGAGATGGGTCCGGCCTGCGCTGAAATTCCGATCGTGGAATCTGCGCACATCGGCGAGCGTGAATGTGTCGATCTGACCCGGACGGGGCAGGCCGAAATGATAGGGGTGGCCCTCCGGGAAAAGTGTGTGGAAGGCGGTCACAAAAGCCTGGCTTCCCGGCTCCAGGCGGCGGCGTTCGATATCGCGCGACATGCCCGACCGGATCCGTTCGAAGGCGTCGGCCGGGAAGTCGGGACGGCGAACCGCATCGGCGATCAGATGGAGCGCGTCTTCACCGTGTTCGGCCAGGACATAGCTGCCCATCAGCGTGTTGGACTGGGTGACGCTTGTATTGAGCGAGCCGCCCATCGCGCCGAAGCGGGCACCGATCTCGGCCCGGTCCATCCCGGCGAAACCTTCTTCCATCATCGCGGCGGTGAGATCGGCAATCCAGGTCTGTTCGCCATCATCGATATTGCCGGCGCGCACGGAGACGATCACATCCATGGTCGGGGTCATCCCCCAAGGCACGAAGGTGACCGTCAGCCCGTTTTCCAGGGTCAGTGTCTGGCTGGCAGGCAGTTCGAAGGGGATGGGTTCGCCCGGTGCAGGCGGCAGCAGGCCACGGCCGGGCTCGTCGGCGCGGGCACCGGGTGCGGCAAGGGCAGCCAGAAGGGCGAGGGCGGGCAGGAAGACGGAGCGGATCATCATGGGGCCTCCTCGCCGGACGGCGCGGTCGGGCGTCCGTCTCCGGGTCTCAATTCCAGCACGGTCCGGTTCTCTCGCCGCAGCCAGGTCCGAGCTGTCCGCTGGATCATTTCCGGCGTGACCTGCTCAAAGCCGTCCTCGATCCGGTTGATCCGGCTGGGGTCATCGTCAAACAGGGCGAAGCTCGCCAGCAGGTCGGCGACGCCGAAGCGGGTGGAGTAGTCGAGGCTGGCGTAGAATTCGGTGAGAAACTTGCTGCGGGCGGCAGCGAGATCCTCGGCACTGACCGGACTGGCGCGCAGCGAGTCGATCACCGCGTCAAAATCGGCCAGGACCTGGTCCGGTGCGACGGCGTCATCATGGATGATGCTCGCCGTCCACAACATTGGCCCGTCATAGTTGAAAACATTGCCCAACAGGTTGATCCCGCCGGAAATCTGGGTGCCGTGACCCAGTTCGTCGACCAGGCGCCGGCGCAGGCGGGCATCGCCGCCACGGACCAGGATCTGGTCGATCAGGATCATCGCGAAATAGTCCGGCGTGCCCCGCTCGGGCATGTGATAGGCCACAGCAAGTCCCGGCTCGGTGGCCAGCGGGTCCGTCATCTCCGCCCATTTTTCCTCGGTCTGTGGTGGCTCGGAGACGTCGATCTCCGGCAATGCGGGACCGGTGGGAATATCGCCGAAATATTGCTCGATCGTGGTCAGCGTTTCGTCAGCGTCGAAGCTGCCGGCCACGACGAGGACCGCATTGCGCGGCGTGTAGTACTGTTCGAAGAAGGCGCGGGCATCCTCGACAGTGGCCGCATCCAGATCGCTCAGATCGCCGTAGAAATTGTGCGCATTGTGCCAGTTTTCATTCGCGATCATCGGCAGGTCGATCCAGGTCCAGTCGCCATAGGCCTGGTTCTGGACATTGACGAAAATCTCGTTGCGCACGACGTCGCGCTCGCGCTGGAAAACCTGGGTGCTGATGGTCGGCGCCGCCATGCGGTCAGCCTCGGCCCACAGGAAGGCGTTGAGGGCATTGGCCGGCACCACGCCGAAATAATTGGTGAAATCCAGTCGGGTCGAACCGTTGGCGATGCCGCCCATGCCGGAGATGAAATAGTAGAAGACCGAATCCGGCAGGTTTTCCGAACCGGCAAAGAAGACATGCTCGAACAGGTGCGCAAAACCGGTGCGTCCGCGCGGTTCATTGCGATAGCCGACCCCGTAATAGACCGCGACCGTAGCGGTCGGCACGGTGTGATCTTCCGCCAGTACAACCCGCAGGCCGTTATCGAGCGTCTCGTAGCGCACCGGAATGTGCAGCTCGCTCTGCGGGGCAGGCGTCGACTGGGCGGAGGCCAGTCCGGCACACAGGCTCAGGGCGAGCCCGGTGAGGGCTCGGATAACTAGACGCATGACACTCATCCTGACTGGTAGCGCGATCTGATGGCCGGCGCGGCGAGCGCGCTCCTGCCTATCAAGCCAGCGCAGGGCGCCGGGGTCAAATCAGGGCGCCAGTGAAAAGCGTGGCGACCAGAAGCAGCCCGCTGATCCGGTTCGACTTGAAAAGGGCAAGGCATCTGGCCCCGTCTTCGATATCAAGGCGCCGGACCTGGTTGAACAAATGCGCGGTGTAGAGCGTGAACGGAATGACGATCCAGGGCGTGGCCTGGCTCATCCAGATTGCGAGGGCGATGAGGATTGCATTGGCGCCGTAAAAGCCGGCGACCCAGTATTGCGAGCTTTCGCCGAACAGGCGGGCGGTCGATTTGACGCCGACCAGCGCATCATCCTCGCTGTCCTGCTGGGCATAGATGGTGTCATAGCCCAGCGTCCACAGGACGCAGGCGATATAGAGCACGATCATGACGCCATCGACGCGGCCGGTTGCGGCGATATAGGCGACCGGTACCCCCCAGTTGAAGGTCAGGCCGAGCCAGGCCTGGGGCCACCAGGTTATGCGCTTCATGAAGGGATAGGCCGCCACCAGCAGGAGCGAGGCCAGGCCGACAGCGATCGCGATCAACGGTAATTGCAGTAGCACAATCAGGCCGACCAGCGCCTGCCCGGCCAGGAAGAGCCAGGCCTGTTTCAGCGTCACCGTCCCGGCCGCGAGCGGCCGGTCGGCAGTCCGCGCAACCCGGGCATCGAGTTCACGGTCGACAATATCGTTATAGGTGCAGCCGGCCCCGCGCATGGCGATGGCGCCGATTGCAAAGAGCACGGCCAGCCAGAGATCCGGCAGCCCCAGCCCGTCGCCGATCCGGGCCGCCATGAGGCCCATCCAGCAGGGCAGGGCCAGCAGCCAGAAGCCGATGGGCCGGTCATAGCGGGCCAGACGCAGATAGGGGCGCAGGGCGAGCGGGGCTCGGTCGACCCAGGATGTAGGCAGGCTGTCGGCGACCCGACGGTCGAAATTCAGTTGCATCCCCGGTGTTTGGCAAAGCCTGACGGCCAATTCAAGGCAGGAGTGCGCTGCGGGCTGCCGGGACTTGACCTGGCGCGGCGGCGCGGCCAAAGCGGAAGACATGTCGACCGCACCCCGTCTCCATATCGATGCCCCGCTCGCTGCCGGTGCCACCCTGCCGCTGACGCGGGAGGATGCGCACTACCTGCTCAATGTCATGCGGCGCGGCGAAGGCGATCCGGTTCGCATCTTCAATGGCCGCGATGGCGAGTGGTCGGCGCAAATCGCCCACGCCTCGAAAAAGGCAGCGACCTTGAAGCTTGAAGCGCAGACCTGGCCGCAGCAGGGCGTGCCCGACCTCTGGCTGCTCTTCGCGCCGGTCAAGCGCCAGAAAACCGACCTCATCGTCGAGAAGGCGACCGAGCTTGGCGTCGCGGCGATCTGTCCGGTGATGACGGCCCGGACCCAGTCCGACCGCATCAAGTATGAGCGCTTCGAGTCGATCGCCAAGGAGGCGGCCGAGCAGACCGAACGGCTCGACCTG
Source organism: uncultured Maricaulis sp. (assembly GCF_905480005.1). Lineage (GTDB taxonomy): Bacteria > Pseudomonadota > Alphaproteobacteria > Caulobacterales > Maricaulaceae > Maricaulis. Next base: position 5,025 of record NZ_CAJQOO010000103.1, read on the forward strand.
CCGGAGATCCGCGAGATCGACAAGCTCGACCGGGTCCTCGATGCCTGGCCGGCCGACCGGGTAATCATCTTCTGTGATGAAAGCGGTGACGAGGCGGACGAGGCCTGGGGCGGGGCCCGGGGCCGCGGCCAGCCCATGGCCTCGGCACTCGCCGCCTCCGGCGCCCTGCCTGCGGCCATCCTCATCGGCCCGGAAGGTGGTTTCTCGCCTGCCGAGCGTGAGCGCCTGCGCAGCCTCGATCCCGTCATCCCGGTCACGCTGGGGCCCCGCATCCTGCGCGCCGAGACGGCGGTCATTGCGGCACTGACGATCTGGCAAAGCGCGTGCGGGGACTGGCGTTGAGCTGGTCCGGCCGTCGATGCCGCGCCGTCACAACGCTGTGAATCTCAGCGCCTTGCCCTTGTTCCCGGCGCAGTGCCCCCATATCTGTTGCGGACATTTTGAACGGCGGGGGCGCTTGATATGAGCGGCACGTATAATTCGGGCGGCGAAGGTGCTCCCATTGAAAGCCTGGACCAGCTGACGGCCTATTTCGCGGCTGGCGAAAAGCCGGAGGCGGCTTTCCGCATCGGCACCGAGCACGAGAAATTCGGCTTTGCCCTGGGCGATCACACGCCCTTGCCCTTCCGCGCCGACGGTCCCAGCGTCGAAAAGATGCTCTCCGGACTGGAACGCTTTGGCTGGCAGCCCGTGCGCGAGGGTGGCGAGCTGATCGCGCTCAAGCGTGACGGGGCCTCGATCACACTCGAGCCGGGCGGGCAGTTCGAGCTCTCCGGGGCGCCGCTGGAAACCATCCACCAGACCTGCGCCGAGGTGAACTCACATCTCAAGGAAGTGCGCGAAGTGGCCGACGAGATCGGCGCCGGTTTCCTCGGTCTGGGATTCTCGCCGAAATGGTCGCTGGAAGACACGCCGATGATGCCCAAGGCGCGCTATGGGCTGATGAAGGCCTACATGCCGAAGGTCGGCACGATGGGCCATCAGATGATGTTCCGCTCCTGTACCGTCCAGACCAATCTCGATTTCGCGACCGAAGCCGACATGGCGAAGAAATTCCGGGTCTCGCTGGCCCTGCAGCCACTGGCCACGGCACTGTTTGCCAATTCGCCCTTCAAGGATGGCGGGCTGCACGGCTTCCTGTCCTATCGGGCCCATGTCTGGACCGACACCGACAATAACCGCACCGGCATGCTGCCCTTCGTCTTCGATGAGGGCTTCGGCTATGAGCAGTATCGCGACTGGGCGCTTGATGTGCCGATGTATTTCGTCAAGCGTGGCGGCGAGTACAGGGACGCCACCGGCAAGTCCTTCCGCGACTTCCTGGCCGGCAAGCTCGACATCCTGCCCGGTGAAAAGCCGGTGATCAGCGATTGGGAAGACCATCTCTCCACCGTCTTCCCCGAAGTGCGCCTGAAGACCTTCCTGGAAATGCGCGGCGCCGATTCAGGGCCGTGGAACACGCTGTGTGCCCTGCCGGCCTTCTGGGTCGGCCTGCTCTATGACGGCGCGTCGCTGGATGCGGCCTGGGATCTGGTCAGGGACTGGTCGAGCGAGGAACGCGACGCCCTGCGTGTCGGTGCCGCGAAAACCGGCCTGCACACGCCATTCCGGAACGGCACGCTGCAGGACATTGCCCGCGAGGCCCTGGCGATTGCCCGCTCCGGCCTGCGCGCCCGCGCGAGGCTCAACGGACATGGCGAGAGCGAGACGCTCTTCCTTGACGATCTCGACGAGATTGCCCGCACCGGCGTGACCCGGGCCGAGGATCTGGTCACGCGCTACAAGGATGACTGGAAGGGCTCGATCGAGCCGGTCTTCACCGAGTGCGCCTACTAGCGGACGCCAGAATATCCGTTCCCGGATGAACCGTGCACACCCAAATGTGTAGCGCTCCCATGTATCCGCCCGTCCTCGAGGCTTGAGCCTTCCCCGTGCGCGTGGTCAATTGCCTGCCTATTTAAAGCCCGCGTGGGGCGGGTACTGGGGAGATACGCGTGACGGACACGACCGCAACGCCGGGTAATGCACCCAATCAAGAAAACAAGGACACCTCCTTCTTCGGGCATCCGAAGGGGCTGGCCATCCTGTTCTTCACCGAAATGTGGGAACGCTTCTCGTATTACGGGATGCGGGGCCTGCTGATCATTTATCTGACACAGCACTTCCTGTTCTCGGACGAGCGCTCGGGCGTGATGTACGGCGCTTATACGGCGCTGGTCTACATCATGACGATCATCGGCGGGACGTTGGCTGATCGGTATCTGGGTCAGCGCAAGGCGGTGACATTCGGCGCCGTCCTGCTGGTTCTCGGCCATTTGGGGATGGCCTTTGAAGGCAGCGGATCTCGCCAGGACATCACGGTCGCCAACGAGACCTATGAGCTTCAGGCCGAAGGCCGTGGCGATCGCCAGCAGCTTTTCATCGACTATGAGGGAGCGGATCGTCTGCTGGTTTTCCGGACCGACACCACGCTGACCCTGACAGGTAGCAATGGCGACACCCGCAGCTTCCTCGGTGAACGCTATGACGCCGCCGAGCAGGAAGTGGAACGCGCAGCGGAATACGCCTTGATCGCGGAACCGCGCAGCTTCCTCGCCAATATCTGCAATACGTTCGGGATCGCGTCCTGCTCGGGTGACGAGCCGGCAACGACACTCGAACTGCCCGGTGAGGGCGAGTTCCCGGTCACGATCTCCATGGATGGCGACGATGTTGTTCGCACGGTGGAGATCGCCGGCGCGACCTATCAGCTCACCGAGGCCGATCAGAACTATCTTGAGGTCGTCAACGATAATGGGACCCGGGACAATGATGATGACACGGTGCTGACCAGTGCCGCCGAAGGCGAGTATGCCGTCGGCGAACCGGTTCGCCAGCCGCTCTACGTCTTCATCCTATACCTCTCTCTGGCGTTGATCATTGCCGGTGTCGGTTACCTCAAGGCCAATATTTCGACGATTGTCGGCTCGCTCTATGGCGTCGAAGACAAGCGTCGCGACTCCGGTTTCACGCTCTTCTACATGGGCATCAATCTGGGCTCATTCCTGTCATCCATAACCTGCGGCATCCTGGGTATCGTCTATGGCTGGGCCTGGGGCTTCGGCCTCGCCGGCGTGGGCATGCTGGCCGGTCTGGCCGTCTTCATCTGGGGTCAGAAATACCTTGAAGGTCGTGCCGAGCCGCCCAATCCCGAAAAGCTGAAGAAGAAGGTGCTTGGCCCGATCACGGTCGAACACGCCTGCTATCTGGCCGGGCTGGGCATTATCGCCGTGTCGATGTCGCTGGTCATGAATGCGCACGTCATTCCCGAGTGGTTTGTCGGCATGCTGGGCGTGGCAATCTTCGTCCTGCTTGTCCTCTACAGCATCATCAAGCTGAGCGGTGTCGAGCGCAGTCGCATGTTTGCCGCGATCTATTTCGTGCTTGCGCAGATCCCGTTCTGGGCCCTGTTCGAGCAGGCTGGATCTTCGCTCAACCTGTTCACCGACCGACTTGTCGACAAGACCATTTTCGGATGGTCGGTACCGGCCCCGGTCTTCCAGTCGCTCAATGCCGGCTTCATCTTCATTTTCGCGCCGATCGTGGCCTGGATGTGGATTGCGTTGGCCAAGCGGAACCGTGAGCCCTCGACACCGGTGAAATTCGCGATCGGTGTCTTTGGTGTGGGGCTTGGATTCCTCGCCCTGGTCGGCGGGATGCAGGCCGGTGGCTCGGCCGGGATGACGGCGGTTGTCTTCATCTTCCTGATCTACTGGATCCACACGATGTCGGAGCTTCTGCTCTCACCGGTCGGCCTGTCTGCGGTGACCAAGCTGGCACCGGCACGGGTCGTCGGGATGACGATGGGGGCCTGGTTCCTCTATTCCGGTCTGTCCAACTATCTTGCCGGCGTGATCGCGAAGTCGACGGGCGCAGAAACGGTTGGCGGCCAGCTGACCAATGTGGCGGCAGCCAAGGCGACCTATGTCAGCGTCTATACGCAGGTCGGGATCATCGCCATGTTGATCGCTCTGCTGATGCTGCTGATCTCACCGATCATCAAGCGTCTGATGGCGGAGAGCAGCCTGACCTCGCATCCGACGGAAACCGAAGCCGGTGGTCCGTCCATGGACCGGTCGTCGGACGCGCCCTGAGCCGCGCTCCAGGTCTGAATGAGGAAGGCCGCGGAACGTCTGTTCCGCGGCCTTTGTCTTGCGCATTTCCAGGGGGGTCTAAAGACCAGGCATCTGCACCCGGTCGCCATTGCATTGTGTGGCCTCGGTGGTGCCGGAGATTTCGAACACGCCGGTCGTCCGGTCGACGCGGATACGGGCATGGCGCAATGTGTCCATGCCGATCACCATGGCCGGTTCATCGGCCCAGCCCAGCGCGTCAAACACGTCGAGATCGGATTGCAGCGCCGGAGACTGGTCGACACAAAGGCCACCGATCTGCAGCTGGCGAATGAGAACAGGCCGGGCTTCTTCCGGGTCTTCATCCTCGATCCCGGTGACCGCGACATTGATGTTGAACTGGACGCCGGCATCAAAGAGATGGCGGCGAAGCTGACGATTGATCAGTGTGTGCGAGCTGCCCGTGTCGATGATGACATGGACCGGGGCCGAGCGTCGGCGCAATTGCGCTTCGCCGATCAGCAGGCCGCGGCGTTCGATCTGACCGTCCGGATGGGCGGCAGGCCCGCTGTCGAGAATCAGCTGGAGCGTGTCGACATCGATCTCATAGCGGTCCGCGGTAATGGCGTCCGCGCCCAATAGCCCGGCAACGGGCAGGGGATGTTCTGCAGCCACCGGAATGATCACGCTGTTGACGCCGACCGGGTCGAGCCCCGGCATGTAGAGCCGTTCGATCGGGTAGCGCTCGGCGTCGAACCGCGCATTCAGCGACTGGACGAGGTCGTAATCTTCCCATTGCGACACGAAGCCGACACCTTCGGCCACCGGCTGGGCGATGGCGGTATTGCTGGCGCCGGTATCGAGAATGAAGGTCTGGGGCTCGCTCTCATTGAGCGAGACCGGGATCAGCAGATGGCCACTGGGCGCGCGCACCAGATTGACCCGTGTCTGGGCCTGGCCTGGCGCGGTCAGGCCGAGTGAGGCCAGGGCCAGAGCGGTGCCAGCGAGCAGCGCCCGGCTCAGCCGGCGCGGTTTCAAGTCACGATCAAAGACGCTCATGCGCGCTCCTGTGCCTGCCATGCGGTGGGATCACCGCTGCAGCTCGTTTGCGCCAGCAGCCCCCACACCGGCACAGGATGAATTTCGGTTCCGGACTTTCAGGTCCGCACGGCTGTCAGCCTAGCTGCACCCGTTTCACGCCGCCACCGGATTGATGTGGCGCTCTCTTCAATGTGATCGGCAATGGGATCGGCGCCGACAGCCAGGCTGCCGGCGCCGGATCATCAGAATGTGCTGCGGGCACTGATCTGGAAGGTGCGGCCCATCGACCAGTTCCGATAATCGATCGAATCGATGATGCCATCGGCGCGGGAGCCATCATAGAAAACCCGCCGCCGCTCATCGCCATCATTGAACACGCCATCCACCTGGGCGCGCAGGGTCACGCCGAAAAAGCGCGTCGTCTCGACGTAAATGTCCAGATCGCCATCGGTATTGTCGTGAACCTGGTATTCGCGTGCGCGGAACACCTCGCCATTCGACAGCCAGAAATAATCCCAACCCCAGGCCATCTGGCTTTGAGGGAAGGTCTGGCGGAAATCGAGTCGGAGCTCCCACTCACGATAGCCCGACCAGTGCCGGTCCTCACCGGTCAGCGGGTCCTCGACATTGGTATTGTACCATTCGAGGAAGACGTCGAGGACGGCATTGTTGAGACCGAGCGAGTCCAGCGGGGTGGTCATGTTGCCGGTGACCCGCAGATTGGTGCCATCGCCGATATTGCCCGGGGCATCAAAGACACCGCTTGGCGTCGTGATCGACACCCAGCCATCGAGATCCTCGACCCAGTCATAACCGATCTGCAACGAGAATGAGCCCTCATCACCGAAGCGGCGTTCCCACTCGCCTTCCAGCGTCCAGGTGCGCTGGGGCACATAGTCCGGATTGCCCAAGGTGGAGTTTCCATCCTGGACATCGACCGAGGAGGCAAACTTGCCGAACTCCAGCTGGGCCACATCCCGCCGTCCGCTGAAGCGGAAACGGTTTCGGTCATCCGACCGGTAGTTCAGCGTGATGCTCGGCTTCGGGTAGGTGAAGGAGCGCGTCTGTTGTGCATCGCCGGTCTGGGTGATCTCGGAGAACTCGTAGCGCAGTCCGCTTTCGAGGCTGTATTGGTCGTTGATCTGCCAGACATGATTGGCAAAGAGTTCGCTGCGGCTTTCCTCGACCCGGGTGGAGGATACCGGCAGGTCAAGCATCGTCACTGTCGTGCCGTCATCGATCGCAATTGCGAAGTCCGTGTCGCGGGCATTGAGGGCGTGCTCGCCACCAATCTCGAGCGAGTGCTGCTCATTGGGGTCCCATGACAGGGTCTGGCGGAAGGCGGTTTCTTCTGTTTCGCCCGAGTAATCGACGATCTGGGCCCCAATGAAGCCGGTGAGCGGGTCATAGGTCTCATAGGCCTCCGGACCGTCTTCATAGCGCTCGCGGGTGGCGAGGAGGAGTGTTTCCGACGACAGCTGCTCGCCCAGGTCCCGCTGGTATGAAAGCGTGCCGGAATACAGGCTGCCGTGATTTTCGGTCTCGTTGTGCTCGAGCCGGTCGGGCGTCAGCGTCGAGCCCGACACGGCGTTGAACTCGGCGAATCGGACACGATGCCAGGTCCAGATATTGGCCCGGGCATCGACGCGCAGGCGAGACGAGTCGTCAATGTCCCAATTCATCGACCAGCTTGGAGCGAACTCTTCGTATTGACGTTGGTCATTGTCATGCCCGCGCCGTAGCGCGATGTCGGCCGCGTCATGGTCTGCCGTTTGGCGCTCCACGCGATTGCCGCTCATCCCCGTATCGAGACCGAAGGTCATCTCGGTCGGACCGACCGGTGTTGTGTAGGAGGCGATGAGGCGCGGGCCGAGCCGCCCGCTGTCGGAGACTTGCAGGCGTGCATCCCAGGAACCGGACTGACCGGCGCCCTCGCGCAGAACCACATTCACGAGGCGCGAATGGCCGCGCATGTCGTATTGTGGCAGGGCTTCCTGGATCAGCTCGACATGGGCGACGTCATCGGCCGGAATGCGTTGCAGCACAGTCTGCAGCGAGAGTGACTTGTTCGACGGGCGGCGCCCGTTGATCAGCAGATTGCCGAAACTGTCGCCAAGCCCGCGGCGACTGGTATCACCGTTCGACAGGCCGAAACCCGGGACGCGTGACACCATGTCCAGTGCCGTGACAGGCGCGTAGTTGGTGAAGAAGTCCTGCTGATAGGTGGCCACGCCGGACTGGGTCCGGACAAGTGGTGAATTGCTGGCGGCCGGGCCGTCCTGCAGTGCGAATGCAGATGCACCCATGAGCGCGCTGACGGCTATGCCGGCCACGCTGCTTTTCAAAATCCCTCGCATAATGTCCCTACGCTTTGTACCTGCCCAACTCCCCGTCGCTGAGGCTCTAGGCGTGGCCGGTGCGGGGCGCTACGTACGCTTCCGTAAGGTTCGTCACGGACGTGTTATGCTGCACGCGCTAAGCCGCACAGGTTTCGCAGTAAAGCGCTGTTATGTAATGATTTTATAGAATGCAGAGCGATCACGCCGTGGTAATCTTTCGGACATGAAATTTTGGTCACGGTCGGTATCGGGCGCTTGATCGCCCGATTGGTCGACGGTTCAGCCGCCGGAACCACCGACCGTCAGGCCGGAAATCTTCAGGCTTGGCTGACCGACGCCGACGGGGACGCCCTGGCCGGCCTTGCCGCACATGCCGACACCCGGATCCATCTCGAAATCATCGCCGATCATGGTGATCTGGGTGAGGGCGGTCGGGCCGTCACCAATCAGGGTCGCGCCCTTGACCGGAGCGACAATCTTGCCGTCCTGGACACGATAGGCCTCGGTGCACTGGAAGACGAATTTGCCCGAAGTGATATCGACCTGGCCGCCGCCGAAATTCACGGCATAGATGCCGTCCTTCAGGCTTTCGACCATTTCCTCGCGCTTGTGCTCGCCAGCCAGCATGTAGGTATTGGTCATGCGCGGCAGCGGCGGGTGGGCATAGGACTGACGCCGGCCATTGCCGGTCGGCTTCTGGCCCATCAGGCGGGCATTCATGCGGTCCTGCATGTAACCGGTCAGAATGCCGTCCTCGATCAGTACCGAACGTTCGGTCGGCGTGCCTTCATCATCAATGGTGAGCGAGCCGCGGCGTTCCGGCATGGTGCCGTCATCGACGACGGTCACGCCCTTGGCGGCGACCTGCTGACCCATGCGCCCGGCGAAGGCAGACGAGCCCTTGCGGTTGAAATCGCCTTCCAGGCCATGACCCACGGCCTCGTGCAGAAGGACGGCCGGCCAGCCCGGTCCTAGCACGACGTCATAGACTCCGGCGGGGGCGTCGACCGCATCGAGATTGACGCGGGCAATGCGCAGCGCTTCATCGGCCAGCGGCTTCCAGGAATCCGGCGTGATCCAGCGATCGAACTCGGCCCGGCCACCAGCTCCGGCCGAGCCGGTTTCGCGCCGCCCGGCGCGCTCGACGGTCACCGACACATTGAGCCGGACGAGTGGACGGATATCGGTTTTCAGATCACCCCCGGCGCGCAGGATCGACACGGACCGCTTGGCGCCGGCGATCGAGGCGGACACCTGGACCACGCTGGCATCCTTGGTCCGGCAATAGGCGTCGATCTCCTGCAGCAATGACGCCTTGGTTTCGAAACCGGGCTGGGCGACCGGGTCGATGGCGTCATAGAGCTTGCGATTGGTGCCGGCGGGCGGCGGAGCCAGGACGCCGGCATGGCCGCGCTTGACGGCCGAGGCGGCCTCGGCGGCGCGCCGAACGGCATCCAGGGTCGGATCGGAGGAGTGGGCATAGCCGAAGGCCTCGCCCGCGACACAGCGCAGGCCAAAGCCGCGCGCCGAATCGAGATTGGCGGCCTTCAGGCGTCCATCATCGAAGACAAGTGATTCGGAAACCTCGGTTTCCAGGAAGAGTTCGCCATCATCGGCCCCGTGCAGGGCGTCGTGCAGAATCGGTTGCACGCTGTCGGCATCAAAATCGAACTGGCTGATCGGATCATCGGACATGATGCGCACTCCCGGGGCTTCTCGACACCATACATAGTCGAGCCGACCCCGGGCGTGAACACAAGGCGCGCGGCGCGACGCAGTCGCCACGCCGGTCGGAGGCTGCGCCCGCTAGCGCGAAGAGATGGTGAAGCGGGACAGCTCATGCTGCGGCAGGTCCCATCCGGGACGCAACCGACGGGCCTGACGATAGGAATCATAGGCGGCTGCGAGCTCATCCAGCGCTTCCAGCGCCAGCCCGCGATTATACCAGGCATCGGCCTCGCGGCTGTCCTGGAGGCGGATCGCCAGATCCGCCTGCTCCACGGCCTCGGCATAGCGGCCGAGCCCGATCAGGGCACAGGCCCGGTTTACGGCCAGCGCGCTGGGGGCGAAATCGTGCAGGGATTCGGCCCGTCGAAAGTCGTCGAGGGCTTCATCATGCCGGTTCTGGTGGATCCGCAAAATGCCCCGATTGACCAGTGTCGCCGCGCGATCACGGCGGGTCACGCGATTGTCGCGCAGGGCCATGTCGCAATCCTGGACGGCGCGGACATCATGACGGGAGGCGACGGCATGTTCGAAACAGGTCGCGGCGGGTGAACGGCCGAGCACCTGGAATTGGGCGGTTGCCGGTGCAGTACTCATACAAACTACAAGGGCAGCGAGTGAGACGAATGGACGCATCGGTCGCTCCTTTCCGTTGCTATGAACCGCTCCATGATATGTCACTGATGACAAATACGCTGATCATAACTTCGCGAGCTGGACATGCGGCCTTTTACAGGCGGACAATCTCCTGTAATGCGGCGCCCAGTGTGTATGACACGAGAAAAAATGCCGTTGATGGCCTGACAGGGCCGGAGACGGGCTCTATATTCCGCCGCCATCGGTGGGGGATTCCCGCCTTAATGCCTGACTTGTATGGGGAAGCCATGCGATTCCTGACCGCACTTGCGCTCACTTGGACGACTTTCGCAGCCGGCGCGTTTGCCACGCCCGGCCAGCCAACCGACGGAGCGCTGGGCCTTCAGCCTGCCGTGACACCGATCATGGAAGACATCGTGTCTTTCCATAATCTCCTGCTGATCATCATCACCGTGATCACGGTCTTCGTGATGGGCCTGCTGGTTTATGTGATGATCCGCTATAACCGGAAGGCCAATCCGACGCCCTCCAAGTTCAGCCACAACACGCTGCTCGAAGTGGTGTGGACGGCGGTACCGGTGCTGATCCTGATCGGCATCGCAATCCCGTCCTTCCCGCTTCTCTACAAGCAGGACGTGATCCCGGCCGAGATCGACTTCACGCTGAAGGCCACCGGCAATCAGTGGAACTGGTCCTACGAATATCCGGATCACGAAGTCGCGGAATACTTCTCCAACATGGTTGAAGAGGAAGACCTCGAACCGGGTCAGCTGCGCAATCTGTCAGTTGATTACCCGCTGGTGGTTCCGGTCAATGCGACGGTCCGCCTGCAGGTCACGGCGTCCGACGTCATCCACAACTGGGCGATGCCGGCCTTCGGCACCAAGATGGATGCCATTCCGGGCCGGATCAACGAGGCCTGGTTCCAGGCGACCCAGGAGGGTGTCTATTACGGCCAGTGCTCCGAGCTTTGCGGTCTTCGCCACGCTTTCATGCCGATCGAAGTTCATGTCGTGCCCCAGGATGTCTTCGACGCCTGGATCGCGGCCAAGGCCGAGAACGAATACTCCGAAGCCGCTGACGCGATCATTGCTGAATACACCGCCGCGCGGGAAACGCGCCTGGCGCAACTCGACTAGGGATGGGCTGAACCATGTCTGCTGACGCCGCTACGCACGACGATCACACCCCGAGCATGTGGGACTGGCGCCGTTGGGTGCTGTCCACCAACCACAAGGACATCGGTACGATGTACCTGGTCTTCGCGATCTTCGCGGGGATCATTGGTGGTGGTCTTTCCGGCCTGATCCGCTGGGAGCTCATGGAGCCGGGCCTGCAGGTCTTCACCGGTGAGGATACCGGTTGGGGCGCTCTGTTCGGCAATGCGCACAATTATAACGTTGTCACCACGATGCACGCCCTGATCATGATCTTCTTCATGGTCATGCCGGCGATGATCGGCGGTTTCGGCAACTGGTTCGTCCCGCTCATGATCGGCGCGCCCGACATGGCCTTCCCGCGGATGAACAATATCTCCTTCTGGCTCCTGCCGGCCTCCTTCGCGCTGGCGCTGATGTCAATGTTTGTACCGGGTGCCGGTGCCGATCTCGGTTTCGGGGGCGGCTGGGTTCTCTATCCGCCACTGTCGACCTCCGGCCATAATGGTCCGGCGATGGATCTCCTGATCCTGTCGCTGCACATTGCCGGTATCTCGTCGATCCTGGGTGCCATCAACTTCATCACCACGATCTTCAACATGCGCGCTCCGGGCATGACGATCCACAAGATGCCGCTCTTCGTGTGGTCGGTTCTGGTGACCGTCTTCCTGCTTCTGCTCTCGCTGCCGGTTCTCGCCGGCGCGCTGACCATGCTGCTGACCGACCGTAATTTCGGCACGGCCTTCTTCGCACCGGAAGGTGGCGGTGACCCGGTCATGTACCAGCACCTGTTCTGGTTCTTCGGTCACCCGGAAGTCTACATTCTCATCCTGCCCGGTTTCGGCATTGTCTCGCACATTGTGTCGACCTTCTCGCGCAAGCCGATCTTTGGTTATCTCGGAATGGCCTATGCCATGGTGGCGATCGGCTTCATCGGCTTCATCGTGTGGGCTCACCACATGTATACGGTCGGTATGCCGGTTGATCTGAAAGCCTATTTCGTGGCCGCGACCATGGTCATTGCGGTACCAACGGGGATCAAGATTTTCTCCTGGATTGCCACGATGTGGGGCGGCTCGATCGAGTTCCGCACCCCGATGATGTGGGCGATCGGCTTCATCTTCCTGTTCACCGTCGGCGGTGTGACGGGCGTGGTGCTGGCCAATGCCGGCGTCGACCAGGCCCTGCACGACACCTATTATGTGGTGGCGCACTTCCACTATGTGCTGTCGTTGGGTGCCGTATTCGCGATCTTCGCCGGCTGGTACTACTGGTTCGAGAAGATTTTCGGCGTGAAGTACAATTCCTGGCTCGCTCGCGCCCAGTTCTTCTTCTTCTTCATCGGCGCGAACGTGATCTTCTTCCCGCAGCACTTCCTCGGCCTGAATGGCATGCCGCGTCGCTATGTCGACTATCCGGATGCCTTCGAGTTCTGGAACGCTGTCTCCTCCTGGGGCTATGTGATCATGCTGGTGGGTATGATTCTCTTCTTTGCCGTGCTCGTCGACGCGATGATCCGTCGCCGCAAGGCAGACGCCAATCCGTGGGGTGAAGGCGCAACCACGCTCGAGTGGACGCTGTCCTCGCCGCCGCCCTTCCACCAGTTCTCCGAACTGCCGAAGATCAAATAGGGTTTGACCTTGGACACCATTGTGACCCCAAGCGACAATCGCGCAGAGGGCGAGGCTGTTTCGACAGCCTCGCCCCGCGACTATTTTGACCTGATGAAACCGCGGGTGATGACGCTGGTCGTCTTCACCGCCTTTGCCGGTCTCATCGCGGCACCGGTCGATGCCGACCCCTTCCTGGCGGTGATGTCGATCCTGTGCCTGGCCGTGGGTGCCGGCGCTGCCGGTGCGCTCAACATGGCCTATGACGCCGATATCGACGCCACCATGCAGCGCACGCGCAAGCGTCCGATTCCGCGCGGCGTTGTCTCGGTGGCCAATGCCTATGGTTTCGGTGTCGTCGCGGCCATCCTGTCGGTTCTGCTGATGGCGTTGGCGAGCAATTACCTGGCCGCCGGCCTGCTCGCCTTCTCGATCTTCTTCTACGCCGTCATCTACACGATGATCCTCAAGCGCTCGACGCCGCAGAATATCGTCATTGGTGGCGCTGCCGGCGCCTTCCCGCCGATGATCGGCTGGGTCGCGGCAACCGGCGAGATCTCGCTCGATGCCTTCATTCTCTTCATGATCATCTTCCTGTGGACGCCGCCCCATTCCTGGGCGCTGGCGCTCTACAAGTCGGGCGACTATGCCGCGGCCAATGTGCCGATGATGCCGGTCGCCCGGGGTGCCAAGTCGACACGTCTTCAAATCCTGCTCTACTCCCTCGTGCTGGTGGTCTTCGCAGGCGCGCCGGTCCTGACCGGGCTGGGCGGCGCTGTCTATGGCGCGACCTCGCTGGGCGGCGGCGTGCTCTTCCTGCTGCTGGCCTGGCGGATTTTCCGCTCTCGTGCCGGTGAGGCCGGTTCCGCCGAAGAGGGCGCGCTCTATGCCGTTCGGGCTGGCGACAAGGCCGCTCGTGACCTCTTCGCCTATTCGATCGGTTATCTGACGGTTCTTTTTGCCGCATTGATCATCGAGCACGCATTTGGTGCATATGTCGCCATTCCGGGAGTGGGATGATGACAGAGACTGAGAACCGCAAAACCAAGAAGTCCGTCGGCGAGATGATCGAAGAGGTCATCGAGTCCAAGCAGCCGGACTATACGCAGTCGACCGAGACCGTGCGCCTGACACCCGAGCAGGAGAAGGCCCGCGCGCGTCGCAATGTGGTCATCGCCTGGTCGCTGGTCGGCTTCATGGTCGCGGTGTTTGCCATCACCGTCGTGCGCCTGAGCCAGAATATCGCTGCGGGAGCGGGCGCATGACCCGTATCCCGCTCAACAAGAATGCCCGTGTTGCGGCCTTCTCGGCGCTGGCCGCCGTCGTCATGGTGGGCGCAGCCTATGCCGCGGTCCCGCTTTACGACCTGTTCTGTCGTGTGACCGGCTATGGCGGCACGACCCAGGTCGCGGTCGGCGAGGCCGGTGCCATTCTGGATCGCGAAGTCACCGTCTATTTCGACGCCAATACCAATCGCAACCTGCCCTGGACCTTCGAGCCGGCGCAGCGTTCGATCACGGTCCGGGTCGGTGAAACGGCACTCGCCTATTACACGGCGACCAATAATTCGAGCCAGCCGGTCACCGGCGTGGCCACCTATAATGTCGCGCCCTACAAGGCGGCGACCTATTTTTCCAAACTGGAATGCTTCTGCTTCACCGAGCAGACGCTGCAACCGGGTGAGAGCATCGAGATGCCGGTCCTGTTCTTTGTCGATCCGTTGATCGACGAGGAGGCGCGCATGGATGATGTCACCGCAATCACCCTGTCCTATACCTTTTTTGAGTCCCAAGACGGGGGGTCGGATCCGTCCGACGCCGCGCCTTAGCATTGAACCTTTCGGGTGTGCCGCGTATCAGGGGCATACTTCGCTGATTTGAAATCGCAGGAGATTCGCGATGGCTGGGCATGCCGCTAAGCACGACTACCACCTGGTTGACCCGAGCCCGTGGCCGTTTGTGGGCTCGGTGGGCGCTTTCCTTCTGGCCGTTGGTGCCGTCGGCAATATGGCGGGCCTGGTCTCGGCCGAGCATCCGCTGGCCTTCATGCTGGCCGAGGGATCCTGGGGCGGCCTGATCCTCGGTTTCGGCGTGGTCATCTGGACGATGATCGGCTGGTGGGGAGACATGATCAAGGAATCCCAGCGCGGCGATCATACGAGCGTTGTCGATATCGGCATGCGCTATGGCATGATCCTGTTCATCGCCTCGGAAGTGATGTTCTTCGTGGCCTGGTTCTGGATCTTCTTCGAATACGCGATTTTCCCGGACGTGCGCCTCGACCCGGCGCTTGCGACATTCCCGCCGGCTGGCGTGGAAACCTTCGATCCCTGGCATATCCCGCTGATGAACACGCTGGTCCTGCTGCTGTCGGGCACCACCGTGACCTGGGCGCACCACGCGCTTCAGCATGATGACCGCAAGGGCGCAATCACCGGCCTGATCTTCACGGTCGCGCTTGGCATGTTCTTCACGGCCCTGCAGGTTTACGAGTATTCGGAAGCCCATTTCGCCTTCTCGATGGCGGATGGCGGCAATCTCTATGGCTCGGCCTTCTTCATGGCGACCGGCTTCCACGGCGCCCACGTCGTCATCGGCACCATTTTCCTCGCCGTCTGCCTGATCCGTCTTCTGAACGGTCAGATGAGCGCGAAGAAGCATTTCGGTCTCGAAGCCGCGGCCTGGTACTGGCATTTCGTTGACGTCGTCTGGCTCTTCCTGTTCGCCTTCGTCTACGTCGTCTACCAAGGCTGACCGACAGCATGACAAAACCCTCCCCGTTTTCGACCGGCGCCCGGGGGCGCTGCCCGAAATGCGGGGAGGGGGCCATGTTCGACGGACTGCTCAAGATCGCGCCGCGTTGTGATGTGTGCGGGGCAGACTTTGAATGTGCCGATGTCGGTGACGGCGCCTCGGTCTTCGTCCTTTTCATCGTCGGCTTCCTGGCCATGGTCCTCTTCCTTCTGGTCGAGGCGGCCTTCAGCCCACCCTGGTGGGTCCATGCGATCTTCCAGCTGCCTTTCGTCCCGCTCGCCTGTATTGCCGCCCTGCGGCCGATCAAGGGCCTGCTCTTTGCCTTGCAATTCCAGCACGACGCCCAGGAGGCCCGGCTGGACGATTGAGGCCTGACCGCCTCGCCCCTTTCGGTGATGGACCCTGTCCGCCATGCCCCGTTTCCAGCCGCTTCCACTACTCACCCTGTTCACTGCGGCAAGCCTTGCCCTGTTGTTGACGCTGGGCGGCTGGCAGATGCAGCGCATGTCCTGGAAGGCCGGACAGATCGAGGCTTATGAAGCGCGCGGTGAGGCCGTCGGTTTCCGCGAGGCCTTGTGTGAACCGGGCACCGGTGCCTTCTCGGCGCCGGTCACCGGTCCTGTACCGCTGAGCGGCCAGACGCTGCGCCTCTACACCCTGCGCGAGACCGCTGGCTGGATGCGGCTGGCCCTGATGCCGGCGCCGCGCTGCAGTCCTGACGATCCGGCGCGTTTCTTGATGGTCGAAGTGGCTTTCGAGGATTTGCGCAGCGAGGCGCAGACGGCCGTACAGGTCTGGCGCATTGAAACGCCACCCGGGCCCGGTCTTTTCACACCCGGAAACGATCCGGATACCAATGCATGGTATAGCCATGATCGTGCAGCCATGGCGGCGGCCTTCGGGATAGACCCGGACAGCCTCTTGCCGGTCTGGGCCCGCTCGGACAGCGGCATGCCGGCCTCCTTGAGCCGGACGCCGCCAGCCAAGCATCTGGGCTATGCCCTGACCTGGTATGGTCTGGCGCTGGCTCTGATCGGGGTGTATCTCGCCCTGCATGTCAGCCGGGGCCGGCTGCGCTTTACAACGCCATCGCACGATGGCGACAAGAACAAGAAGGCGGACTAGTATCCGCCCGGTTACGGAGATGGAATTTGGCAGTCTGGCGCGAAACTTCCTGGGACGAGACCCTCACCGGTCAGGGCATTCGCCTGCGAGCCCCGACGCTTTCCGACTACGAAGACTGGGCCAAGCTGCGCGGGGCCTCGCGCGCTCACACCGAGCCCTGGGAACCCGCCTGGACGAGCGATGAATTGTCCAAGGGGGCGTTCCGCCGCCGCATTGACCGTTATCAGGCCGATCGCGATGCCGGGCTGGGTTATCCCTTCTTTGTGGTCCGTGCCCGCGATGATGTCCTGCTCGGTGCCTGCAATCTGAACAATGTCCGGCGCGGCGTGCTGCAATCGGCCGATGTCGGCTACTGGATCGGCTCGCCCTATGTCCGCAAGGGCCATACGCGGGCCGCTGTGCGCCGCGTTCTGGCCTTTGCCTTTGACGAGTTGCGCCTGCATCGGGTCGAGGCTGCGTGCCAGCCGAACAATGCCGCCTCGCGCACCTTGCTGGAACAGGTCGGCTTCGTGCAGGAAGGCCGCTCGCGCGCCTTCCTCAATATCGCCGGTGAATGGCGCGACCATGACCGTTTCGCCATTCTGTCCACCGATCCGCGCAAATGACGGAAACCGGATATGAAGCCGGGGTCCGGGCAGCCGGTGCGCTGGCCTTTGCCTGTGACCTTGCCGCCGGTCGGGTCCGTCTGACCGGTGATGCCGCGGCCTTTGGTTTCGACCAGGCCGAGATGGACTGGCAGGGTTTCCTGGACCGTCTCGGACCGGCCGATCAATCGCGGCTCGCCGCCGCGGTTGATGGCGACGCGCTGGACCTCAGAATTCGCCTGATCGGTGCGGGCAACCGTCTGGCCTATGTCCGCCTGCTCGGCCAGCGCGTCGGCGACGGACGGTTTGAGGGCCTCATGACCCCGGCGGGCGCCACGCGAGACCTGGCCGGGCGGATCGGCGAAGAACATGCCCTCGCCAAGGGCGTTGCCGCCGGCGAAGTCATGGCCTGGTATCAACCCATCATCGCGCTGGATACCGGCCGGCTCGCCGGTTTCGAGGCCTTGGCCCGCTGGGACCGGCCGGGCGTCGGAATCCTGTCGCCGGACGATTTCCTCGACATGGCCGATGAGCTCGACCTTCTCAACCGGATCAGCACCACTGTGCGCGGTCATGCGGCCGCGGACCTGTCCTCCTGGCGGGTCGCCCATGGCGCGGCGGCCGATATCTTCATTTCCGCCAATGCGACGGTCAGCGAACTGGTTGATCCGGCATTCGTGACTGACCTGCTTGATTGCGTCGGGGCTGCAAAACTGCCCGCCGGGGCGTTCAAGCTGGAGATTGCCGAGACCGAGATCATGCAGGACCCCGATATGGCGGCGGCGGCGATGCAAAGGCTGGCCGAGGGCGGGGTGTCGCTGGCGCTGGACGATTTCGGCACCGGCTATTCCTCCCTGGCGCGGCTCGACATGCTGCCTTTCGATGTGGTCAAGATCGATCGCTATTTCGTCCGGGCCATGGCCGGTGATGAAGCGGCCGGGACAGTGGTCAAATCGGTGATCCAGCTGGCCATGCATTTCGGCATGAAGGTCGTGGCCGAGGGCGTCGAGAATATTGCGGCGGCCGAGCGGCTTGCCGCTATGGGTTGCCAGTATGCCCAGGGCTATCGCTATGCCGGTGCCCTGTCGCCGGATGCGGCCGAGCAGGCGCTGATCGGTGGCATGGACGGTCGGTTCAAGCCCGCTGGCGCTTGATCGTACCGGAGAAGTTGAGTACCGGGACATCATCACCGGTTATCAGGCCGCGCACGAAAATGAGTGATCCGCCAGCGCGCAGAACCTCGCCCCGCGCTTCCATCAGTGCGCCTTCTTTCGCGCCCGAAATAAATTCCGACGTAAAGGCGACAGTGACGCCATAGCCCGAGGGTTTAAGCTCTTCATGGGCGATCCCGAACAGGGCGAAATCAGCAAAGCTCATCAGGCAGCCGCCATGAACGGCACCCATGCCATTGAGGTGGTGACGCTGCGCGCGGAAGGCCATTTCCGGTCCGTCCGTTCCAAGCCGCATGAAAAAGGGGCCGACCGTCTGTTCGAACGGGTCGTCAGGCCAGATGCGCCAACCGGCGAATTCGCCGTCCTCGACAATATGGGGTGACATGGGAGATCCGTTCTCGGGACGTCAGGCGTGGCCCGACAGGGCGGAAAGATGTTCGGGGCTGACACCGAGAAGGTCCAGCGCGCGCGGCCATTTGTCCGCGTCATCCGTGTCGAAGACAAGGTCTTCATCCAGTTCCGCCACCAGCCAGGCATTGGCGGCGAGTTCGTGTTCCAGCTGTCCAGCGCCCCAGCCGGCATAACCCAGCGCCAGCAGGCTGCGGCGCGGCGGGGCTGCCGATGCCATGGCCTCGAGCACATCCTTGGTCGCGGTCAGCCCGATTCGCTCGTTGACGGGCAGGGTCGCGTCCTCGGTCGAGTAGTCGCGGGTGTGCAGAACGAAGCCGCGATCCTGGTCAACCGGCCCGCCCATCAGTACCGGCTTGTCCGGAGTCGGCTGCGAGCCCGCCACCCCCAACTGCTCGAATAGCTCGGGCAGGCGCAGGTCATCGGCGGGCTTGTTGAGGATGATTCCCATGGCGTGTTCAGGTCCGTGATCGCACATGAGGATGACGGTGCGGTCAAAGCGCGGATCCCCGATGCTCGGCGTCGCGATCAAAAGCTTGCCGCCGAGGAAGGTCTCGTCCACATCTGTCGAACGTCCGGGTCTCATGGCTGACATGTTCCTCCCAAAAGGGGGATGCGTCCAGCCGGGTTCCCGCTATCTTGCCGTGCGGAAAACCGCCCATACTGATCAACAGGAGAAATGCCATGACCATCTCGGTCGGAGATCGCCTTCCCGAAGCCAGCTTCATGACCATGACGGCTGACGGACCGAACAAGCTGAGCACGGCTGACGTGTTCGCCGGCAAGACCGTCGCCCTGTTCGCGGTGCCGGGTGCCTTCACGCCGACCTGTTCGGCCAAGCACCTGCCGGGCTTTATCGAAAAGGCCACCGACATCAAGGCCAAGGGCGTCGATACGATCGCCTGTCTCTCGGTCAATGATGTCTTCGTCATGGACGCCTGGGCCAAGTCCCAGAATGCCGGCGACGACGTCGTCATGCTGGCTGACGGCAATGGCGAGTTTGCCAAGGCGGTCGGCCTGGAAATGGACGGAACGGGCTTCGGCATGGGCGTGCGTGCCCAGCGCTTCTCCATCCTGGTCAAGGATGGCGTGGTTGCCGAGCTCAATGTCGAGGCACCGGGTGAATTCAAGGTGTCTTCCGCTGATCACATCCTTGGTCAGCTCGACGGCGTTTCTGCCTGACCCTCCTCGTGTGAGGGGGTGTTCAACAACAAGTAAGGAGGGGTTCGCATGGACTTCGGAATGATCGGTATTGGTGTCTTTCTGCTGTTGGCATTGTTTGTCATCGCCTCGGTGATCAAGACAGTGCCGCAGGGCAAGGAATTTACCGTCGAACGCTTTGGACGCTACACGCGAACCCTCAAGCCCGGCCTCCACTTCCTTGTGCCGTTCATTGATACGGTGGGCTACAAGATGAATATGCGTGAGCGTGTTCTCGACGTGCCCAATCAGGACGTCATCACCAAGGACAATGCGACCGTCTCTGTGGACGCCGTTGTCTTCATCCAGGTGCTGGATGCGCCGCGGGCGGCCTATGAGGTCGACAATCTCGACTTTGCCATCATCAATTTGTCGCTGACCAATGTGCGAACCGTGATCGGTTCCATGGACCTCGACGAGACCCTGTCCAAGCGGGATGAAATCAATGCCCGCTTGCTGGGGGTGATTGATGCCGCGACCAATCCCTGGGGTGCCAAGGTGACCCGGATGGAGATCCGTGACCTGTCGCCGCCGGTCGATATCACCGAGGCGATGGCCCGCCAGATGAAGGCCGAGCGCCTCAAGCGAGCCGAGATCCTGGAAGCGGAAGGCTCCAAGCAGTCCGCCATCCTGCGCGCCGAGGGTGAGAAGGAAGCCGCCATCCGCGAGGCCGAAGGTCGCAAGGAAAGTGCCTTCCTGGACGCCGAGGCCCGCGAACGCGAAGCCGAGGCCGAGGCCCGCGCAACCCAGATGGTGTCGGACGCCATCTCCAAGGGTGATGTGTCCGCGATCAACTACTTCCTGGGTCAGAAATACATCGAGGCCTTCGGCAAGCTGGCCACCAGTGAGCAGCAGCGCACGGTGATCATCCCGGCCGAATTCTCCAACATCCTGTCGACCATCACGGGCGTTGGCGAACTGGGCAAGGCGGCGCATGACGCCGTTTCCGAGGCCACCCGCAAGGGCTAGGTCCAATGGTCAAGAAGGAGATGTCATGATGGATTTGTGGATGTCGGTCTTTGACCGCATGAATCTCTGGGCCTGGTGGGCGATTGGCGGCGTGATCCTCATCGCCGAACTGCTCACCGGCACGACCTACCTGCTCTGGCCCGCTGCCGCGGCCTTCCTGACCGGCTTCGTCGCGATGGAAATGCTGGGTGTGAGCTGGCCGATCCAGTGGGCGGTCTTCGCCCTCCTGTCGCTCGGCCTGTTATGGGTCGGGGACCGCTGGGTCCGTCCGGCCATGAAGGCCGGTGCCGGCTCGGGCCTGAACGACCGCTCCTTGCGGATGGTCGGGCAGCGCGTGACGGTTGTCAGCGATTTCGTCTCCGGTCGCGGCCGGGTCAAGTATGGCGATAGCGAGTGGGCGGCGGAAACGCCCGACGGAACGGATCCGGTTGCCGGGTCTACCCTGGTCGTCAGCGCCGTGAACGGCGTTGTACTCACCGTTAGTTCGTAAGTGAAGTAAAATGGCGAACCCGGTCATGCAATATGACCGGGTTCGTTCAAATCTTAATGGTTTCAGCAAGCCTGCAGCAATTTCATTGGTCTAGATCACCGCTCGTATTCGCAAACAACAACCCCGAGTGAGCGCCATGAAAAAGCAAATCCTTTCCGCCCTTGTCTGTGTCTCGGCCATCGCCGCTCCGATCGCCCTGATGGCGCCGGCTGCTGCCAATACCACGACGAGCCGCGAGACCGTCGAGCTGGTCGCCCCGGACTATCCGCGTGGCGCGGAACGCCGTGGGATTGAGGGCATGGTTCGCCTGTCCTATTCGATCGACGCTGAAGGCCGTGTCATCAATGCGGAAGTTGTCGAATCGACACCGGCGGGCATTTTCGACCGGGCGGCCCTTTCCGCGATCGAAGCCTGGCGTTATGCGCCGGCTGCTGCCCAGACGGATGGCCATACCCGCGAGCTGGAATTCCGCCTCGGCGACTGATCCCGACCCCCCGTCGTCCCGATTGAAGAGCCGCCCCGCTGAGGGCGGCTCTTTACGTTTTCTTGCCCATTACACCTGATTGTCTCGTGCACGATTGTCATGAATATCAGCGATGGGTCCCGTCATGCCGGACATTCCCGAGGAAGATCGACTTGAAGCGCTGCACGCATTGGGTTTGCTCGATACCGCTGCCGAGGCCGAATATGACGCGATCGCTGATCTGGTTACAGCGGTAACGGGTGCCCGAATGGCCGCCGTCTCCCTGGTCGATCGGGAGCGGCAATGGTTCAAGTCCGCGGTCAATCTGCCGGCCACGGAGACACCGAGATCCTGGGCCTTCTGCGATCATGCGATCCAGCAGGACGGCATTTACGAGGTGGTGAACGCGCTTGATGATCCGCTGTTCGCGGAAAACCCTCTGGTCACTGGCGCTCCCCACATTCGGGGATATGCCGGCGTCCCAATCCGGCTGCCGTCGGGGGAGAAGCTGGGCACGCTGTGCGCGATCCATGACGCGCCGATGCAATTGGACCAGCCTGCCCGCGACCGCCTGGCCTCGCTGGCCCGGATGGTCGAGAACCTGATCCGCGACCGGATCGATTCGCGCGAACAGACCCGTCTCGCCCTGGTCGCCCGACACACCCATAATTCAGTGGTGATCACCAATCGGGCGGGAGCGATCGAGTGGGCCAATCCGGCTTTCGAACGGCAGACAGGTTATGCGCTGTCCGAGATGCTCGGGCGCTTTCCCGGCTCTTTCCTGCTTTGCGCGAATTCCGACCGCCAGGTCGTGCAGGAGATGGTGGATGCGGTTGAGGCCGGCAGGGAGTGTCAGGTCGAGCTGGTCAATCGCCACAAGAACGGGACCGAATACACTGTCCTGATCGAGTTGACGCCGATCAATGATGCCGCCGGCACCTGTACGGGCTACATGTCGGTGCAGACCGATATTACCGAGAGAAACCGAATCCGGGACCAGCTCAGCAAGGCATTGCTCGAGACCCAGTCGCTGATGAATGTGATCCGCGAGCACACCGTTTTCAGCGTGTCTGACCCGAATGGCGTCATCATCGACGTCAATGAGGCCTTCTGCCAGTTGAGCGGATACTCGGCCGAGGAGGTCATTGGCCGCACCCATCAGTCCCTCCAGGAAGCGGGCATGCACCCGGACGCCTTCTGGGAAGACATGTGGGCGACGATCCGCGCGGGCCGCCCCTGGCGTGGCGAAATCTGCAATCGCGGCAGGTCGGGCGAGATGTTCTGGGCTGACTCGATCATCGCGCCGCAGCTGAATTCAGCCGGTGAGGTTGAGCGGTATATCTTCGTTCGCTTCGACATTACCGAACGCAAGCAAACCGAAGCGGGACTGGTCGAGAGCCAGCAGCGGCTCGAATCCCTCCTGGAGCGCCTGTCTGCCGTCACGGAGCTTGGCGGGATTGGCAGCTGGGAGGTCGATCTCGACACGATGACGCCGATCTGGGACGCCGTGACCCGCCGGATCCATGAAGTTGATCCGGACTATATTCCGGACATGGAGCACGCGATCAATTTCTATGCCCCGGAAGCCCGCGACCAGATTTCGCAGGCCGTGGGACATTGCGTTGAAACCGGCGAGCCATGGGATCTGGAACTGCCGTTCATTACGGCCAAGAACCGGCGCATCTGGGTCCGGGCGGTCGGGCGGCGCATCCTCACGGATGGAGAAGCGGTCCGCCTTGTCGGCTCATTCCAGGATATTTCCGAACGCCGGGAGCGCGAGGAAGAGCTGCGCCTGATCTCGACCCGGCTGGAAGTTGCGCTCAACAGCTCCGGCATTGGTGTCTGGGACGTCTGTCCCACAACCAATGAGTATCGGCAGTCGTCGCCTGTTCAATATTCCCGATGGCGCCGCCAATCCGTCACCGGCCGACTGGGTCGCGGGCATTCACCCGGAAGACCGCGATGTCGTCGCCGCAGGCCTGGCCGAGGCCTACAAGACGAAAACACAGCTCAAGCGAGAATACCGCTACGCCCGGCCTGACGGCAGTTATCGGCATATCCGGTCCCTCGGAGTCTATCGCGAACGACTGGATGCGCCCCCGATCCTGACCGGTGTCCACATGGATATGACGGCAGATATCGAGCAGGCCGCCGCGCTGGATATGGCCCGGGAGCGGGCCGAGAGCGCCAGTCTCGCCAAGTCCGAATTCCTTGCAAATATGAGTCACGAGATCAGGACGCCGCTCAATGGCGTATTGGGCATGACCCAGATCCTGCAAATGACCGAGCTGACCAGCAAACAGGCCTCGCATGTCGAGACCATCCGCAATTCCGGTCAGGCCCTGGCTGACCTGATCGATGACATCCTGGATATTTCGAAGATTGAATCCGGCATGATCGAGCTGGAGAACAGATCATTCGAACTGCGCGGGCTGGTCGCCATGGTTGGCGACATCATGCAGTTGCGGGCGAAGGAAAAACAGCTCGCACTCGACGTGGCTATGTCCTCTGATGTCGCCCGTTTCGTGGTCGGCGACGAGAAGCGGATCCGGCAGGTCCTGATCAATATCATCGGCAATGCGATCAAGTTCACCGAAAGCGGTGCGGTCAGCGTCGATATCCGCGTCGGCGAAGGGGACAGCATTGATTTCCGCGTCACCGATACCGGCCCCGGAATAGAAACCGAGAATCTCGCCGCTATTTTCGACCGCTTTGCCCAGGCTGATAACTCGATCACCCGTAAATACGGGGGCACGGGGCTCGGGCTCGCAATCTGCCATGAACTGGTTTCGCTGATGGGCGGCGAGATCGGCGTTGACAGTGTTGTGGGCGAGGGGTCGACCTTCTGGTTCAACCTGCCTCTGCCGGCGGATCACAGCCGGGTGGCGAACACGGCACCGTCCCGCTCGTCAGCCGTGGTCAAGGCCGGTGAGGTCGGACGCCGGGTCCTGGTTGTTGATGATGTCCAGGCCAATCTGATGGTGATCGCGGCCCTGCTGCAGCATGATCGGTACGACGTCATCACGGCGGTGAACGGTCAGGAAGCACTCGACATGCTCGACGCCAACACGTTCGACGCCAACACGTTCGACGCAGTCTTGATGGATATCCAGATGCCGGTCATGGCGGGTGATGAAGCGATCCGGCGGATCCGCGCATCGGATGCGAGCTATGCCGGAATTCCGATCTTCGCCCTCACAGCTGATGCGACGCGTGCGACCCGCGAATTATGTGCCCGGATCGGGGCGACGGGGTATTTCACCAAGCCGCTGCACCTGCCGGATGTGCTCGAGGCCTTGCGACGCGAGCTCGCGGCAGCCAGCCCGTCAGGGTCTGGCAGTGAGCAGACGCGGCAGGCCTAGCGGCCGCGAGCTTCGGACAGGCCTTCGCGCGCGAGCTCGTCGGCCCGCTCATTGCCGGGATCTCCGGCATGGCCCTTGACCCAGCGCCAGTCGATCGTGTGCGAGCGGGTGAGGTCATCCAGGCGTTTCCACAGATCGACATTCTTCACCGGCTTCTTGTCGGCGGTCTTCCAGTCGCGCTTCTTCCAGCCATGGATCCACTTGGTGATGCCATCGCGCAGATAGACGCTGTCTGTGATCAGGATCACCGAGCGGTCAGCCTTCTTGAGCGCGTCCAGGGCCTGGATCGCGGCCATCATCTCCATGCGGTTATTGGTGGTGTCGGCCTCGCCGCCCTTGAGTTCCTTGCGGTGGCCATTCCACTCCAGAATGGCGCCCCAGCCGCCCGGTCCGGGATTGCCGGAACAGGCGCCGTCAGTGTGGATGGTGATCGTACTCACAATGGGTATTTCTTCGCCATGTCGTCGAGGCAGGCACGGATGATTTCTTCCAGGACAGCCATGTCCACATCCGCCAGCTTGTTGATGTAAAGGCAGGATTTGCCAAGCTTGTGCTTGCCCAGCCGGGCGAGTTGTTCCGAATAATCGCTATAGCCGGGCATGATGTAGACGACCATATTGGCCTTGCGCGGGGAGAAGCCCGTACGCATGAATTCGCCCTCGCGACCGCTCTCATACTTATAGTGATAAGTCCCGAAACCAATGATGGCCGCGCCCCACATCTTCGGTTTCCAGCCGCTGATGCGTTCCATCAGGGCGAGCAGGGTGCGGGCATCTTCGCGCCGCACGGGGTGCTCGATGGTCTCGACATAGTCGGCGGGCTTGATGGCGGTGGGCTGGGTCTTGTTCTCGGCCATGGAATGTCCTCAGGCGACAGCGCGGGGCAGTTTGAACACGACATCCTCGTCGGTGACGCGGATATCCTCAAGCTGCACATCATAGCGCTCGCGGAAGGCATTGATGAGCCCTTCCACGAGATCTTCCGGAGCGGACGCGCCTGCGGTGATGCCGACCGTGCGGATGGCGCCGATCGTGGCCCAGTCGACATCGGCGGCGCACGAGACCAGTCGCGCATCATTGGCACCGGACCGCTGGGCGACTTCGACAAGGCGCACCGAGTTCGAGGAGTTCGGCGAGCCGATCACGAAGACCAGATCACTGCGCGGTGCCATCGCCTTGACCGCCGCCTGGCGATTGGTGGTGGCATAGCAGATGTCTTCCTTGTGCGGCGCCTTCATGCCCGGGAAGCGTCCCTGCAGACGCGCCACAATGGCCGAGGTGTCGTCCACCGAGAGTGTGGTCTGGGTCACGAAAGCGATGCGCTCCGGATCGCGTGGCGTGAAATGGTCGGCATCGTCGACGGTTTCCACCAGGCTGATCGCGCCCTCGGGTAATTGGCCCATCGTGCCGACAACTTCGGGATGACCGGCATGACCGATCAGGATGATCTCATCGCCATTGGCAAAATGCCGTTGGGCCTCGACATGGACTTTTGACACCAGCGGGCAGGTCGCATCGACATAGATCATCTCGCGGCGTTCGGCTTCCGCGGGGACCGTCTTGGGCACGCCGTGGGCAGAAAAGACAACCGGTCGGTCATCCGGACATTCATCGAGCTCCTCGACGAAAACCGCGCCCAGCGCTTCCAACCGTTCCACGACATGCCGGTTATGGACGATTTCATGGCGCACATAGACCGGCGCGCCGAAACGCTCGATCGCCCGCTCCACAATCTGGATCGCACGGTCAACTCCGGCGCAGAAACCGCGCGGGGCGGCGCGCAATATGGTCAATGGGGGGCGGGGTGTCGCGGTCACGCTCATCTCTCCTTCAGCGATGGCGTTGCGGAAGCGGCATCTCCATCGTATGACCGTGGTAACAAAGAGCCCGGTCCCATGCCAGCGGCCGGGTCTGTTTCCAGGACAGGTAGTACATAATGTCGTTCAAATCCGTGCGTTCTCTTGCCGCAATGGCCGCTATGGCTGGCCTGCTGTCTTCCTGTCAGAGCGTCGGCAGCGTATTCGTCGATCCGGAGCCGAATATCGGTCCGTGCCCGTCCGCCCTGTCGCTCTATGACGCACACCGCATGGTCGAATTCCATGGCGATGAGGTCGTTTATGAGAATGTCGGCTTCACCGGCGAAGTGATCGCCGTGCGATCACTGTGCAGCTATTATGGCGAACGCCCCATCCTGGCCAATCTGGAAATCGATTTCGGCTTCGGTCGCGGTCCCGCGGCCCAGGGGCGTGAGCGGACCTATGAATTCTTCGTCGCGGTTACCCGTCGCGACATGGCCGTTATCGTCAAGGAAGTCTTCCCGCTTCGTGTCCGCTTTGATGAAGATGAAGACCGGGTCTATCTGACCGAGACCATCGACGCCATCTCCATCCCGCGCGCCGATGAAGGCACGTCGGGTGTCAATTTCGAGATCCTTGTCGGCTTCGAGCTGACCCCGGAACAAATCGCCTTCAACCGCTCCGGACAGCGTTTCCGCGTGTCGGCCGGCCAGGACTAGACACATGCCTTCTATTGCCGATCAGCTCAGCGCCGTGCTGGGCGACGCGTTCGCTTCCCTCGAGCTTCCGCGTGAGCTGGGCCGTGTGACCCCGTCCAGGCAGAATCCGGAAATCTTCCCCTTTCAGTGCAATGGCGCCATGCCGGCGGCCAAACAGGCCAAGACCAATCCGCGTGAGCTGGCCGGCAAGCTGATCGAGGCGTTGCACGGCATCCCGCAGATCGGCGCCGCCGAGATCGCCGGCCCGGGCTTCATCAATCTGCGTCCGGCCGAATATCTCTATGGCGAGCGCGCCGCCGAGATCGCGGCCGATGAGCGGGCCGGAGCGCCGCTCACCGAGGCCCCGAAGACGGTGATGATCGATTTCGGTGGCCCCAATGTCGCCAAGCCGATGCATGTCGGCCATCTGCGCTCCTCTGTACTGGGTGACAGCCTGCAGCGCCTGTTCCGCTTTCGCGGCGACACGGTGGTCTCCGATATCCATCTCGGAGACTGGGGCCTGCAGATGGGCCATCTCATCACCGAGCTGCATGACGAACAGCCGGACCTCGTCTATTTCGATGCGGATGTCACCAATGACTATCCGACCGAGCCGCCGGTCACGATTGAGGATCTGGCGCGCCTCTACCCGCAAGCCTCGGTCAAGGCCAAGGCCGATCCGGAGCGGTTGGAGATCTCCCGTACCGCCACTGCCGAGCTGCAGGCCGGCCGACCCGGCTATCGGGCATTGCTGCGTCATTTCATCGATGTGTCGGTCGCCGCACTGAAGCGCGATTTTGGCGCGCTGGGTGTGCATTTCGACCTGTGGAAGGGTGAAAGCGATGTCGATCCGCTAATCCCCGGCCTGGTCGAGGATTTCAGGGCCCGCAAGGTCGCCGAGGAGAGCGAGGGCGCCTTGATCGTCCGCGTCGCCCGGGACGGTGACAAGAAGGAACTGGCACCCCTGATCCTGGTCTCCAAGACCGGCGCCGCGCTGTATGGCACGACGGATCTCGCCACCATCCTGGACCGCAAGCAATCGGTCGGACCGGACCTGACGCTCTATGTCGTGGATCTGGCCCAGGGCGATCATTTCGAACAGGTCTTCCGGGCCGCCGAGAAAGCCGGTCTGGCTGAGGACGGTGCGCTGGAGCATGTGAAATTCGGCACGGTCAACGGCACGGATGGCAAGCGTCTGCGGACGCGCGATGGCGGTACCTTCCGTCTCGCCGACCTGATCTCCAGCGCCATCGAGCGCGCCGATGAACGCCTCAAGGAGGCGGGTCTCGCGGCCGATGTCAGCGCCGAGGAACATGATCGGGTCGCCCGCATGGTCGGTCTCGCCGCGATCAAATTCGCTGACTTGCAGAATTACCGCACCACGAATTACGTCTTCGATCTGGATCGTTTCACCAGTTTTGAAGGCAAGACCGGTCCTTACCTCCTTTATGCCGCCGTGCGGGTGAAATCCCTCATGCGCCGGGCCGCCGAGGCCGGTGTGACGCCGGGCGCGATCCTCGTCGACGCGCAGGAGGAACGTGATCTTGTCCTCTGCCTCGATGCCTTCGGTGCGGCGCTCGACAATGCGGCCGACAACCGGGCCCCCAACGCGCTGTGCGACCACGCCTTCACCCTGGCCCAGGCCTTCTCGAAATTCTATTCCGCCTGTCCGGTACTTGTCGCCGAAGACAACGCCGTGAAAGCCTCCCGCCTGGCCCTGGCGCAAGCGACGCTGAAACAGCTTGAGCTCTGCCTGGGCCTGTTGGGACTGGAAGCGCCCGAGCGGATGTAGAAACCGGCGCTATTGCGCGCCGGTTTCCAGTTCAGCGATACGGTTGCGGGCATTCTCGCACCAGCCACACCCGCCGTCGTCCGGCGCGAGCTCCAGCGAT
This sequence comes from uncultured Maricaulis sp., assembly GCF_905480005.1. GTDB lineage: Bacteria > Pseudomonadota > Alphaproteobacteria > Caulobacterales > Maricaulaceae > Maricaulis. The sequence continues at coordinate 34,517 of NZ_CAJQOO010000103.1, forward strand.
GTGCGGAAGGCTGCCAGAGCGGCCTCGGTATTGCCCAGCGCGAAATGACCCTCGCCGAGGCTGTCATACAGATTGCCATCGCCCGGGAAGAGCGTGGTGTTCAACTCGAACAGGGCGACGGCCCAGTCACCGCGTTCTTCACCCAGCAGATGAAAGCCGACCCGGTTGAGAATGCGGCGGTCGCTGAGCGCGCGCCCGGTGATCGTTTCCAGGTGCGCGGGCAGGTCGCCGACGCGCTCGACAGGCTGGCTCTGGCTGAACTGGTTGATCAGCGTATAGGGCGAGGCGTGAACCGGGCTGGCCTCGTAGGCCGCGTCCACCAGCATGCGACGCACCACCGGGCCCATGCGATCCGCGGAGGGGCGGCTTTCATTGGTCCAGTGCATGATCAGAATGTCGTCTGCCGGATAGCGGCGGATCGTGGCGTTGAAGAGCCCGTTCGAGCCGGCGTGATTGACGGGCACTCCCTCGGATCCTGTTTCCACGACCCAGCCATAGCCGTAATGGTTCGGGTTCCCGTCTTCCCACGGGACGTGCGGGGCATGCATCTGTGCGTTGGAGTCCGCTGACAAAAGCGTGCCGTCCTGCAGTGCGCGATGCCATTTGCCCATGTCGACAAGCGTCGTGTAGAGGCCGCCATTGCCCAACATGTGCCAGGAGACGTCCTCGTCGCGCCAACGGTCGATGAAGCTGCCGATATCTGCGCGTTCCGGGTCCAGGAAGCCGTGGAAATACATGTGCGCCAGGTCTTCATCATCCCAGTCGCGCTGGCGATAACCGGTCTGGTCCATGCCGGCCGGGTCCAGCACAGCCTCGATCAGGAAAGCTTCGTAATCCGTGCCGCTGAGGTCCTCGATGATCGCGGCGAGAACGGTGTATCCGGCATTGCTGTATTCCAGCGACGTGCCGGGCTCACGGCTCAGCGGACTGGCGAACAGCGCGGCAAAGAAATCTTCGCGCGACTTGTAGGGACTGTGATCGCTGCCTTCATAACCGCCGGTATGGTCCGACAGGCCGGACGTGTGCGTCAGCAGCTGGTGGAGGGTGATCCCGGTCTTGTCTGCAGGCAGATCAGCAAAATACTGATCCAGCGTATCATTGACGCTCAGCTGGCCACGGTCCTGGAGGACCAGTATGGCCGCCGCGGTGAACTGCTTGGTCAGCGAGCCCATGTCGAACACGCTTTCGGGCGTTGCCGGATATTGAGCGCCACGATTGGCCAGTCCGTATCCGGTGGAAATGAGGGTTTCATCACCGATCGTGATCAAAAGGCCGCCGGCCGAACCAACCGCCTCCGCCGTGGCGATATAGTCCGTGATGCGCTGCTCTGTGTCCTCGTTGATCGTCACGATCTGGGCGATTGCCGACGAGGAAATGAGTGCGGTGGCCGCCAGAAGGCTGGCAGCAAAAGTCTTGAAAGACATGATCTATCCCGAGTTAATACACTGCTGGGATGTGCGCAGTGTGCGATTTGGATGCAATCGGGATTCAGCGGGCTGCAGTCTCCGTCCCCCGTTTGGGGGAGGGGCATTCGCCCAAATTATTGTATGCTGGCGTGACCGACCCGGGAGACAGATATGATCTTTTCGCTCATCGCCAGCCTGCTCATTCAAGCTGCTGACCTGCCCGAGGACCCGGCGCGCCTGTCGGTCTTGATGCAGCAATCCTGCCGGATCCAGCAGGTGGATCGCCAGGGCGGGGCCGAGCCCGATCATTTCGCTTTTTGCCAATGCCTTGATGGCGCGCTGTCACAGAGTCTGTCCCCGCCGGCCTATCGTGCCGCGGCGCTGGGCGGGCAGGGCGCGATCCAGGGGCGTGGTGAAATCTCGGACTGGGAGGCTGCCCGACGGGAATCCCGGCGCGTCTTTGCCTCCTTGCCCGACGGGGAGCAAGCGGGTCTGGGTGGACACATCCAGAGCGCGCTCGGTGTCTGTCTGGGCAGTTGAAAACGACCAGAAACATCGGTCGAATCGCATTGACTAAACGGCAGGCGAGCCTAGAGTCCTGCAAATCTGTTTGACTGGCTGAGAGGTCCGTTTTACAGGCCGCTTCTCCTCGCGGGAGAGACCGGCGAATAAGCCGGCGCCGAAGGCGCAACCGCCCCGGAAACGCTCAGGCCAAGGGACCGCGAGGAGCATAAACGCTGGAAAGCGGGTGAAGGATCAAACCTTCGCCCCACCGACGGAGCAAGTGCGGCCGGTCCCGATCGGGGGACGTCCACGGCGCGCACGGAATCTCTCAGGTATTCGGGACAGCGGGGGCGATCAGCTTGCAGGCCTTGCCGGGCGTGCAGGATCGCACCCTTGCAAGGACCCGACATGACCGAAACCCTTCACAAGACACCGCTCCACGCCCTCCATGTCGAGCTTGGCGGCAAGATGGTGCCCTTCGCCGGCTATGACATGCCGGTCCAATACCCGCTGGGTATCATGGGCGAGCACAAGCATTGCCGTGAACAGGCCGGCCTGTTCGATGTCTCCCATATGGGCCAGGCGCGCTATGTCGGTGATGAGGCGGCGCTGGAAGCCTTGCTGACCTGCGATCTCTCCGAGATCGGCGCCGGCGAACAGAAATACACCCTCCTGCCCAATGAGCGTGGCGGTATCCGCGACGACCTGATGGTCTCCCGCCCGGACGGCAAGGGCATCTATCTTGTGGTCAATGCGGCGACCAAGGACGCCGATTTCGCTCATATCGAAGCCGCCACGGCGGGCAAGGGCAATCTGACCCGCATTCCCGAGCGCGCCCTGCTGGCGCTGCAGGGACCGGCCGCCAAGGACGTCATGGCGCGGCTCTGCCCGGAGGCCTGCAAGATGGTCTTCATGCAGTGCGGCCTGTTCACGCTGGACGGCGTCGACGTGATGATGTCGCGCTCGGGCTATACCGGCGAGGACGGGTTCGAGATTTCCATCCCCGAGGCCGATGCCGACCGCATTGCCCGCCTGCTGCTGGCCCAGGACGAAGTCGCCGCCATCGGTCTCGGCGCGCGCGACAGCCTGCGTCTGGAAGCCGGGCTTTGTCTTTATGGCCACGACATGGACGAAAACCGCACGGCGGTCGAAGCCTCCCTGATCTGGGCCCTGGCCAAGACTCGCCGCGAGCGCGGCGATTTCCCTGGCGCCGACGTGATCGCCACACAGATCGAAGAGAAGACCTGTCAGAAGCGGGTCGGCCTGACGCTCACCGGCGCTCCGGCCCGCGAAGGCGCCGAGATTGCTGACAAGTCCGGCAATGTCATCGGCATCGTGACCTCCGGTGGCTTCGGCCCGACCGTGAGCGGTCCGGTCGCCATGGGCTATGTTGATCGTGACTTCATGAAGCCCGGTACCGAGGTCGATATCCTCGTCCGAGGCAAGCCGCGCGCCGCAACCATCACCAAATTGCCGTTCGTACCGGCGAATTTCTATCGGGGCTGAGGCCCGAATTTCTTATCCAGGGGCAGGAGATTTAACCCATGACCACGCGTTACACCGAAGACCATGAATGGATCACCGTTGACGGGGATATCGCCACTGTCGGCATCACCGCTTTCGCCGCCGGCCAGCTCGGCGATGTCGTCTTTGTCGAACTGCCTGAAGTCGGCAAGACGCTCGCCAAGGGCGATGAGTTCGCCGTTGTGGAATCCGTGAAGGCGGCTTCCGAGGTTTACGCCCCGGTCGATGGCGAGATCACCGCCATCAATGACGCCCTCGAGGGCGAGCCGGCCAAGGTCAATGAAGACGCCACCGGCGATGGCTGGTTCGTCAAGATCAAGCTCGCCGACGCCGCCCAGCTCGACGGCCTGATGGACGAAGCCGCCTACAACGCACACACGGCCTAAAAGGGCGATCCCATGCGATACCTCCCCCACACAGATAATGACCGGAAGGCCATGCTCGATGCGATCGGCGTGGCCTCCATCGACGAGCTGTTTACCGATGTGCCGGAA
>NZ_CAJQOO010000104.1 GCF_905480005.1 uncultured Maricaulis sp.
CCGATGACATGCCGGCGCATATCAAGGCGGCGCTGACCCAGACGTCGATCGGCATACCCGTCGCGCAGGGGGAATTATTGCTGGGGACCTGGCAGGGACTTTACCTGTTCGAGCACCGCGACCGTCCGCATCGGCGCGAAGTGGTCTTTCATCTGGCGGTCTAGGACAGGTGCCCTGTGCGGTCGGTATCGACGGCCCTGCAGCCCTATGAGGCCGCAGAGGCGGGGCGGGCCGAGCGGCGGATTTGCGTGCCCAGAAGAAGCCGCCGCATGGTGCGCTCGAGCCCTTCCGGGCTCAGCGGCTTTTCGGTGTGCGCGTCAAAACCGAGCATGGCATAGCGGTTGACCTGGTCGGTCATGACATTGGCCGTCAGCGCCACGACCGGCGTGGGCAGTCGGTGCTCGGCCCGTTCAAAGGCGCGTATGTCCTGAATGGCGTCCTCGCCGTTCTTGACCGGCATCTGGATGTCCATCAGGACGAGATCGAACGGTTCGCGCTTGAATGCCGTGACGGCCTCTTCGCCATTCTCCACCATGTGAAGCTCGACGCCGAGCTTGTCGAGATAGGCTTTCAGGACGAGGCGATTGGTCAGATTGTCCTCGGCCGAAAGGATGCGGGCCGGGCGACCATCAACCGTCAGGGCACCGCCCAGCGTGATCAGATCGGGCGCGTGTTCGGTCGGATCGGTTTGCGCAACGGCCTTCAGGGGCAGGCGAACCGAGAAACATGTTCCCTCGCCGGGCTTGCTGCCGACCGCGATCGAGCCGCCCATCTGTTCAACCAGCCCCTTGCAGATCGCCAGGCCAAGCCCGGTGCCGCCAAAGCGCCGCGTGGTGGAGCTGTCCGCCTGGACGAATTTCTCGAAGATTGCCCCGCACTGGGCTTCGGTCATGCCGATCCCGGTATCGCTGACGACGAGTTCGATCTCATCGGGATTGCCGGTGGCGTCTGCCGGGCCGAGTGACAGGCTGACCTGGCCCTCGGCGGTGAACTTGACGGCATTGGCGACCAGATTATTGGCGATCTGCGACAGGCGAAGCGGGTCGCCAAAGCGGAATTGATCCGGCGCGTCATGGACGTCGACCGCGAGCGTCAGCCCTTTCTTGGCGGCGGCGTCTGCATACAGCGCGGATACACGATTGCCGATGATGGCGAGGTCGAAGGGGGCCTGGTCGAGTTCGATCTGGCCGGCCTCGATCTTGGACAGGTCGAGGATGTCGTCGAGCAGATGCATCAAGGTGTCGCCCGAGCGCACGATGATATCCAGCTTGGACTGGACATCCTCCGCGAGGTTCTTGCTCGCCAGCACACGTGCCATGCCGAGAATGCCATTCATCGGCGTGCGGATCTCGTGGCTCATATTGGCCAGGAAGTCCGATTTCGCGCGATTGGCGGCATCCGCGCGGTCCCGGGCCTCGACCAGATCGGTGATGTCGGTGATCGAGCCGGCCATCCGCACGGCCCGCCCGTCATTGCGCTGGGCGACGCCGCGGGTGCGGAACCAGCGATAGCCGCCATCGGCGCAGACAAAGCGGAGCGCCATGTCATAATCGGTGCCGAGCTTGATGTGATTGCGCATGGCCTGGATGGCCTTGTCCCGGTCTTCCGGGTGGACATCGTCCGGATACTCGCCCTCGGTGAGGATGGCAGCCTCGGCGGCATGGCCCAAAAGACTGCGCAGCCGGGGTGAGTGGTAGATGGTCTTCGTCGTGAGATCCCAGTCCCAGAAACCGTCAGCTGATCCGCGAACCGCCAACGCCATGCGCTCGCGATTCCGTTCGAGTTCGTCGAAGGCGGCTTCACGTTCCCGGGTCAGCTCGTTCTGGCGGACCCGGCCGCTGAGGACGAGATGGGTGCCCATTCCGATGCCGATGGAGACCAGGACGCCGAGAAACAGGATGATGATCGGTGTCGAGCTGAATTCTTCCATGTAGAGCGGCGCGGCGGGGAGGATTTCCACGGTCCAGACCGAACCGGGCAAAGCGACCGTCCGGCGCGCATTGAGGCGCTCACTGACCGGTATGCCGAATTCGTGGATCAGGTTGCCGCCCTCGGTCACGCGGATGGCGACATGGTCGGCAGAGTCCTGCGGGAGACCGTTGCGGATCATGCCGGCGACATCGAAGACACCGACGATCAAACCGTCGAAGCGCTCGCCGGTAAAAAGCGGGAAATAGCCGAGAAAGCCCGTCCCGCCCTGCACGAGATCGATGGCGGCGCTGTTATTGGGCTGGCGTGTATTGACGGCCCGCATGACGGCGCGCGCGCGGTAGTCCTCGAACAGGATATTCAGTCCGACAATCGCCTCATTGCCGACGGCGGGTTCGACCCATTCCAGCCTGAAATCCGGATTGGCCCACTGGACCGCGCGCAATTCACTCGTGTCACCGACAAAGGAACGCGCGTCGGCGCGCCACTCGCTCTCCTCGGTGCCGCCCTCGCGGACCCAGCGGCCAGCCATGCGCTCGAGCCCGTCCAGATTGAACTCGACCCGTTCCGCGAGATTGTATTGCAGATTGGCCGCGATCTCCTGCAGGTGAACGCGCACCGCGTAATGCTCCTGCGACCGGATGTGCAGAGAGACGGCGGTGAAGATCACCAAACAGAACAGGGCAGCCGAAAGCGGCAAGAACAGGCGGTAGCGCGGCATGGGGGACCTCGTTGGGTCCGATCACACACCAAACGGGGTTAATTTGCGCTTTACACCCTCTTGCCGCGCCATCGCCCTGTGCCCGGGTGCCGGTCAGGCCTTGCGCTGTTCCCGGCGTCGC
>NZ_CAJQOO010000105.1 GCF_905480005.1 uncultured Maricaulis sp.
ATGGCTGGGTCGTGCCCGCAAGGGGCAATCCCTGACCAATACGCTTCGAAAGGCCGGCCTGACACCGCAGGCCGTATCGGTCCTGCGCGATGCGGTTCCCGATTTGCCTCGCGATCCGGACGCCCTCGCCGCGCTGATCAAGGCGGTGCCATTGGCAGTGACCGGCCAGCGCGGGCTGGACCGGGCGATCTCGTCAGCCGGCGGCATTGCCCGCACGGCGCTGGACGAGGGCTTCATGCTGACGGCGCTGCCGGGCGTGTTCGCCGCCGGCGAGATGCTCGATTGGGACGCGCCGACCGGCGGCTATCTGCTGCAGGCGAGCTTTGCCACGGGTCTCGCCGCTGCACGCGGCATCGAGGCCTGGCTGCCCGACGACTAGCGCAGCAGATCGTTGATGGCGGTCTTGGAGCGGGTCTGGGCATCGACGCGCTTGACGATGACCGCACAGGCCAGCGACGGCCCGCCCTTGGGATCGGGCAGGGTGCCGGGCACCACCACCGCATAGGAGGGGATCTCGCCGCGCGTGATCTCACCGGTTGCGCGATCGACAATCTTGGTCGACTGGCCGAGGAAGACGCCCATGGAGATCACCGCGCCCTGGCGCACGATCACACCCTCGGCGACCTCCGAGCGGGCACCGATGAAGACATCATCCTCGATGATGACCGGGCCGGCCTGGAGTGGTTCCAGGACACCGCCGATACCGACACCGCCCGAGATATGCACATTCTTGCCGATCTGGGCGCAGGATCCGACCGTCGACCAGGTGTCGACCATCGTGCCCTCATCGACATAGGCGCCGAGATTGACATAGCTGGGCATGAGAACCGCGCCCGGCGCGATGAAGGAGCCGCGGCGCACGGCGCAGGGCGGCACGGCGCGGAAGCCGGCGGCCTTGAACTCGGCCTCGCCCCAACCTTCGAATTTGGACGGGACCTTGTCCCACCATTGCGAGCCGGCCACGCCGCCATCGACCAGACCCATCGGATTGAGCCGGAAGCCCAGCAGGACGGCCTTTTTCAGCCATTGATGCACGACCCAGTCGCCATTGCCCTCACGCGAGGCGACGCGCGCCTGACCGCTATCAAGCAGATTGATGGCGGTCTCGACGGCGTCGCGGACTTCGCCGGTCGTGTCGGCAGAGATGCCGTCGCGATGATCCCAGGCAGTCTCGATCGTGGTGATGAGGGCGGTGTCGGTCATGTGTCATCGTCCGGTGTTGCGGTGGTGCGGATGGAACCCAGGAAGGTCGGCAGGCAGTCCACGGCGTGGTGGACATGATCAGGATGTTCGTCGGGCGCGGCGCTTTCCTCGTCGCGCGGGCCATGTTTGGCGCGGACAAGGACAGTTGTGAAGCCCATGTCGTGGGCGGTTTTCAGATTGCGCACGCTGTCCTCGAAGAAGATCGACTCCGGAACGGGCAGGTCGAACTTGCGGACGAAGCTGTCAAAACCGGCCTGGTGCGGCTTGGGCTGGAAGCCCGAGGCCTCGACGTCGAAAATATCGTCGAAGAGATGGGTCAGGCCCATATGACCGAGAATATTCTCGGCATGACCGAGCGAGCCATTGGTATAGACGAGACGCTTGCCGGGCAGGGCTTCGATACGGGCTGCCAGCTCGGGGTGGGGTGTGATCACCGTCGGATCGACATCGTGCACGAAATCGAGGAATTCACGCATGTCCACGGCGTGATTGGCCATCAGCCCGTTGAGGGTGGTGCCATAGTCTCGCCAATAGGCCTTCTGGACCAGGCGCGCCTCGTCTTCGGGAAGTGCGAGCAGTCGCGCGACATATTGTGTCATGCGCCGATCGACCTGCGCCATGATCGGTGCGTCCGACGGGTAAAGCGTATTGTCGAGGTCGAAGACCCAATGGTTGATATGTCTCAGATCGGCCATGTCATGGCCTCCTGAATTCACTCTCGTCCAGCGTAACCCGGACACCGCCATCGGCAGGCTCCGGGATGCGGTGGAAATCGGCGGGAGCATAACCGCGCTCGGCGCAATCCGTGCGGCCTTCGGCGACAAAACGGGCCGGGGCGACGCAAAAGGTTTCACCACCCCCGACCAGGCCGCGCCGACCGGCGGTATTGATCCGCTCGGCAAAATAGAAGGTGTTCGCCGTTTCCAGCCGTGCGGCGAGGACGCGGGCGCATTCATTGGCATGGATGCGCCACCAGCCGCGCGACTGCCAGATCTCACCGACCTGGAGTCCGATCGCCACAGCGATGTCGCCATCGGCAGTATTGCAGACCGTCATGCCGCTGGCCGCGTTGCGTTCCAGGGCCCGTGCTTCCAGGGCGTCGATCAAGGCGCCATCGCCCGGCGTGCCGCTTATCCCGGCATCGCTGAGGAAACTGGCGACCGCGCGCCGTGTGGAGCGTCCGTCCAGTCCGTCGACCCCGTTGATCGGATAACCGGCCGATTGCAGCAGACGCTGGATCCCGGCGACATTGGCCCGGCTCCCGAAACTGTCGGGTTCCACGAAAACCGTGCGTTCACGGTCATCACCCTCACGGATGAAGAAGTCGCGTGAGGCCATGCCCAGCGACGCGCAGCGCGTGTTGGCGACAACTTCGAAATCGGCCTCGTCAACGCAGAGCGGGACCGTGCCGCGCCATTCGCGCACGCCGCCCAGATAGGCGATGGAGGATTTGGCATAGAAGAAGATCGGCTGGTCACCGTCGAGATCGACATCGCTGGCGACGGTCGCGCAATCGCCGGGGCGAAGCCGGGTCCAGCCCTCGATGGCAACGCCGCCCTCGACCGGCCAGGCCGTGGCAGCTTCGACAATATAGCTGGTCTCATTGCACAGCTCAGCCGCTTCGGCCCGGCCGCTCAGTGTGGTCAGAAGAAGGGGCAGAGCCAGAAGGGTCGGGATCAGAAAGCGCAACATGCGTCTTTCATCCCATGTCGGGCAGCAGGGCGACAATCTCCGCCCGCAGCTGGTCAACGCCATCCTGCTTGGCTGACGAGGTCGCGATCACGCGCGGGAAGGCGGCCGGGCGTTTGGCGATCTTCTCGCCGGTCTCGGCGATCAGGCGGATGACGGCCGGCGGTTTGATCTTGTCGGTCTTGGTCAGCACGACCTGATAGCTCACGGCGGCTTCATCGAAGACGTCCATGATTTTCAGGTCGACCTCCTTGAGGCCGTGACGGCTGTCGATCAGCAGGTAGACGCGCTTGAGATTGACCCGGCCGCGCAGGAAGGCCTTGGTCAGGCGGGTCCATTTCTCGACCACCGGCTTGGGCGCCTTGGCATAGCCATAGCCGGGCAGATCGACGATGCGCAGGTCGGTGTCATCGACCTCGAAGAAATTCAGCTCACGCGTGCGTCCCGGCTCACCGGAGGCGCGGGCCAGGCCCTTCTGACTGGTCAGGGCATTGATCAGCGAGGATTTGCCGACATTCGAGCGCCCGGCGAAAGCGACTTCGATCCGGTCTGGCTCGGGCAGGTGGTCCAGCGCGACTGCCCCCATCAGGAAGGTGCAGGGTCGTGCGAAGAAACGCCGCCCGAGGCCGATATCCAGTTCGTCGCTACCGTCGGTCAGGACTCGTCTCCTCCGCCGCGCTTCAACAGGCGGGCGACCAGCTTGTCGACCTGGGTCTCATTCCCGTGGCGCCGCATGATGATGTATTGCTGCAGCACGGACAGGAAGTTGTTCCAGGCCCAGTAGATCACCAGGCCGGCCGCGAACGGGGCCAGGATGAAGGTGAAGACGATCGGCAGGAAGGCAAAGATACGTGCCTGCATCGGGTCCGGCGGCGGCGGGTTGAGCGCCTGCTGCGCGGCCATGGTCAGGCCCATGATGATCGGCCAGGCGCCAATGCCGAGCACACCGCCGATCAGCCAGATACCCGTCGGGTCGTAAGGGATCAGGCCGAACAGGTTCCAGATATTCGTCGGGTCGGCGGCCGAGAGATCGCGGATCCAGCCGAAGAAGGGCGCGTGGCGCATCTCGATGGCGTTGAACAGGGTCTGGTAGAGGGCGAAGAAGATCGGGATCTGCGGCAGGATGGGCAGACAACCGGCGAGCGGATTGATCTTCTCGGTCTTGTAGAGCTCCATCAGCGCTTGCTGCTGCTTTTGCTGATCGGCCGCATAGCGCTCCTTGAGCGCCGCCATTTTCGGCTGCACGGCCTTCATCTTCGCCATCGAGGCATAGGCGCGATTGGCCAGCGGGAACATGACGATCTTGACCATCAGGGTCAGCGCCAGGATGGCGAGGCCGAATTGGCCAAGGGCGCCTTCCAGCATGGTCAGCAACCAGACGAAGGGGCGGGTGAGGAACCACAGCCAGCCCCAGTTGATGGCCATGTCGAAACGCTCGATGCCAACCTCGTTCTGGACCTGCTCTAGGACGTCCAATTCCTTGGCGCCGGCGAAGATGTGCGTGGTCGACGTCAGGGTTTCACCGGTCGGCACAGCGATCGCCTGCTCGACATAGCTGGCCTCGAAGGCGTCCTGCTCGCCGCGCTCGATCGTGCGGAAGCGGGCGGTGAAGGGACGGTCCTGGTCCGGAACAGCGGCGGCCATCCAGTAGCGCTGCGTGATGCTGACCCAGCCGCCGGTCCCGCTCTCCTCGATCTGTTCGCCGTCTTCCAGCTTGCCGAAACTGCGGCGCACCATCGCGCCTTCAATAACGGCGAGGGCGCCCTCGAAGATGGCCATGTTGCGGGTTTCATCTTCCGGACGGCCTTCATGGCGGACGAGGCCATAGCGGGAGAGTTCGACTTCTTCACCGGAATTGTTGGTGACCGTATCGCTCAGCGTGAAAAGATAGTCCTCGTCCACCGAGATGACGCGCTCGAAGGTGAGGCCCGACGGGCTGTCATAGGTCAGGGTGACCGGGGTTTCCGGAGTCAGGGTCGAGCCCGAGGCCAGGGTCCATTCGGTCGAACCGCCCGGGAGGTCGGTAAAGCCCGGCGTACCCGAGACCCAGCCATCGCGGGCATAGAAGACATGATCGCCGCCGATCGGGTTCAGAAGGGCGACCGGAGTGTCGTCGTCAATCGTCTCGCTGTGGCGACGCAGGCGGATATCGTCGAGGCGGGCACCGGTGAGCGAGAGTGATCCGAGCACGGCCGGAGCGTCGATGGTGATGCGGTCATTGCCGGTCAGGGCCGTTTCGCGATCAACCGTTGTCACGGCCGCCGGTTCCAGCGCGGAGGCGGGCAGATCGGGATCGATCAGCTCGCCGCCGGCCGCTTCCAGGGCGGCTTCGCGCTCGGCGCGTCGCTCTTCCTCGGCCGGGCCCATCACGAACATCTGGTATCCGGTCAGGATCACCAGGATCAGGCCCAGTGCGATAAACAGGTTGCGTTGATCTTCGCCCATGAAAACTCAGGCCTCTTGCGCTTTGTGTTCGCGATCGCCCTGCGGCTGACCCTTGGTCAGATCCTTCAGGGCGCTTTCGACTTCCCCCATCAAGCGCGACCAGTCCCGGGAGGGCGTGCTCGCGCGTGCGATGAATACATAGTCAATGCCGGGCTGTCCGTGGAGAGGGAGTAGCAGCCGGGCAATCTCCCGTAACCGGCGCTTGGCCCGGTTGCGGATCACGGCACCGCCGATCTTGCGGGTCGCGGTGAAGCCGGCCCCGATTTCGTGCGGCCCGACATGCAAAGAGCCGCCTCGCGAGCGGGCCTGAATGACCACGCCCGATCGGACGGCTTTTTTGCCTTTTGCGGCGTGCAAAAACTGGCGCCGCGTTTTCAGCCGTTTAACGGCAGGAAGCGGCGCTGACATCGTCCTTAGGCGGACAGACGCTTGCGGCCCTTGGCCCGGCGACGAGCCAGGATTAGACGGCCAGACTTTGTCGCCATGCGGGCACGGAAGCCGTGGCGGCGCTTGCGGACGATCTTGGACGGCTGAAATGTACGTTTCACGGTCGCGCTCCATCGGCGTTTAATTCGAGAGCGGCGGCAATTACGCCCTTGCAGCGGCGGCGTCAAGGCTTCATGCCCCTCACTGAGCAGGAGAATGACATGCGAAACGCCGCAGACCAACCGCCGCAAATGCCGCCCGGGCCGGGCTCCACGGGCCTGCGCTGGCTGCGCCGCTTCGTTCTGATCGCGCTGCTGCTTGTTATTGCGGGACTTTTACTGTCGGGTCGGAGCCCGCTCGACCTGCTGGCCTGGCTGCGTGAAAGCCGGGGCCTGACCCAGGATGTGATTCACGATCATTTCGCCCTCGCTGTGATCCTGTGCGCGCTTGGCTATGTCCTGCTGGCGAGCCTGGCGCTTCCCGGTGCCCTCTGGCTGACCATTGCGGCCGGATTCGTGCTCGGTCAGGTCTGGGCCATTCCGGTGTCCTTGCTCGGGCTCACACTGGGCGCGATCAATACGGTTCTGCTGGTGCGCTTTCTTGCCGGCGATGCACGGCGAACCCGGTTGCGCGAACGCTATCGGCGGCTTGCGGCCGGGTTCGAACGGGACCAGTTGACCTATATGATCCTGCTGCGGCTGCTGCCCTTGCCCTATTTCGGCGTCAATCTCGCCGCCGGACTGTCGCGGGTCTCGCTGGGCGCGATTGCGCTCGGGACGCTGATCGGTTCCCTGCCCTCGGTCATTCTCTATGCCGGCTTCGGGGCCGGTCTGGGGTCGCTGAGCGAAATGGAGGCGCTGCCGGGACCGGCGGCCCTCCTGCAACCGCAAGTGCTTTTGCCGCTTCTCATGATCATTCCGCTCGCCATGGCTCCCCTTCTCTGGCGTCGCTGGCAGCGCCGACGAAAGGCACGCGCCTTGCCGGGCAAAACGCACTAGGCTATCGGCGTTGAACAATGCCTTCAGATGTCCACCCCTCCAGCGATTCCGCTCGCCCGTCCGAAACGCCCTTGCCCGGCGTGTTGGACAATCTGCGCGCGCAGCTTCTCATGGTCACGCTGGGGCTGGTTACGGCCGGTCTGGTCCTTGTCTATTTTCCGGCCGCCGCGAGTTTCCGCCTGCAATGGATGACGGATCGTGCCGAGGCGGCTCACCTGGCCGCACTGGCGGCCGATGTGGCGCCGGGCGGGGCGCTGGGCGAGGAAGAGGTCCGAGCGCTCCTGATGGGCGCTGATGCGGTCGCCGTGGCGCGTGTGCGCGATGGCATGAATGAGCTTGTCCTCTATTCCGGCCCGATCGGCGAAGGACTGGTGGAAAGCGATCTGCGCAAGGCGAGCTGGTGGACTCATATCCGCGATACGGTCGAGACCCTGACCGCGGATGATGACCGGCTGCTGCGCATCAGGGCTCAACCGGTGGGGGCACCGGACGAGCTGATCGATGTCATTGTGCGCGAAGGCCCGCTTCATACCGCCTTGCGCGATTTCTCCCGACGCCTTCTGGTTTATGCCAGCCTCGCCGCCTTCATTGTCGGGGCGGTGCTGTATTGCGCACTCTTCTTCCTCTTTGTGCGACCGATGCGCCGCCTGGCCGGGGCAATGACCCATTTCCGCGAAGACCCGGCAGATCCGGGGCGGATGATCCGCCCGGGTGATGGCCGCAATGAAATCGGCCAGGCCGAGCACGAGCTCGCCCGCATGCAGGCCGATGTGCGCCAGGCCCTGCATCAGCGCGAGCGGCTCGCGGCGCTGGGCGGTGCCGTCGCCAGGATCAATCATGATCTGCGCAATGTCCTGGCCAGCGCCCAACTGGTCTCGGACCGGTTGGCCATGGATACGGATGACCGGGTACGCGGCATGGGCGAGCGCCTGGTACGCTCGGTCGACCGCGGGGTTCGCCTGTGCGAAGCGACGCTGGAATTCGGCCGCGCCGAGGAAAGTGCGCCGGTGCGTCAGCCGATTCCGGCGCGGGCCCTGCTCGAGGAAGTCGCGGGCGATGCCATCCTGGCAGAGGGCGATGTGGATTGGCTCAATGATGTCGGTGAGGAGATTGTGCTCGATGCCGACCCGGATCAGGCCCACCGGCTTTTCCTCAATCTCTGTCGCAATGCGATCCAAGCCATGCAGGCCGGGTCCGAGCCCCGGCGCCTGACCGCGCGCGCCGTACCCGTGCCGCCGATCGACCCGTCGACAAGTGCCGGTGAAATCCGGATCGAGATCTCCGATACCGGCCCCGGCGTGCCGCCCAAGGCCCGTGAGCGCCTGTTCCAGCCCTTTGGCGGCTCAACCCGGCGCGGTGGTAGCGGGCTGGGTCTGTCGATCGCCCGCGAGCTCGCCCGCGCCCATGGCGGTGATGTCAAACTGGTCGCGACCGGCGAGAACGGCACGATCTTTGGCGTCAGCCTGCCGTCCGCACCCGCGCAATCCCGTCAGGGTTGACGGGCCTGCCCCTCACGGCGCGGATCGGCGCCGCCAATCAGCGTCCCGTCTTCCAGTCGCCGCACAATGTGCAGGCCGGAATTCTCGCCGCGATTGGCGTCGAGGGTGAAGCCAAGACTTTCCAGCCCGGCCAGGATGTCCGGATCCATCCCGTCTTCGACACGGATGACATCGCCGCGGGCGACGACATTCGGCAGCTCGATCGCCTCCTGCGGTGTCAGGCCCCAGTCGAGCATGCCGACCAGTGTCTTGGCGGTATAGGCAATGATCGAGGAGCCGCCGGGCGATCCGGTCGCCAGCACGAACTCGCCGTCCTGGTCGAAGACAATGGTCGGTGACATGGACGAGCGCGGTCGCTTGCCGCCCTCCGCTGCGTTCGGCACCTGCACCCCATCGGCGTCTGTCGGTGTGCGGGAGAAATCGGTCAGCTGGTTGTTGAGGAAAAAGCCCCCCGCCATGCGATGGCTGCCGAACACGCTTTCCACGGTCGTCGTCATGGAGACCACATCGCCATCACTGTCGACGATCACGAAATGGCTGGTACCCGGTGAGTCGGGCGTGGCGTCGGCGCCCGGCGCGGTGACACCGTCCGGAATGCCCGGCGTCGATCTTGGCAGGGCGGTTGTGCGCTGGATGCCGCGAGACCGCTCGGCGATGTAGTCGGCGTCGAGCAGACCGGCGACCGGTACGGTTACGAAATCTGCATCGGCGACATAGGCATCACGGTCCGCATAGGCGAGGCGGCTGGCCTCGATGAAGCGGCGCCAGCCCTCGACTGTTTCCGGTCCGCTGGCGGACAGGTCATAGGGTTCGAGCAGGCCGAGAATCTCGTTGACGGTCACGCCGCCGGAGGCGGGCGGCGGAGCGCCACAGACCGTCCACTCACGATAATTCCGGCAAAGCGCATCACGGCGTATGGCCTGATAGGCGGCCAGATCGGTCAGGGTCAGTCCGCCGGGGCGCGGTTCGTCCTGGACCGCGTCAATGATCGCAGCGGCCAGGGGGCCTTCATAAAGCGCGCGCCAGTCGGCGGCGAGGGCGCGCGTCGTCTCCGCATAGGCCGGGTTTTGCAGTAGATGACCGGCCGGATGCGGTGTGCCGTCATCGGTGAAGAAATAGGCGCGGGAGGCCGGCCATTCATCAAGCGGGCCGCGTGGGGCCATGCCGGCGATGAAACGGGCCAGGCGCGGCGAAATCTCGAATCCGGTCTCGGCCAGACCGGTCGCGGCATCAAAACCGTCCGCCCAGTCCAGCGCGCCATGATCCTCGTGCGCCATCGCCAGCATGGCGATCGCGCCGGGCACGCCGATGGAATGTCCGGAAAAGACGGAGTCGCCAAAGCCCAGCGCCTGGCCATTCTCGTCGAGGAAGAGGTCCGGCCCCGCGCTTGCCGGTGCCGTTTCGCGGCCGTCATAAACAGTGAGGTCCCCGGACTGGGCGTCGTAATAGAGCAGGAAAGCGCCGCCGCCGAGGCCCGAGCTTTGCGGCTCGACCAGGCCAAGCACGCTTTGCACGGCAATCGCCGCGTCGATCGCATCACCTCCGGCGCGCAAGGCGTCCAGCCCGGCTTCCACGGCATGTGGATTGGCGGCGGCGACCATGGCCGGGCCCGTCGCAACCGGAATCTCCGCCGCAATTTCCGGACTGGCAGCGGGTTCAACATCGCCGGAACAACTGGCAAGAAACAGCCCACCTGCAAGTGCGGTGGTGGCGAACAGGAAACGCAGCATCTAACTTGCCCCTCAACAATGTCCGGTCAGACTGGACCCACAACTCACAGATAAGAGGCCGGACATGTCAATGCCAGCACCGCGAAACAGCCTGACCGATATCGCCGGTCTGCGTGTCGGCCAGGTCCATGATGCGGCGGTGAAGACGGGGGTGACGGTCATCCTGCCGGATCAGCGGGCCGTCTGTGCGGTGGATGTGCGCGGGGGCGGTCCGGGCACGCGGGAGACGGATGCCCTAGCCTCGCACACCCTGGTCGACGCGGTCGACGCCATCGTTCTGTCCGGCGGCTCCTCCTACGGGCTGGCTGCCGCGGACGGCGTGGCTGCGGCGCTTGGCGCGCGCGGTGACGGTTTTGCCCTTTTCGACATGCCCGGCGTGCCCAAATCTCCGGTCGTCCCGTCGGCCATCCTCTATGATCTCGCCAATGGCGGCGACAAGGCCTGGGGCGAGGAGCCGCCCTATCGCGCGCTGGGCAAGGCGGCGTTGAAGGCTGTGAGCGAAACCGTCGAGCTGGGCGCCGTCGGTGCCGGCCATGGTGCCCGTGCCGGTCTGCATGCAGGCGGGACGGGGACGGCCAGTCTCGCGCTGACCGGCGAGGGCGGGCGCGTTGCGGCGCTGGTCTGCGTCAATAGTTTCGGCTCGGTCACCCTGCCGGGGGCGGACGATGTCTATTGGGCCTGGCCGCACGAGATTGACGGGGAATTCGGCGGTAACCGTCCCCCGGCCGACTGGCGCGCCGACCCGGAAGACTGGGGCGCGGCCAAGATGCAGCCGGGCCCGCGCGAGAACACAACCATTGCCGTTGTCGCGACCGATGTCGCACTCACCCCGGCCCAGGCCCAGCGTCTTGCCATCATGGCCCAGGACGGCCTGTCCCGCGCCATCCGCCCGGTTCATACGCCCTTCGATGGCGATGTCGTCTTTGCCATTTCGACCGCCGCCCGTCCGCTCGGTGAGGGCGGTGAAGCCCATCTCGCTCGCCTCGGTTCGGCCGCTGCCGATTGCCTCGCCCGCGCTGTCGCACGGGGTGTGCACGCCGCGCGTCCGGAAGCGGGTTGAGCCGCGCTGTACAAGCCGGTGCAATTGCCGCAATCGGGGACTTGCCATCCCCCAAAGCCGGGGCTAGGTTCCGCGCCTCTTCGGGGCTGAGACCTCGAAGCCATACGGCCTGCACCGGTAGCTCAGTTGGATAGAGCACTAGACTACGAATCTAGGGGTCGGGGGTTCGAATCCTCCCCGGTGCGCCATTTTTCCTTTATTCCCGCTCTGCTCGACCCGAGCCTGTCGCTGTCTTTGGCGATGGGGTCGATGCTCGCATGGAATGCGTTCAGGGCTGTGGATTTGAGCCGGCTAGCCCGAGGTGTGCCATTTTTCTCTTGATCTCACGGCAATTTCCCCGGATTTGATCCGGGGTCACGCCTCCGATAGGGCGGCCTGACCGGCCGACGCGCGGTCGCGCTTGCGAACCCTTCGGGTTCGAAATGGCACCCTTGAGGTGTGCCATATTTTCTTTATTCCCGCTCTGCTCGACCCGAGCCTGTCGCTGTCTTTGGCGATGGGGTCGATGCTCGCATGGAATGCGCTCAGGGCTGTGGATTTGAGCCGGCTTGCCCGAGGCGTGCCATTTTCCGTCCGCGACGCTGTCTCGACGGTGCCTGCGACCGGCACGGCCTTTCACACGGACCCGGGCTGGGGCGTCTGACGTTTCAGGGCAGGGCCGGTCTGGCCGGCGAGCTGGATCGCGCTATGTTTCCTCGAAAGACCATTCTGCGTCGACAAGATTGAAATCGCGCGAGCGGCGAGGCAGAATGATAACGTTATCATACATGTGGGTCGGAGGAGGCCGAGCGTTATGGTTAAGACAGACAAGCGAGTGTGGACTTTTGCGGCGACCGTCATGGCCGTGTTGACCGGGTTGAGCCTGGCCATTCCGGGCATGGCGACCGCCACGACGACAGAACCGCTCAATGATCAGTTTTCTGTCCGCTGGGACACTGAAGGGGGCGGCTTGCGTCGCAGCATTGTGGAATCGCCGACCGCGCCGGGTGGCGCCGCGTTGGAGGTGTCCATGCGCCGCCGTCTCGATGAGCCGTGGCGCTCCCGGGTGACCGTACCGCTGGTCAGCGATATCCGGGAGGGCGACGTCATCGAGCTGCGGGTGTGGATCCGGGCGGAATCGCCGATTGGCTCCCAGGAGACCGGCAATCTCGACTTGCAGATTGTCCGCACCAGCGAGCCCTATGACAATATCTTCAGCGAGAATATCCGCCCGACCGACGAGGGTCAGTTCTATGTGGTCAGCGGTGTCGCCGGGGCAGACTTTGATGCTGATGACGTCGTTTTTGGCGCCAATCTTGGCTATGGACGCCAGACCATCCAGTTCGGGCCGATCTTTATCAACCGGGTCTCGTCCGCGGACTGAGACAAGGCCGGTGCCGGGAGGGTCGGATGTTGATCTCGACATCCTTCAAACGACTCGCCCGGCCTGCCCCGTCATGCTTCCAAGGCAGGCGGGCTTATAAATTATGATGGTCTGGATGACGACTGATCGCGTCGCGAAAGGACGTGGTTAACCTTGGGGGTGCTTGCTGAGGGCAGATAGTCTGCAAGAAACCTCACGAGCCCCTCCCCATGTCCGATCGCCTCCACGCCTTGTCACTGAAAGTCCGACTCGCCCTTCTCGCCTTTGTCTCGGTTGGCCTGCTTCTGGCCTATGTCGTGACCAATGGCCTGCTACGAAACGCGGTAACCCAGATCGATGAGACCGCGCGTCACGCGACGCATTCTCTGATGGCCGCGAACACGCTCGAGAAAGATCTGACATCGCTCTTGCGCGATACCTATCTGATGGCCGCCGAGCCGGCGCCCGACCGGATCGAGGCCGCGCTCGGCAATCTGGTCGATTTCGAGATTTCGCTGGCCGAGGCGGAAGAGACCGTCACGAGCGAAGCGTCCCTGTCGGCACTCGGCACTGTGCGCGCGGACTATTCCGGACTGAATGCCCTGATCAGTGAGGCGGCAGTCGGCGTGGCCGGCATGGACGCCCGTGCGGTCTCCAGCTTTGTCGACGCCCTGGCCGGGTTTGATGACCGGATGGACACCCAGATCGAGACCGTGCGGGACAGTGCGCGGGCTGATCTCGACGCCGCCTGGCTTGAGCTCGATCGCATGGCCGGCACGACTTTCTGGGCCGGCGTGGTGGCGATCATCGTCGCCTCGGCAGGCTTGTTTGTCCTGACCCGATTGATCGGCGGAACCATCCGCCAGTCGGTCGCGAGCACGCGGGACATTGTCGGGGCGCTGGCTGAAGGTCGGCGTGATGTTGCAATCCATGGCACTGAGCGTTCAGACGAGTTCGGTGATCTGGCCCGCGCGACCTCGACGCTTCAGGACGCGCTGAGTGCGGCAGACGCGGTTCGCGATCGCGAGCTCGCGGAGGCCGAGGAAAAAGCACGTCGGCACCGGGCGCGCGAAGAAGCTGTTATCAAGTTCGAACAGGCCTCCAGCGAGCTCCTCGCAAGCGTCATGTCCGCGTCCGAGCAATTGTCCGCTTCGGCCAACCAGATGCAGTCCACATCCGGCGAAGCGGCCAATCTGTCCGATTCAGCTCGCGGGGCCGCCTCCAATGCCGCCTCCAGCGTGCAGGCGGTTGCGGCGGCCTCTGAAGAGCTGGCGGCATCGATCAGCGAAGTGTCGACCCAGGTGAACCGCACCAGCGAATTGTCACAGGTCGCCGGTAACGAGACAGGGAGCAGCGCCGAAGTGATCGGCCAGCTTGCCGATTCTGCGGAAGCCATTGGCGCCATTGTCGACCTTATCGACACGATCGCGTCCCAGACCAATCTCCTCGCGCTCAACGCGACGATCGAGGCGGCACGCGCCGGTGAGGCGGGCAAGGGATTTGCCGTCGTGGCATCGGAAGTGAAGGCCCTGGCCGAGCAGACGACCGGCGCGACCCAGCAGATTGCCGAGAAGATCAACAATATCCAGTCCTCTGCCGAGGCCTGTACGACCTCCTCTGCAAAGGCCCTCGAAGCGGTTGCCCAGCTTGGTGAGCTGGCCGTTGCATCGGCCTCGGCCATTGAACAGCAACGCGTGGCGACCAGCGAAATCGCCCAGTCCGCTCAGCGTGCCCAGGACGGCACGAGCAGTGCTTCCCATGATGTCGACAAGGTCGCGGACTTCACGCGCCAAACCGATGAAGTGTCGCGCTCGGTCCTCAGTGCCTCGAATGAAATGGCCACGCGCCATGAGGCCTGGAAGGCAGAGTTCGACGAATTCCTTTCAAAAATCCGTGCGGCGTAAGCAGGAGATCGACCGATGATGAAACCCAATTTCCTGAGAACGGGACTGATTGTGACCGGACTCCTTGTCTCGCCGGCAGCGCTGGCTGACGATGCAACCGGCTCCTTGATCCTGGATGTCCGGGCGCGCCATGAAATGGTCGAGCAGACCGGCAAGCTGGATGCGACGGCGACGACGGTCCGGACACGCCTCGGCTGGCAATCTGCGCCCTGGCGCGGGTTCACCTTTCTGATCGAAGGCGAGAATGTCGTCGTGCTGGGGTCGGATGACTATAATTCCGGGCTGAATGGACGCACCGCCTATGCGACCATCAAGGATGACGACATCACCGAGCTCAACCGCCTTCAGCTGAGCTGGGCCGCCAGCGAGCAGGTACGGGTCACGGTCGGGCGACAGCTCCTGTCCTTCAATGGCAATCGTTTCATTGGCTCGCCGGCCTGGCGTCAGGACCGGAATTCCCACGACGCGCTTCGCATTGATGTCGCGGATGCGGCCTGGTCCGCCAGCTACGTGTATCATGACCGTGTCCTGCGCGGGCCCGGCGATGATTTCGACTGGCAAAGCGATAGCCATCTTCTCAATCTCGGCTATCGGGTGAGCGATGCGGCCTCCCTGGAAGGCTTCGCCTATTTTATCGACCTGACAGATCCGTCAGCGCCCCAGGACCGTTCGAACATGACTCTGGGTGGACGTCTCACCGGCGCCTTGCCGCTCGGCGAGGCGCGTTTGAGCTATTCCGCGATGTTGGCGCGGCAAACGGATTACGGGTCTTCGACCGCCGACTTCGCGCTCGACTTCGCCAGTTTCGAAGCGCGGGTCAGCCAGTCCGGTGCCAGCCTGATGATCGGCTATGACCTGCTGGAGGGCGATGGCGTGAACACGATTGCCACGCCGCTTGGCTCGGGTCATGGCAATCATGGCTGGGCTGATGCATTCAGCGGTGGCGGCGCGCAGTCAACGGCCGATGGTCTGGAAGACTTGCGGTTCGGCGGCACCTATGGCGCCGAAACCGGCCATGCTTTCGTGACGGGTTGGGAAGTGGGTGCGGTGCATCGCCATTTCACGGCCCAGCGTACGGGCGATGGTCTGGGCCGCGAATGGGACGCCTGGGTCAATCTCGACCTGCCACGCAATGTCGGGCTGTCCTTCCAGTTTGCCGACTTCCAGGGGACGGGAAACCCGCTCTCCCCGGCTGACCGGACCAAGCAATGGGTGGTGCTCACCTATCGCCGCTGACTGGGCCGGGCCCGGTAACATCTGACAAAAAAGAGGCCGGATGCATGCATCCGGCCTCTGTCATTTCAAGCGCGCTGTGACTGGTCAGGCCGGCATGGCTTCGCGGGCCATGCGGCCGGCGACGGCATCGATGATCTTCCAGTCGCTGTCATCATCGTCATTGGCATAGAGATGGCCGTCGATCAGGGCTGCCGACGTGGCGTCGGACTGGCTGCCAGCTCCGGCGATGGCCGCAACGATGCCGGCGCTGCCACGAAGGGCAATAACCGGCTTGCCCTTGTCTGCGAAGCGCTTGGACAGGGCGGTCGCATGCTCCGGCTGCGTTGCCGCGTCCTCGAGCAGGACGAGGGCGTCATACCCGCTCTCATCCAGGTCAGTGACGGTTTCCGCGACGGCGAAATTGATCTCCGCAGTGCCATTCTTGCCGCGCAGCAGGGATTGTTGTCCGGACACGAGGACGGCCCGGCGATTGTGGCGGGCGAGGGCGTCCGTCGCGGTCTGCAATTGCAGCACATTGACGGACTCGGCGACAAAAGCCGCGACGCGGCTGGGACGGTGACCATGTTTCATCAAGCGGAATGTCTCCATTGTTGCGGGCGCAGTTCATCCGGCGCCAAAAAGTTTGATGTTAGAGGAATAGTGATCGCAGCGCCGGAATCAAGTGGCGGCGCTGTCATAAAAATATATTGTCTGTATAAATACGCGCCAAGATCAGAAAATATTTAGCAGCAAAGCAATTTTATTTGCTGGCGTTTACTGGGCATCACATGCGCTCAGCTTCAATTACTGAAAGTGCAGATTCGATAAAAGCGCTAATACTGCTGATATCGTGGCTGTGCATGTGGTGTGTGCTTGGCGGTGCGCGGGGTGAGGCCGGCTCAATCTCGCCAGTCTGCGTCCTCGAATTCGGCGTCCTGGCTGTCTGACCAGCCCGCATCTTCCTCGGCATGATCGGTGAGTTCGATCACCGAGACCGAGGTTGTGGCCGTTGGCTCGAAGTCACTCTTGTCTTCCTCGCGGACCGGGGCCGTCCCGGTCCGGCGGATGAGCATTGATCCGGTCAGGGCGAACAGGGTGATGGCCGCAAAGTAGAAGAGGCCGGATGGCCCCGTCACACTCATCACGGTCGACGCAATGAGCGGGCCGATCATGGAGCCGAGCGCCCAGACCATGAGTATCCCCGACATTGTGCCGGTCGCCTGGCCTTCCGGTGCGCGGTCCGCCGCATGGGCGACGGCGACACCATAATAGGAGAGCGCGCCGGCGCCCCAGAGCGTGGCGGTGACAAATATTCCCAGGCGCGGCATGAGACCGCCGAAGAGCGCGAGAACCAGTGCAGCGGCCCCCGCCGCGAGGGCGAGGCCTGCGATTACCAGGCGGCGATCAATCCGGTCGGACAGGATGCCGGCGGGCCAGGTGGCGATCACGGATCCGCCAATCATCGCGGCGTTGAAGAGGGCGGCGGTCCGGGGCACGCTCTCGGCGGCAAAACCCTGCACATAAACGGCATAGAGCTGAAGTACCGCGCCCGACACCATGCCGGAAATGGCAGCCGCGATGATCGCGGATGGTGCGAAATGCCAGATTCTCAGCGGGCTGAAGGGCGTGGTGGTCGGCGCGGCCGGCTCGGCGCGCCGTGTGGCGCAAACCGGGATCAGACTCGCCGTCAGCAGGGCGGCGATGATGAGGAAGCCGGTCGCCGTGCCCGACGGTGCGCCAGCGACCAGGAAGGGGCCTATCATGAAGCCGAGTTTCGAGGTGACCAGGTAGAAACCCAGAATGGCACCGCGGTGCTGACCGGGTGCGGCATCGGCAATCCAGCTCTCGCCCGAGGCCAGAAAGCCGGCGACCGAAACCCCGATGATGAACTGGACAAGCATCCACCAGGCCATGGCGCCGCTGACATAGAGCGCCGCGGCTCCGAGTGAGGCTGCGGCGGCAAAGCCGGCGATCGAGCGGATATGACCGACTTGCATGATCTCGCGGGGCGCCAGCCGCGCTCCGAGCAGGAAGCCCAGCGCATAGGAGGAAACAATCGCGCCGATCTTGAGCGGCCCGGCACCCTGGGAAACCAGGGTCAGCGGTCCGACAACCGACAGCGCTCCGGTGGCGGTCTGCAGGATCGCCAGCGCGATGACGATTGCCGCGACATTGCGGTAGCTGTCGGTTCCGGACGGGGTGGGCATTGGCATGGACATGATGGCTCGTCTGCTCGGCGGTGTCGGTCGGTGCGCGCGTCCCAGCTATGCGGTGCAGGCCTCAGGATGCAAGGGCGAAGCGTTGAAATTCACTTCAAACCGGCAATTCGGTGGTGTTCTTGATCGCTTCCATGGCGAAGCTGGCACTGACATCGGAAAGGGGGGCAATCGCGATCAGCTTCTTGTAGGCCTCGTCATAGGCGCGCACATCAGGCAGGCAGAGCTTGATCAGGTAATCGATATCACCGCTCAACCGGTAGAATTCGACCACTTCGGGCATCCGCGCCACGCCTTCGGCAAACCGCTTCAGCCAGGCTGCGTCATGTTGGCTGGTGCGGACTGTGACGAAGAGGGTCGCCTGCAAGTCCAGGGCTTCCGGATCCAGCAGGGCAACATGTTTGCGGATCACCCCGGCTTCCGCGAGGCGTTTCAGGCGCCGCGCTGTCGGGGTCGGGCTCAGACCGATCAGGTCGGCCATTTCCTGCACCGTGCGATCGGAATCCTTCTGGACGGCACGGAGGAGGCGACGGTCATGATCGTCAAACACCATGTTTTTGACCCTGATTGGTGAAAATAGCTACTTCAAAGCTGTATCACGGTCTGAGATTGGTGAAAATACCTCGCTGAGCGATGCTTTTATAGCGCATTCGCTTCTGGAGGCCTGAATGCCCAAACCGTCCAACCCGTCCGCTCGTCTTGCCGCCATCCGTGACGGGCTGGTCGGGGCTGGCCGGATGTTGACGACGCCCTTTGGTCGCAAACCCTTCCTCTATGCTGATTACACCGCGTCCGGCCGCGCGCTCAGCCAGGTCGAGCGCCAGATCGATCGCTTGATGTCCGACTATGCCAATCCGCACAGCGAGGACAGCGCCACCGGGCGGGCCAGCAATCGCTGGATGCGCGAGGCCGAGGCGATGATCCGCAAGGCGGTCAATGCCGCATCTGATGATTGCCTTTTGCCCTGCGCCGCCGGAGCGACAGGTGCCATCCACAAATTGCAGGAAATCCTGGGCCTGGCTGTGGCGCCGGCCAGTCGTGACGCCCTCGGCGTCGAGGCCGGACCGGCCGTGAAGACCGTCGTGTTTGTGGGCCCGTATGAACATCACTCCAATGAGCTGAGCTGGCGCGACAGCCTGGCCGAGGTGGTGTCCATCGGGCTCAACCCGGCCGGCGGCATCGACATGGCGGCGCTTGAAACCGCGCTGACGGACCCGCGTTTCGATGGCTGGCGCAAGATCGGGGCCTTCTCCGCAGCGTCGAATGTTACCGGTGTGCGGACGGATATCGCGAGCCTCGCGCAGTGTCTGCACGCCCATGACGCCATCCTCTGCCTCGACTGCGCGGCCAGTGCTCCCTATCAGCCTATCGACATGCATCCCGAGCTGGATCCGGATTCGTCGATTGATGCGGTCTATTTCTCACCGCACAAATTTCTCGGCGGACCGGGCGCGTGTGGTGTTCTCGTTTTCAATGAGCGCCTTTATCGCCGCGATCTCGCGCCGACCCAGAGTGCCGGCGGGACGGTGCGCTATGTCTGGCAGGACGGCCATGATTTCCTCGAGGGCATTGAAGCGCGCGAGCGGGCCGGTACGCCGGGTCTGCCGCAATTGGTGCGCGCCGCCCTGGCGCTGCAGATCCAGGCCGAGATGGGTAGCGAGGTGATTTCCGAGCGCGAGCACGCCGCCCTCGAAATGGCCTTCGCGCGTTGGTGCCACCACCCGCGTATTGACGTGCTCGGCCCGCAACGCCCGGCTGACCGGCTTGGAATTGTTGCCTTCAATCTTCGGAATGAGGCGGGTGACACCATCGAGCCGCGACTGGTGACGATGCTGCTCAACGACCTTTTCGGCATTCAGTCGCGGGCTGGCTGTTCCTGCGCAGGGCCCTATGGGCACCATCTGCTGGGGATTGATGACGGCACGACCCGGGACATCCGCTCACGTGTTCTGGCCGGTGATGTCGGTGCGCGGCCGGGGTGGTGCCGGGTCAGTCTTCACTGGGTGATGTCGGAAGCCGAGATCAGCTATCTGATCGATGCCGTCTGTTTCCTCGCGGAGAATGCCGAGTTTTTCGCGGGTTTCTATGACCGCGATGCGGGCACGGGTGCGTGGCAATGGGCCGGCGATCCGGTCGATGCCGATCCGGTCTGGCCGGGCAGTCTGCTTGAGACGCCGGCTGGCGCCATGCCGGTGCGGGGCGACGCGGCGGAGATCGATCCGGATGATCGGTTCGACGCGCCCTTCCGGACGGCGCGCGAGATGGTGCGGGTATTTCGCGGCGCGCAGTCCGACCCCTGGGACGTTCAGCTTCTGGACGCCTGAACAGGGTCAGGCCGGGCGACGGAATTTCAGCACGCCGCACGTGTCGAGCAGAGTGTCCACACGGGTCCGGTCCTCGGTCGAAAGCGGTGTGCGGCGCGGATAGAGCGGAGCCTGGCTGTCGCGATCATTGATCCACGGGGCATCCCATAACTCCGTTGCCTGGATAAAAGCCCTGGCGCGCGCCTCGCCGCCGGTCTCGAGGCAGCCGGACAGACAGGTATCGACATAGGTCTGCGGGATCGGATGATCGTGATCGGCGCGGACCTGTTCGCGATTGACGACAATCCAGTAGCGCCCCGCAGGCAGCGGCGCCCGGCTCCCGTCATCGGGATGGACACTGCCCGGGTCTACCTGCGTGAAGACATAGCCGCGTTCGCGGTGGCGCAGCTCCGGCGTGATCTCGGTCGGGACGAGGGCGGCGTGGAGATGGTGGCCGGGCGCATGGCGCACACCGGCATAGGTCGCTGCTTCATCGCCATAGCGAACCGTCCAGCCGCGGCGCCAGCCCGTGGCGACAACCGGACGAACCTCGGCCTCGATTCCGGAATAGGTGCGGCGACTATAGCCGCTGAGCAGGCTGCCATAGCCAATCATGAAATCCGGCACGCTCTCTCCCTGCGCGGTGCATACAAAAACGGCGCGGATTGCTCCGCGCCGTTTCATTGTGGCGGGGCTGAGCCCGCTGTCCAGTCAGCCTGTTAGCGATTGCGGCGCGCGCTGTGACGCGAGCTGCTCGAGGATGAGTGGCTGTAGGACGCCTGGGCGACCGGCACTTCCTCGGAATAGGCATTATTGTCGGCCGGCATGTCGGTCCCGTAGAGATAGGTATTACCCTGGCTCGACGGCGCCGTCTGGCGCGAGGCGACCGGCGGGATTTCCGTGCTGGTCGGCGGGTTGTAGCCTGGCAGATTGATCTCTTCACAATCCACGAGGCGCCATTCCCAACGCTCTTCCGAGCGCAGCGAGTAGCGAGTCACGGTCTGGGTTTCGACCGGGATGACGTGGCTGTCGACCGTGGCATGCTGATCGACGACCTGGATGCGATAGCTGTCGCGTTCCTCGGCGATCGGGATTTCCTCGATGCGCGCTTCCTGGACCAAGACATCGCGCGTGATCTGGGCGTATTCCGCCGGATGACTGACCTCGCGGATATTGGCCGGCTGGACCACGATGTTGCGGGTCACGGTCTGATATTCGCCGGCTTCTTCCACCAGGCACCAGACTTCACCCGTCTCGCTGTCGAACCGTGTCATCGACGCGCCCGGAACATAGCCGCGACGCCACACCATGCGCGGTTCGCGCACGAGGATGGTCTCGGTCACCGAGTCGTGCACAGCCGGCACGACTTCATATTCAACATAGGCCGGACGGATCTGAACCGTCTCGGTCACGCTCTCATAGACCGGCTCATGCACGATGTAGCGCATGCCGGCTTCACGCGAGATGTATTCGCGATACTCCTCGCGCAGGCGCGGCGGCGCGACATCGTAGCGCTCATAGGAGTCCTGGGTCGTGACCTGCTCGGAATAGATGTC
>NZ_CAJQOO010000106.1 GCF_905480005.1 uncultured Maricaulis sp.
ACCCCGCGCCACGGCCTGGGCGGTGTCAGCCTGGGTGGCGACATTTACGCTATCGGAGGCGCGGTCAGAGCCAGTGGCAGGAACACCAGCAATCTTGTCGAGCGCTTGCGCCCGGCTTCCTAGACCGGCTTGGTGATCATCAGCCAGAGAATGGCCAGAAGCGCCGCAAAGGCGGGCCAGCCGAGCACGAACCAGATCCGCATCAAGCGATGGACATCGTCCGGAACGTCAGGCCCGTCAGTCTCGGCGAGGCGGCGCTTGACCCGCATCTGGATCCACACCACCGGCAGCCAGCAGGCACCGATGAAGAGATAGAGTCCGATACTCGCCAGCAGCCAGGGCGAGCTCAGCGGCCATCCGGCTAGGTGCGCCAGCGCCAGCCCGGAAAGCGGCTGCAGGATCACCGCGCTCGCCGTGAAAACCCAGTCGGCCAGCACGACATGGCGCGCAACCAGCGCAAAGCCCGCGCGCTCGCCACTGCGCCAGGCCATCAGCATGAAAAAGGCAATCGCCGCGCCGGAGCCGAACAGGACTGCCGCGCCCAGGATATGGACGAGCCGCAGAACCGGATAGAGCTCCATCAGCGCTCATCCTCTGTGGCCGCGATCATCAGTGCCAGCGCCATCATCGGGAAGACTTTCAGGACCGGGCCGAGCGCGTCGGCCCAGAGATGAGGCAGGGTCAGGCTCAGCGCGGCGATATAGCCGAATGTCCCCAGGATCATGATCGTCGCGACCCAGCGCACCCGCCATTTGGCGAGCATGGCCGTGCCGAGGGCGATATCGAAGAGCGAGCCGAACCACAGGACAGGCGGCTGCGCGGCCTCGGAAAACCCGCCCGCGGTCAGCACCGAATAGGCATGATCCTTGGCGATCGTCAGAGCCAGCACACCGGTCATCAGCCAGTAGAGACCCAGCATCCAGCGCGCCAGCGGCCGGGCGAGGCCAAGCCGGGCATGCCAGCGATCCTGCAGCCCGGCCGGATTGGCCGCGAGCCAGTCATGAAAGCCGCGCGGTTGCGCGCCCGTCGCGGCCAGCCAGTCGGCCGGATCCCCCTCGACATCGAAATCGAGCTGTTTGAGTGCATTGGTCCGCATCGAGGTGCGCACACCCAGCCAGCCCATGACATCCCCCATCCAGAAGGCCGGACGGGCCAGCCAGCGCGGGATGGTGAGGATGCGTGTCTCGCCGAAACCCAGCCAGCGGCGATAGCCCCGCACGGTCTCGGCCAGGCTGACCCGCTCGGGGCCTGCCAGGTCGAAACTCTGCCGGCTCGGTGCGTCGGGCCGAAGCAGGTCGATGATGGCGGCGCACAGATCATCCATGCCGATAGGACGGAAGACCTGCCCCCCGCCGACCAGCGGCGTCACGACGGGAATGCCGCACAGGCTCCGCATCAGCGCCGTGCCGCCATAGACATTGCGGGCGATGACAAGAGAGGGGCGCAGGATCAGCCAGTCGAGGTCGCGCGCTTTCAGCGCCGCCTCCCCGGCCAGCTTGTCCCGGGCATAGTCGGAGTCTGCGGCCTGCGAGACCCCGACGGCGGAGATGTGCAGGACGCGGCGGACACCGGCTCGCTCGCAGGCCTCGAACAAGGCCGCGGCTCCATCGACATGCGCCTTGCGACTGTCATCCCCCAGCCCGTCCTGAAGCACGCCGACGCAATTGATGACGGCGTCCACACCAACAAGGCGCGGCAGCCAGTCCTCTACCGTGTCATGACGAAAGTCGCAGCCAATCCAGTCGGGCCCGGCGAGACGTCGTGCCGCTGCCGCCGGATTGCGAGCCGCCGCGCAAACCTCATGGCCGGCGGCCCGGGCGGAGGCCGCGAGATGGGAGCCGATAAAGCCCGATGCACCGGTGATCAGAACCCGCATTTCACTCCCCTCAAATGCGAACGCGCGGCCAGTCTAGACTGCGCATCCATCAAGGGAAGGCCAAGCCCGGGCACAAGCCCGGTGCCCGCCTTGTCCCGATCTATTCGCTCGCCGTGGCGGCGGCGACGGCGTCCTGCATCATGGTCAGATTGTTTTGCAGATTGGCGGAGATCCGCTGCTGAACGGACGGCCAGCGGCTTTGCACCATCAGCCACTCGTCTCCGGACAGGGTCTGCTCATTGACCGCCGCAAAATAGGCATTGGTTCCGAAGGAACAGGCCCACCAGGGCGAGGCCACGCTGGAAAAGGCGCTGCCGCTGTCGATCACCTGCTCGATGGCCGCAATGGTGAGTTCCGGACGGGAGGCGATGACCTGGACAACTTCCTCGCCGGCATAGGCGGACGCCTCATTGATGACGTCCAGCGCGGTCGAGTCGAGGCAGCGCGCCGCATCATACATGGTCCGCGACCGGCCCAGGAAATAGGCCTGCACAGCGAATGCCGGGTCCGATTCAGCGGTCAACCTCGCCAGCTCGAACAGGAAGAAGGGCGGATTTTCGTCGCGTGACGTCCAGAGCGTCTGCGCCACCTCGATCGTGCGCTCGGGCGGCTGGTCCTGCAGCTGGTTGAGCAGGCCCAACACATCGCCCCAGGCCATCTGGCCGACGACGAAATGCGCCTCGCCCTCATCCTCCCCAAGCGGTACCACCACCAGTTCGGGGGAGCGCTGATTGGAATCCACGGCCACGTCCTGGGCAGACGCGCCGCCGGCGACCAGTCCGGTCGCCAGCAGGCCCGCCATCAGGAGACGGTTCAGGCTAAAACGGTTCTGGGCAATCAACAAAGAAAAAACTCATAAAAAAGCAATAACAACAATTGATTATGCAAAGCCTCTGAATCGCTTTGCAATCATTCTTGCTCCCAGTTCGCCCAAAATCGTTTCAGTGTAACTTTTACCGACGATCAGTGATGCTGTGAAGCGTCTTGCGCTTCGCTGCGTCACTGAGCGTAACCGCCGAAGGCGGATTGTGCGCATCCGGCCGCGCGAGCATGTTCGCGATGATGCCGGCCACGCTTCGATGGCCACAACCGACCGTTATGTGGATTCGCACATAAGGGAGCGGCATGCGTTAGGGAAGAAAAAGCCCGTCCGCGAATAGGGCCAAAATTGGCCGCGACAGAAAATGTCGCCTCCCGTCTATACAAATGATGGCTACACCAGATATGGACAACCCAAGATATATTTTGCTTCTTATGCAGACCAAAATTTTGCCCCCCCCCTCAACACGCCTCCCGCTTGAACTCGCGGCTGAACTGTCTTCGTGTCATTCGTCTTCTCCGGTTCCAAAAACACCCTAACTCGGTGTCCTCAAAACCGGCAGCAGCTCAGACCTTCCCGATGACATCGACGCCCTCAAGGGCGCGGTCGGTATGCTCGAGCGCGAGCTCTATAATCGCGACCTTCTCATCGAGAAGCTCAAGCATCAGCTGGCCGGACTTCGGCGTAACCAGTTCGGCTCCCGCTCGGAACGTCTCGATCAGCTCGAGATGCGGCTGGAGGACGAGGAGATCGCCGAGGCCGCTGAGGCACCAACGGTTGGGACCGAAGTCGAGACGGGGTCGGCGCAGTCGCACGAACCGGCCAAGCCCAGCCGCAAGTCCTTGCCTGATCACCTGCCGCGTCATGACGAGATCCTCTCGCCCGGCGAGGCCTGTCTATCCTGCGGCGGCGGGCTCAAGGTGCTGGGCGAGGATATAACCGAAGAACTGGAATACGTACCGGGGCGCTTTGTTGTGAACCGCATCAAGCGCCCGCGTATGGCGTGCACGTGCTGTGAACGCATGCACCAGGCCCCGCTGCCTTCACGCCCCATCGAGAAGGGCCGTCCCGGACCGGGGCTTCTGGCGCATGTCCTCATCTCCAAGTATGGCGATCACCTGCCGCTTTACCGCCAGAGCCAGATCTATGCCCGCGAAGGCATCGAGCTGGAACGCTCCACCCTGGCCGGATGGGTGGGGCAGTCCGCGCGGCTGCTGGAACCGCTGGCCGAAGCCATCGGACGCCATGTCAGACAGGGGCAGGCCATCTTCGCCGATGATACCCCCATGAAGATGCTCGCTCCGGGCAAGGGGCGAACGGCCACCGCCCGCATGTGGGCGTATGTCCGTGATGAGCACGGCTGGTCGGGCAGTGCCCCGCCCGCTGCACATTATCGCTTCTCGATGGATCGCAAGGGCGAACATCCTGCCGATCATCTGGCCGGCTATCGCGGGTTCATGCATGCCGATGGCTATGCCGGGTTCAACCGGCTCTACGACACCGGCCAGATCACCGAGGTGGCCTGCATGGCCCATATCCGGCGTAAGTTCGTGGATGTGCAAACGGTGTCCGGCTCGGCCATCGCCCAGGAGGCGGTTGAACGCATTGCCCGGCTTTATGCGATCGAAAAGGCGATCCGCGGCAAACCGCCGGACGAACGCGCCGCGGTGCGCCAGGCCCGATCAAGGCCCGTGTTCGAGGACCTCGACGCCTGGCTGCAGACCCAGCTCACCCGGATATCCGGCAAGACGCCTCTTGCCGCAGCAATCCGCTATGGTCTCACGCGCATGAAAAAGCTGGAGACCTGGCTGACGCACGGTGTCACCGAGCTCGATACGGATGTTGCTGAACAGCCCTTTGTTCAGTTTTTTTGCGGTTTTGGCGGTTTCTCCCGCCATGCTTCAACCATCTTTGCATAAGAGGCCTCTGCATTCGCCACCAGCTCCATCTCTCTGTGTCTGAGCTCCTTAATCCAGTAATCCCGGCCAGGTCCTGCTTTTCCATGCGCCTTGGGCGCACCAGCTCTTAGCTCCAGCTTTCTCATCTTCATCGCAACAAAAGCCGGACGCGCCCACTGATAGGGCGCATCCTTGTTCAGAAGGTGCCAGATCAAATTCGCAATCTTACGCGCTGTCGCAACCGCCGCGACGTTAGCTCCCTTACGGTTCTTGATCCGTAAGAAGAAGGCTCGCAAGGGACCGGGAACCGAAGCTGCGCTCCAGGCAGCCTCGATCAACATAGTGCGCGCCGTCGCGTTTCCCTGTTTTGAGATCCGCCCATGGATTGCGCCGCGTTCACCAGATTGACGAATACGCGGTGTCAGGCCGAAGTAGCTGGCGAGTTTCTGCGGTGTTTGAAAACGACTAATATCTCCAATGGAAGCAATGACGGCTGTCGCGATCACCGAACTGATACCTGCTACGCTCATGAGCTTGCGGGCCTGTGGATCATCAAGCGATATCCTGATCAGATCCTTCTCTAGCTTCTCGAGTTTGTGTACCAACCAATCTAGCTCGTCCAAGTGACGACCTAATAGATCGCGCTCTGACTTGGGTAGTGGAACTTTGTCCAGCCATTTGCGACCGCCTTTACCGAAAAGATGCCCCGCATATTTGGGAACAAGATTGGCATGTAAAATTGCCTGAACCCGGCTCTTCACACGTCGGATTGAACGGACAGTCGCATCACGTTCTGACACGAGACGGCGAAGATGTAACGTATCATCATCTGCGGCCCAGACCTCAGGCAAGAAACCAGCCGCATGAAGCTGTGCTAGAATCTTAGCGTCCACTTTGTCGGTCTTCACACGCGCATGGGCGATTGCCTTAACCTGTAGTGGGTTGGCGATGACCACACGATTGACGAAAGGCGTTAACAACCTGACGATAGCTGAGGTATTACCAGTCGCCTCAAGAATTACGTCGTCATCTGACTTAAGGCTTCGCCCAAAAGCCACGACTGCATCGTGCTCCATGTCGATCCGGAAACTGTCTGCTATCTCACCAGCATCCCAAATCGCCACTTGCGCAAAACTTCGATGCACATCCATTCCAATTGATCGCATAGAACCTCCTCTTTGTTGTCAAAAGGAGTGCACGGGCTCGTACGACATCTACGGATACGCGCTCGCGGCGCAGACGGGCTGGTCGCAGGGGCGGCCAGATAACAACACGAGCTCGCAGCTCATTGTCTAGTCGGCCTGCCCGCTTCTTCGCACTCCGACGCCCCGATCCCGCTGAGCCAACTTACCATGACATCTGGAAAGCAGGGGCAAAATCGAAGCGCCAAAGCCAGCATGCCCGATAACAATACCGCGGAGCGCGCCATCCGACCCCTGGCGGTCGGACGAAAGAACTATCTCTTCGTCGGCTCACCCAGCGGCGGTAAGTCCGCGGCGATCGCCTACACCCTCATCGAGACCGCCAAGCTCAACGATGTCGATCCGCAGGCCTGGCTCACAGATGTCCTCGCCAACATCGCCGAAACCAAGATCACCCACCTTGAAGACCTCATGCCCTGGTCTTACGCTCAGTTTCGCTGGTACCAACGGTACCACCCCTTGGTACCGGCGGTACCCATAGTCTTTGCGCGGTACCGATGGTACCGGGCAAGCAATCCATTGATACAGCTTCGAGATTTTCAACGCCGGTACCGACGGTACCGCCCTAAAATGACGCTCAAAAAACCAAGCGCGTTGACAATTGCGCCCTTAAAACAAAGGCTTACCCATCAACCGAAGGGCGATGGCACAGTTGTGCATATTGTGTGACATTTTCCCGCTTATGCGAACGGGAACGCAAACGGCCAGGGTGATACCCGCAGAGCACACTGGAAAGCGGGATTGTCCGGGCCACAAGCGGTCATCAAGCGTTCGGTGGAGAGCGTTCAGCATACCTACTTGCTCAGCAACAGATTT
>NZ_CAJQOO010000107.1 GCF_905480005.1 uncultured Maricaulis sp.
GTTGAGTAGCTTGGCCGCCGCGCCAAATCAATCTCCACGCTGAAGCTCACACAGGCAGGATGCCGCACCGCGACAAGAGATTGCGCGATGCGGCCCGCAAGGATAATTTCAGCCCTCGATACGCGGTCCGGACTTCGATTCGGACCGCGTCGTGCTTTTCCATGGCCTGGCACCTGCAAGGGCTGCCGGGTCCGCCGCTGGAGCGCTGCCCATGTCCCGCCGCAAGATGATTTATGAAGGCAAGGCCAAGATTCTCTATGAGGGTCCCGAGCCGGGTACGATCGTTCAGTATTTCAAGGACGATGCGACCGCTTTCAATAATGAGAAGAAGGCGACGCTTGAAGGCAAGGGTGTGCTCAATAACCGGATATCCGAGCACATCATGGTCGGCCTCGGCCGGATCGGCATTCCCACCCATTTCCTCAAACGCCTGAACATGCGTGAGCAGCTCGTGCGCCAGGTCGAGATCATTCCGCTGGAAGTGGTCTGCCGCAATGTCGCCGCCGGTTCGATCAGCACCCGTCTGGGCGTGCCGGAAGGCGAGCAATTGCCGCGCTCCATCGTCGAATTCTATTACAAGAAAGACGAACTCGGCGATCCGATGATTTCCGAAGAGCACATCACGGCCTTCAACTGGGCGACCCATCAGGAGATCGACGACATGATGGCGATGACCCTGCGGGTCAACGACTTCCTGAGCGGTCTTTTCACCGGCGCCGGCATCCGCCTGATCGATTTCAAGCTGGAATTCGGTCGCCACTATGAAGGCGACATGGTGCGCACGGTGCTGGCGGACGAGATCAGCCCCGACAGCTGCCGCCTCTGGGATCTCGAGACCAATGAGAAGATGGACAAGGACCGCTTCCGCCGCGACATGGGCAATGTCACCGAAGCCTACGCAGAAGTCGCCCGCCGTCTCGGCATCATGAAGGAAAGCGGCCAGGGTGCCGCCAATGGCGATGTCGGCAAGGGCGACGCAACCAAGTAGATTGCCGTCAGCGGCGCGTCTCACCCGATCCGACCGCGCAAACCCATCC
The DNA here is from genome assembly GCF_905480005.1 of uncultured Maricaulis sp. Classification (GTDB taxonomy): domain Bacteria; phylum Pseudomonadota; class Alphaproteobacteria; order Caulobacterales; family Maricaulaceae; genus Maricaulis. The sequence goes on from NZ_CAJQOO010000107.1 coordinate 1,038, forward strand.
ATTTTTCCCGGAGGCGCGCAGCGCCATCCGGGACCAACGGGAAACGCATCATTTGCCGGATGGTCGGGTAGGTCCCGGCTCTCCACCCCGCTTCTGCGGGGCTCCGGCCGGGAAAAATGGTGAGGGTAAATCTGGTAAAATGCGCGCCGGCGCAAAACCATCCATTGATGCCTTGCCGAGACTCCGCCTCAGCCGGCGGACAAGACAACAATGCGGCAATCCGAGCGCGCCCGGCCCCTTCGACCCGCCGCTTCGCGGGTGCAGAAAGCGGGTCTGCATCCCTGCCCTGCTGAATCCGCACGCGCGATGAATTGCGCCGACGCCGACTCCGCTTTATGCAGGGGCGAAATGTCGTGACCAGCACAAGCGAGTCGAGCCCGTGAAAGCGAAAATCCACGTCTATCTGAAACCCGGCGTTCTGGACCCCCAGGGAGCGGCCGTTGCCGGCGCCCTGCACAATATGGGTTATGACGAGGTCGAAGCGGTCCGCCAGGGCAAGCTGATCGAGCTGGACCTGACCGGCGATGACGTCGAAGCCGCCCGCAGCCGAGTCGACGAGATGTGCGCCAAACTCCTCTCCAACCCGGTGATCGAGAGCTACTCGATCGAACTGGCGTAGGAGAGGCCGGCTTGGGCCTGCGTGACCTTTTGCTCTGGCTGTTTGCGGGCCGATCCCTGCCACGCAGGTCGGATTCGGGCACAGCGGATTTCGACTTGGGAGGCGATGTCGCTCGCCGGACTTCGACCAAGGGCGAAGCAGAACTCGCCGCTGAGATCGAGACCGCATTCCCCTACGAAGCCGTCAAAGTCGCTGGCGACAAGTCAGAGGCGGAGCGTGCACGTCTAACCATGATACCCGGACAATGCGCCGCTCATCTTGGTGATCGGGACAACTTCCTTAGTGTTGCGAGTATCTTCTGTCCGCCACCACAGGGCATTGATGGCCCCCGCTCTGCAACCGAAATTTTGGCCGCTTCTGCCAAAGTCGACCTCGCGGCATTTCGGAAGGCTCCGATTGCGTTCGACGCTGACGAGCTGGTCGAGGTTATGAATGAGGTCAGTGGTGACTGGCCTGTCGAGGTCGAAGCCATTGTGGGGCCATTGTCTGTCACGAGTCCGCTGACCAACGAACCGCACCCATTGACGCATATCGGTGTTTTTCCGACTGATGACGAGACAGAAGTCCCGGCCCTGCTGAGATGGGGGGCATGGAATGACTGCCCTGCACCTGAAGTCCACGTAGCACATCTCCGCGCTTGGCGAGATGCCTATGGAGCCAAACTGGTCTCGGTCACGCGAGACACGATAGAACTCAAAGTCGAAAGGCGCCCCGCATCGCGAGAGGAGGCCTTAAAACTTGCACATGAACAGTTCGCCTACTGTCCGGACATTGTCCTGCAAGGCACGCAATCCATCGAGGCGCTCGCCGCCAGCCTCATGCAGAGCGACTGGTGGTTTTTTTGGTGGGATTAGGGCATCAAGCGCCAACCGACACAGGGACACAACTCAGTATGAAATCCGCCGTCATCGTCTTCCCGGGCTCGAATTGTGATCGTGATGCTCACGACGCGATCGAGAATGTCACGGGCCACAAGCCGGCCATGGTCTGGCACCAGGACAGCGACCTGCCCGAGGGCACGGAATTTGTCATGGTGCCCGGCGGGTTTTCCTATGGCGACTATCTGCGCTGCGGCTCGATGGCCTCGCGCTCGGCGATCATGCCGGCCATCGTCGCCCATGCCGCGACCGGCGCGCCGGTTCTGGGCGTGTGCAACGGCTTCCAGATCCTCACCGAGAGCGGCCTTCTGCCAGGCGCGCTGATGCGCAATGCCGGGCTGAAATTCGTCTGCGAGAAAGCCCCGCTCACCGTCGAGAACGCCAATACGCAATTCACCTCACGCTATGAGGCCGGGGCCCAGCTTCTGGTGCCGATTGCCCATCATGACGGCAATTATTTCGCCGATGACGCCACGCTCGACCGCATCGAGGGCGAAGGCCAAGTCGTGTTCCGCTATGGCAAGAACCCCAATGGCTCGGCCCGCGACATCGCCGGCATCACCAATGAGCAGGGCAATGTGATGGGCATGATGCCCCACCCGGAACGCGCCGTGGACACCGGCCATGGCGGCACGGATGGTCTGGCGCTGTTTGAGAGCCTGCTGGGGAGTGCTTGATTGTTCCTGGCTGCGATCTTCAGCTCTGCCCTGCTCGCGTCGGCCGCTACGAGCGTTGATGTTTGCGAAGCGCCTTGCTTGCTGATCCAAGTGGCCGACGACGGTTCGTATAGCGAGGCCATGCCGAGTGAGGACAGCCGGTCGACGCCCGGTATTGACGCCAATATTGTCGATTGGGCCGTGTTCGACATCGACGGCGATGGATCCGCAGAACGGGTCGTGATCGATGATCGCGAGTCTGCTTTCGGGCCCGTGTCAGCGGTCTTCTTCGACGTGTCGTCAGGTGAGGCCTTCATCGCTTTTCAGTGCCAGGCCTCGACCCCCGAGACTGCGCTGGCGGATTGCGAGACCTGGTACAACAGCCTTGTTGCTGCGGACGTCGCAGCGGGACTTGATAGGGTGCAGGCTTCTACGCGCACCGATGGGGTTTTGGCATGGGAGACACAACATCTCCTCATCCCGAACGTGACGACACAGGCGAGCATGTTGCTGGCCATCCAATCAGTCGATCTAGCGCGCGCGCAGTTCCGGCTGACTAACGGATCGGCGGAAGCACGGCGTGAACTTGAAACCGCCCTCCTCTTCAGAGAGCAACGCGCCCTCCGCTTCTCTTTTGCGGACTGAACCGGCGAAACGAATGCCATCTCTCTGACTGGCACCAACACCCCTCGCTCCGCCACCATCTAACCCCGCCGCATCACCGCCAGCGACGGTGCCGCCGCATACCCGATCGCGCCCAGCGCTTCGACAAAGCTCTTCACGCTCGCCCCGCCATTCGGTGCCAAGAGGCGGCGGACATGGGTTTCGCCCTTGCCGAGCCGGCGAGCGAGCTGGCTCTGGGCACCGCGGCCCGTTGCGGCGACCCAGCGCGCGAGAACCACACGATAGGCCGTGACATGGTCGGGACAGACGAGGTTTTCGCCCGGTTGGCGCGGTGACGGGTCCGGAACGGCCCCGCCGCGTCGCAAGCGATCCCGAATCACCAGGTCGAGCGCGTCACCGGCCTCTGCCAGGGCCTCGGTCTCATCGGCCCCGTCCGTGGCCAGCTCGGGCAGGTCACGACACTCGACCCAACTCCGCCCGTCTTCATCTTTATGCAGCCGGACCGGATAGGCGAAAACCGTGAATTCAGCATTGTCCATGCCTGACTCCATTCAGAATTTCTCTTTCGGCACAGCAAGATCGCGCAACATCTTGGCCAACAAGCCCTTGCCGATCTCGCCCGACTTGACTGTCGTCGGCCGATTATCGAGACGCACCAATTGGTGTCCGCCCTTGCCACGCTCCGGGGAAATTGCGAGATCGAGCCCGTTGGCCTTGGCGTAGGCTCTCAGGCGGCGAATAAAGTCCTTGCCGTTCATGGAGCCTTCCTTCGATATAAGGCAGGACGCGGAACAAC
>NZ_CAJQOO010000108.1 GCF_905480005.1 uncultured Maricaulis sp.
TACAATCCGCCGCCACTTCCGGCCGGCTACCATCACTTCCGCAGCGACCTTGTTTTCTTCCAGGACGAGCGAACAGGACAGCTCACCCAAGGGTGGGTCTATTCAATCGTTCACTGGGCATCCGGCGAGACGATCAGGTCATTCGGCGAAGATATCGTTGAGATGGTCAATCTCGTCGACATTCGTACCGTGCTTCCTGTCTTCGGAGGGGCATCATGACCGCTCCGATCCGAGACCTGCGCGTAGAGACGGTGTCGATTCGCGCACTCAAGCCCTACTCGAATAATCCTTGCACTCATTCGAAACGTCAGATCGAGCAGGTCGCTGCCAGCATCCAGGCATTTGGCTGGACTAACCCGATCCTGGTCAGTGACGAACTTGATATCATTGCCGGACATGGCCGTCTGGAGGCCGCAAAGTCTCTTGGCCTGACCGAGGTTCCGGTGATGCGGCTGTCCGGGATGAGCGACGCGCAGCAGCGCGCTTACGTCATTGCAGACAATCGTCTGGCGGAGACGGCCGGCTGGGACGATGAACTCCTGAAACTGGAGATCGGCGGCCTGATCGAGATGGATCTGGATTTCCAGATCGAGACGATCGGTTTCGAGACCGGCGAGATCGATGTGATCCTCGCCGGTGAAGAGACGCCGGAGGAGGCTGAGGAGGTGCCACCGCCAGACGACGGGCCGGCGGTCACCAGGCTTGGCGATGTCTGGCTTCTGGGTCGGCATCGACTGGTGTGCGGCGATGCGCTTGACGGGGCGACTTACGCCGCGTTGCTGGGCGATGAAGTCGTGGACACCTGCTTTACCGATCCGCCCTACAATGTGCCTATCGCCGGGCATGTCAGCGGGTTGGGAAAGAAGACTCACGACGAGTTCGTCATGGCATCAGGCGAGATGTCTGATGCGGAATTCTCGGGCTTTCTACAGACCATGGCCGCGCGCATCAGCGCTGCCCTGAGACCTGGCGGGATCACGTTTGCCTGTATGGACTGGCGTCATATCTGCGAGCTGGTGGCTGCTGGCGAGGGCGAGATTGGTGAGCTGAAGAACATTTGCGTCTGGAACAAGGAGGTGGGCGGCATGGGGTCGCTCTATCGGTCCAAGCATGAGCTTGTCGCGGTGTTTGCCAAGCGCGGCGGCCGGCACACGAATAATGTCCAGCTGGGCAGGTTTGGCCGCAACCGGACCAATGTCTGGGACTATCCAGGGGTAGCAGGCCGGCGAGACGAGTTGGCGATGCACCCGACCGTCAAGCCGACCGCCATGGTGGCTGATGCGATCAAGGATGTGACGCCGCTGGAAGGTCTGGTGCTTGATCCGTTCGGAGGGTCCGGCTCAACGCTTCTGGCCGCTGAGGGATGCGGCCGGCCGGCAAGATTGATCGAACTGGATCCGCGCTATTGCGACCTCATCATTCGGCGTTTTGAAGCGGCAACGGGTGAGGAAGTTCGTCTTGAGCAGACCGGCGAGCGCTTTTCGTTTGTGAGCGAGATCCGTCTTGAGTGGGAGGGTCTGGAATGAGCAAGGATTCTGCCGACTACGATATTGGATATCGCAAGCCGCCGGAGGCCACGCGCTTCAAGAAGGGACAGAGTGGAAATCCGCGAGGTCGGCCGAAAAAGCAGCCCAAGGACGTGGCCGCCCACATGGCTGACCTGCTTGATGAAAAGCGGACCGTCCAGATGAACGGGAAGTCCGTCAAGATGACAGGCAATGAATTGATGGCCCGGCGACTTATGGAAAAGGCCATGAAAGGCGATGCCAAGGCGTTCGAGAAAGTGCACCAACTGGCAGCTCAACACGCCGAGGAGGAAGCACGTCGTGACAGGAAAGCCAGAACCAGAGACGACATCAAGATTCTGCTCGTGGATCCTGGCATGGGCCGGGAGGAAGGTCTCACGACGGCAGGCGAGCGGACCCTGGTAGAGAAGGACGGAAAGGCAATCGTCACGGAGTCCTGGCCTGGCTATGAGCCGAACGAGGAAGGGGAAACTGACGACGATCTGGGCCTCTAGGCCTTACGCCCCAGGGCGGCAAACAGAATACTGATAGTTACATCGCCGCGGCCCGTCCTGTTCTCCAGGGCGGGCCGGCGTGTATCTGGAGACTGGACTTGGCCCGCGACCCGAGCATGCATGCGGATCACGCCCGGTCACACCTGCCCCGCAGATCCCGGGCTCGTCTCGGTGCAGCCCTGCACATCCCGCGCGGGGGCCACACCGGAGACCCATCATGTCCAAACTCACCAAAGCCCATATCACTATTCTCGACGCGCTCAGCGGTAAGGACGGCCCGATCCCGATTGATCAACTCTCAGGCCTTCCCGCCGCGGGGCCGGCACTCAGCTCCCATCTCGAACACCTCTCCAGCCGGGGCTTTGTCACCAGGACCGGCAAGGCGATCGCGCTCACCGAGGTCGGCAAGGCGGCCCTGACCGATGCGCCGCCCACGATAGCGGATCAGAAGACGCCCAAGCCCGCGGCGAAGGAGCCTGGTGCCCCGCCAACAAAAAAGTCCCGCCTGGTCGCGCTCCTGAAATCCGACACCGGCGCCACCGTGCCCGACCTGGCCACCGCACTCGACTGGCTCCCCCATACGACGCGGGCGGCGCTGACCGGGCTCAAGAAATCCGGCTACGAGATCGACAAACTGCCTCCGCTCGAAGGAAGCCGGTCCTCGCGCTACAAACTCGTCGAGGCGGCCTGATGGCCCGGCGCAATCGCAAGATCGAGATCGACCTGGAAGGTCTCTTGGACAAGTCACGCGACGAGCTGGTGGCGATCTGGATGGCGAGCTTTGCGACCAAGCCCCCGCGCGGTCTCAGCCAGGCCTTCCTCGCCCGCCTTGTGGCCTATGACCTTCAGGTCGGCGCCAGGGGCGGGATCAGCCCGCGCCTCGAAAAGCGCCTGCTTTCCATGGCCGCTGGCGAAACACCCAAGCCCTGCGCCCCCAAGCTCAAACCCGGCGCGCAGCTCATGCGAACATGGAATGGCGTCACCCACCGGGTTGATGTTGTTGAAGAGGGCTATCGGTACAAGGAGGAGACATACGCCTCCCTTTCCGCCATCGCCCGGATGATAACCGGCACCCATTGGTCCGGGCCGCGCTTCTTCGGCCTCATCACCCGCAAGAAGGCCGCGTGATGGAAACGCCCTCAAGCCGCGAGCGCCGCACGATCCGCTGCGCGATCTACACCCGCAAATCATCCGAGGAAGGCCTGGATCAGGAATTCAACTCGCTCGATGCCCAGTTTGAAGCCTGCGCCGCCTATATCGCCAGCCAGAAGGCGGAAGGCTGGAAGGTTGTGCCCGAGCGCTATGATGATGGCGGCATCTCCGGCGGCACGCTAGAACGCCCAGGCATCCAGCGGCTCATGGCGGACGTGGATGCCGGCCGTGTCGACATGATCGTGGTCTACAAGATCGACCGGCTGACCCGATCCCTCGCGGACTTCTCCCGCCTGATCGATCGGCTCGATGCCGCCAACTGCTCCTTCGTCTCGGTCACCCAGGCCTTCAACACCTCGACCTCGATGGGC
>NZ_CAJQOO010000109.1 GCF_905480005.1 uncultured Maricaulis sp.
TTCGACGGCAGGCGATGAAGGATTGGATCGGGGGATTGTCGCGGGCATGTCGTCCGCCGTGAGTGGGAAATGACAGGATCAACGCCATTGTCGACAAGTCGGGTGGGGCGGGGCAGGTTCAACCTTTGTGACAAGCGGGGAAATGATGCTGTTACCAACCAAGATTCTTGCCGGATCGGTTCTGAGTGCCTGCCTGTTGAGTTCGGCGTGTGCTGTTGAGCCGGAGCTCAATGCCTGCCAACTGGACGAGGTGGCTCTGAGCGATGCGATTGCGCGCTCCGAAGCGTGGGTGGACGGATATTTCTCGCTCGTGGAGACGCTGGCCGGAGGCGAGCATCATGGAACCAGCGTGGCGGTCAGTGCCTGTGGGCAGATCGTCTGGCAGGCCGGGTTTGGATTTGCCGATATCGAAGCCCAAACGCCGGTGACGATTGATACGCTGTTCCGGGCGGGCAGTGTCGCCAAGACGTTGACCTCGCCGCTTCTGGTCCAGGCCGAGGCGCGGGGTGAGCTGGACCTGGACGCGGACATCCGGACGTATTTTCCGGCCTTTCCGCCAAAGGAGCATGAGTTTTCGACACGTCAACTGGCCGGCCACACTGCGGGGATACGCCATTATTCGGGCGATGAGTTTGCCAGCAATGTCGCCTTCGACACCGTCTCTGACGGACTGGTGATCTTTCAGGATGATCCACTCGAATTCGAGCCAGGCACCCAGTATTCCTATTCCAGCTATGGCTGGAACTTGTTGAGTGCTGTGGTCGAGGGCGCGACTGGCCGGGACTATCTCGAACTGATGCAGACTGATGTGTTCGACCCGGCCGGAATGGACAGCACATTCGCCGAGGGGCGCGCGGACACACCTGGCGGGCAGGTGACCTACTACCTCTACGACCAGGAAGATCGGGCGATGGTCGTGGCTCCGCCTGTCAATAATTCGATCAAATGGGCGAGCGGTGGCTTTGTCTCGACGCCAACTGATTTGCTGCGCTTTGGTCTGGCGATGGAGGATGGCACCTTGGTGTCTCCCGAGGCTTATCAGGCCATGCGCGAAACGATGCATACGGCTGATGGCACGGCGACCAATTACGGGCTGGGCTGGGCAATCGACATGATTCCGCGCCAGCTGCAGGGAACGGCCCAGATTTATTCTGCAGTGGATGTCGCTCGAACCACGGCGATCTTTGACGGCATGATCAGCTATGGCCATACCGGCGGCTCAATGGGCAGTACGACGGTCTTTCTCACGGCGCAGGATGACGACACCACCTTCACCGTGGCGGCGATGAGCAATTCGGGTATCGGACCGGCCTATGCGGTGTCGGTATTGGGAGAGTTCGTTGCGGCGTCGCAGGCGGCTCGCGCCGGGGAGGAGTAGACGGCGACAGATCACTGTTCGAGACGTCTCGCCCGAATGAAGAAGGCCGCCCCGTATCCGGAGCGGCCTTCTTCATAACGTCTGAGCCGGGCTCAGGCGGATGATTACATCATGCCGCCCCCAGCAGACCGGCTTGCCGGTCTGCTCACCTTTCGATGATGGGCGGCTTTATGATGTTTGTTACATCATGCCGCCCATGCCACCCATTCCGCCCATTCCGCCCATGTCCGGCATGCCGCCACCGGCGCCTTCTTCCTTCGGCGTATCAGCCACGGCAGCTTCCGTGGTGATCAGCAGGGAGGCGACCGAGGCTGCGTCCTGCAGAGCCGTACGGACAACCTTGGCCGGGTCGATGACACCGAACTCAAGCATGTCGCCATAGACTTCCGTCTGGGCGTTGAAGCCGAAGGTCGCGGAAGCGTTTTCCATGACCTTGCCGACCACGATCGAGCCTTCGACACCGGAATTGGTGGCGATCTGACGGATCGGGGACTGCAGGGCGCGGGCCACGATGGCGATGCCTTGCGTCTGGTCGGCGTTTTCGCCTTCCAGGCCGGCCAGCTTGGCGGAGGCCTTCAGGAGCGCAACACCGCCGCCCGGGACAATGCCTTCTTCAACCGCGGCGCGGGTGGCATTGAGGGCGTCGTCGACGCGGTCTTTCTTTTCTTTCACTTCGATCTCGGTGGCACCGCCAACCTTGATCACGGCAACACCGCCGGCCAGCTTGGCCAGGCGTTCCTGCAGCTTCTCACGGTCGTAATCGGAGGTGGTTTCCTCGGACTGGCGACGGATCTGCGTGACGCGGGCTTCGATCTGGGCCTTGTCACCCACACCGTCGACGATCGTGGTGTCGTCCTTGGTGATGTTGACGCGCTTGGCCGAGCCGAGCATGTCGAGCGTGACGGTTTCCAGCTTGATGCCGAGATCTTCGGAGATGACCTGGCCGCCGGTGAGGATGGCGAGATCTTCCAGCATGGCCTTGCGGCGATCGCCGAAGCCCGGAGCCTTGACGGCAGCGATCTTCAGGCCGCCACGCAGCTTGTTGACCACGAGGGTGGCGAGGGCTTCGCCTTCAACGTCTTCCGCGATGATGAGCAGCGGACGGGAGGACTGAACGACAGCTTCCAGGATCGGCAGCATCGGCTGCAGCGAGGTCAGCTTCTTTTCGAAGAGCAGGATATAGGGCTCTTCCATCTCGACCTGCATCTTGTCAGCGTCGGTGATGAAGTAAGGCGACAGATAGCCACGGTCGAACTGCATGCCTTCGACGACGTCGAGTTCGGTTTCCAGGGACTTGGCTTCCTCGACGGTGATGACACCCTCTTTGCCGACCTTGTCCATGGCCTTGGCGATCATCTCGCCGATATCGCTTGCGCCATTGGCGGAGATGGTACCGACCTGGGCAACTTCACCGGAGTCCTTGACCGGGGTGGAGCTGGCCTTGATGTCTTCCATGACGATGGCGACGGCCTTGTCGATACCGCGCTTGAGGTCCATCGGGTTCATGCCGGCAGCAACCGACTTCATGCCTTCGCGGACGATCGACTGGGCCAGGACCGTGGCGGTCGTGGTGCCGTCGCCGGCGACGTCATTGGTCTTGGAAGCCACTTCGCGCAGCATCTGTGCGCCCATGACCTCGAACTTGTCCGTCAGTTCGATTTCCTTCGCGACGGAGACGCCGTCCTTGGTGGTGCGCGGAGCGCCGAAGGATTTCTCGATGACCACGTTGCGGCCCTTGGGACCGAGCGTGACCTTGACAGCGTTGGCGAGGATGTCGACGCCGCGCAGCATGCGTTCACGCGCGTCGGAGCCGAAAAGTACGTCTTTGGCAGCCATTGGAATATATCCGTTCTTCTAGCTTGTGAGGGGGGTTCTGATCGGGTGTGCGGCTTACGCCATCACGCCGAGAATGTCGGACTCTTTCATGATCAGCAGCTCGACACCGTCAACGGTGACTTCGGTGCCGGACCACTTGCCGAACAGGATGCGATCGCCGGCCTTGACGTCGAGGGGACGCACAGAGCCGTCTTCCTTGATCGCGCCGCCGCCGATGGCGACAACTTCGCCTTCTTGCGGCTTTTCCTTGGCCGTATCCGGGATGATGATCCCGCCCTTGGTCGTGGACTCTTCTTCGACGCGCTTCACCAGCACGCGGTCGTGCAGAGGACGAAAAGTCATCTTTGTCTATCTCCAAACAGAGGACTGAAGGTTTATGGCACTCATCAGGAGAGAGTTGGCACTCACCCCTTCCGACTGCTAACAGCCGCGGAGATAGGAGTTCACCCGCGACCCGTCAAGAGAGACGCGATGCAATTGGTGGCGGATTTATCCGCTCAGCTTGCGTTCATGTCTGGAAAGATAATGCCAACCATTGCCATGCCTGCCATATGTCTCGATATGATAGGCATCGAGTTGCGTTACCGAGAGGGATCCACGATGAAACTCCGCCAAATCACACTTCGCACCACTGTTCTCACCGTTACGGCGCTGGCCATGGTCGCCTGTACGACGACCGACCCCTATACCGGCGAAACCCGGGCCAATAATACCGGGCGCGGCATCCTCCTGGGCGCCGCCGCGGGCGCAGCGCTCGGCTATCTCACCAACACAAATGACAGCGAAGAGGGCCGCACAAACGCCCTCATCGGTGCCGGTATCGGCGCGCTCGCCGGTGGCGCCATCGGCAATTACATGGACCGCCAGGAAGCAGCCATGCGCGAAGCCCTGTCAGATACGGGCGTCGGCGTCCGCCGCGAAGGCAATGATCTGCGCCTGATCATGCCGGGTGATGTCACCTTCGCCACCAATTCCTCGGACATCCAGGGCCAGTTCTATGGCATTCTTGGCGATGTCAGCACGGTTCTGAACCGCTATCCGGCGACTTATGTTGACGTTGTCGGTCATGCCGACTCGGTCGGTGCCGCCGACTATAATCAACAATTGTCCGAGCGCCGGGCCGTGTCGGTCGGCAATTATCTCATTGCCCAGGGTGTGCTGCGTGACCGCTTCTACATCGCCGGCATGGGCGAGCGCTCGCCGATCGCCTCGAACGATACGCCCGCCGGGCGCCAGCAGAATCGTCGTGTGGAAATCCTGATCCGGCCGCACGCCGCGTCCTGATCGCGCTGATTCTCCACTGAAAATGAGAGCGGCCCGTCAGTCTGGCGGGCCGCTTTAATTTATGCATGCCCTTACAAATCAACAGGCTGGTTAGTATTCGGGCGCTTGCGGTTTACCTTCGTTAACCAAACGACAACCCGAGCCGACACAGCTTAACCTTCAAGCACATCTGACGATTCGCTGATTCGAAGGCCCGACATGCCCCGCGCATCCGACATTTTGATCCTCCTGACCTACATCACCATTGCGGCGGTCGCTGCGATCGGCTTCGAGTTCTTCGGCCTGATGCCGACGCTCAATGCCTGGATGATGGGGGCGATCGTTTTCATCGTTGCCGGCATGGCGCATTCAGCCGCGACCCGCAGTCATGAGCGCCGCGCGCTGGAGGACGAGATCCATGAGCTCAAGGCCGCCAATCTGGCCCTGGCCGAGGAATTCGAGGCCGCCCAGTCGCGCATTGACGAGATCGCGGACGAGCTGCGCGCGGAATCGGTCGAGCGGGATAATGCGCTTGTCCAGGAAGTGAAGGTTCTGGAAGACCTGGTCCGCCGCGTCGGCCCGGCCGGCGCCGAAGATTTCAACGGGGCCGCAGCGGTGCCCCAGGCCAGCACAGCCCACACCGATATCGATACGGTCCGCGAGGCGCTGGCCGCCAATCGCGTTGATCTTTATCTCCAGCCCGTCGTGACCTTGCCGCAGCGCCGGACGGCTTTCTATGAGAGCTATACCCGCCTGCGTGATGCGACCGGCCGCGTGCTGGCACCGTCAGCCTTCATGGCCGCCGCTGAAAAAGCGGGCCTGATGGCGGAAGTTGATAATCTCCTTCTGTTCCGTTGCGTTCAGATCGTGCGCCGCCTGACCGGTCAGGACCGCAAGGTCGCGATCTTCTGCAATGTCTCGCTCAACTCGCTGTCTGACGAGACCTTCTTTCCGGAATTCCTCGACTTCATCCGTCAGAACAAGGATTTGTCAGGTTCGCTCATTTTCGAGATATCGCAGCAGGCCTTCGAAGAGCGCGACGCGATAGCAGCGCGCAACATGGCGCGCATGGCCGATTTCGGTTTCCGCTTCTCGATTGACCAGATCGCCCATGTCGAGCTCGACCTCACCGAGATGGAGCGGGCCGGGGTCCGTTTCGCCAAGATTGGCGGGGCACGCCTGCTGGATGCGATCGACAATTACGAATCCATCGCAGGCTATGAGGCCGGGGCCATCGCCACCGAGGATTTGGCCGGCCTTTTCGGTCGTCACGGCATTGAGCTCATCGTCGACAAGATCGAGGATGAATCCACCGTGGTCGAAGTCCTGGAAATGGATGTCGCCTACGGGCAGGGCCATCTTTTCGGCGAGCCGCGCCCGGTCCGCGATGATGTCCTGGAGACCACTCCCGACAGCGCCAGCAATGTCATCCAGATGACCGCCTAGCTGGTCCCGCGCCCGAGCGCGCGATTGACCGGGTAGCGCGGGCCTGCTTCAAGCAGACCATGCTTCCTGAACTCGCCACACTTGGCCCGCTCCGCGACCGCTACGACACCCTTTATTGTGATGTCTGGGGCGTCATTCGCGACGGCACGGATCTGCTACCCGATGCCGTCGACGCCCTGGTCCGCTTCCGCGAAAGCGGCGGCCGTGTCTGTCTGGTGTCCAATTCGCCGCGGCGCAGTTCCAGCCTGGCGCATTTCCTTGCCGATATGGGCCTGCCGGATGCGGCGACTGACGCCATGGTCACGTCTGGCGATGCCATCCATGCCCAGCTGGTCAAGCGCACGCCCGGGCGCGCCTTCAATATCGGGCCAGAACGGGATAGCAGCCTGTATGCCGGTCTTGATCTGGAATTCACCGATATCGAGCAGGCGGATTTCATTTCCTGTACCGGGCCAGATGATTACTTCAATGGTCAGCCGGAGGATTATGACGCGGTCTTGCGGCGCGCGCTCGAGCGCGGGCTGGAACTGGTTTGCGCCAATCCGGACATCGTCGTGCAGTCGGGCAACCGGCTGGTCTTCTGTGCCGGGGCGATTGCCCGCCATTATCGCGAGATGGGGGGCACCAGCATCGTGGCTGGCAAACCGCATCGTCCGATCTACCGGCTTGCGAAACGAGCGCTGGAAGATAACGGGTTCGATGTGGATCTGAGCCGCGTTCTGGCTATCGGCGATGGGCCGGAAACAGATGTCGAGGGGGCAATACGCGCCGGGGTCGACTGTCTCTTCATTGCCGATGGAATCCTCGGCGGAACGCTTGACGGCGGCCGTCTCGATGCCGAGACAGCCGCCGTCGCGCTGAAGGATTACGGTGTTGCCGCGCGCTATGTGGCGGCGCAGCTCACCTGGTAGTCATTCGGCAGATCAATCGAACAGGGAGTCGATGGATCCCTGGTCGAGATCGGACGCCGGCTCTGCGTCGGAGAACATCGCATCGATGTCATCCTGGCTGGTTTCCGGGCCGCCGATAGCGGGGCCGTTGAGCAGAAGCTCGCGAGCGCGCTTTTCTTCTTCGGTTTCCTCGACAACGTGGTCCGCATCACGCACGCCCATCACTTCGGCGAAGCGGGAGACGCGGTTTTCCACGTGGCGCAACGAGGTCACGACCTTGGACACGCGTTGGCCGGCGAGATCCTGGAAGCTGCAAGCCTCGATGATGGTCATCATCCGGGCTTCGACACTGGCGCGATAGGCGTCATAGTCGTCTTCATCGTCACAGAGCACGGCTTCCGCTTCGCTCATGATCGTCTCGGTCGCCCGTTCGGTATCCCCGACGACAGCCTCGAGTTCCTGGCCGGCGGAGGGAATGCGTTCGGTCTTGATATCGTTCGGCCGCAGGGCGGCAATCTCGTCGCGTGTGCGGGAGATATAGTCGGCGATATAGTTGAATTCTTGGCAGATCGACTGGTCGAGGGAGCTGAAGAACAGCTTCATCGTATCCGTCAGCTGGTGGGCCAGCTTCAGGACTTCCATGATCTGGGCATCCTGCAGGTCGCTCGCTTTCAGTGAGGCGAGAGACGTGCGGACTTGCGCGGCAACATTGGCGGCGGGCATGGGGCCCTCCTTCCTTTGCAGAATCAAATGGCGAAGGGGCGGTTCAACGAACGACTAGAAGTCGCCGAGAACGGCTGCCATCTTCGATTTGAGAGTTCCGGCGTTGAAGGGCTTCACGATGTAATTGTTTACACCAGCCCGCTTCGCCGCGACCACGTTTTCGGTCTTGGATTCTGCGGTTACCATGATGAAGGGCGTTGCCTTCATGCTTTCATCCGCGCGAACTTTCTGCAGGAGCTCGTAGCCCGTCATGGGCTCCATGTTCCAGTCTGAGATAACCAGACCGTACTTGTTTTCCTGCATTTTCGCGTAGGCTTCCTGGCCATCGGCGGCCTCGTCCACATTTTCGAACCCAATCTGCTTGAGCAGGTTGCGAATAATGCGGATCATGGTTTTGTAGTCATCCACGACCAGGATCGGCATCGTCATTTCGACAGCCATGCTTAGTCTCCATCCACTCGGCGCGTTTACACAAGGACAGCTTGTTCCGCTGTCTTCAGTGAGGACCCTAGACATTCGCGGATAAAAATCGGTTAAAGCGGGTACAAAGATGGAGTCACCCATGTCTGAAGCGCGCGCTATCGCCCTCGAGGAAATGGAAATTGGTCAATCCGCAGAGACAGTTAGGACTGTCACTGAGGAAGATCTGGAAATGTTTGCAAAAGTCTCTGGCGACTATAATCCGGTCCATATGGACGAGGAATTCGCTCGCAAGACGCCTTTTCGCGGCCGAATTGCGCATGGCGCTCTGGTGGCATCCTATATTTCTGGCGTGCTCGGAAACCAGTTGCCGGGGCCGGGAGCGATCTTCCTCGGCCTCAATATGCGGTTTTTCCATCCGACCCGGATCGGGGATGAGGTGAAGACGCGGGTCGAAGTGAAGTCAGTCGATCTCAAATCGCGCAAGGCCGTCATGGATTGCACCTGTCATGTCGGCGACAAGCTGACCATGCAGGCGGAAGCTGAAGTCATGGTCCGCAAGCGCCGCCGCTCGGCGGACGCCTGATCATCGATGCGTATACTGCGTGGCCATAACGGATTGCCGGACGACAGCCGCGGCGCGGTGATCGCGCTTGGCAATTTTGACGGTGTCCATATGGGGCATCGGCATGTCATCGCCCTGGCCGCGGGTCTGGCGGAGACCCGGAAGGCCCCGCTGGGCGCGGCGCTCTTCGATCCGCATCCGCGTCGCTTCTTCGCACCGGACGCGCCGGCTTTCAGGCTGATGAGCGAGACCCGCCGCAATCGCATCCTCGAGAGCCTGGGCGTGAACCAGCTCCATGTCCTGCCATTCTCCATGGATATGGCGAAGATGACGCCAGCCGATTTCGTTGGAACCGTCCTGGCGGACGGGCTGGGCATTGCCGGCATCGTCACCGGCGAGGATTTCCGCTTCGGCGCGGGCCGCAGCGGCGATACCGATGAGCTCGCCCGTCTGTGCGCCGAGCGCGGAATCGCCACCGCCTTTGCCGACCTGCACGGCAATGGCGCCGACAAGGTGTCATCCACGCGCATCCGGAAGGCGATCCATGATGGCGACATGCAGGCCGCGGAAACACTGCTGGGCACGCCCTGGGCCGTGGAGGGGATTGTCCAGCGCGGCGACCAGCGTGGCCGGACCATCGGCTTCCCGACTGCCAATCTCACCTTGGGCGATTATGTGCGTCCCGATTACGGCGTCTATGCCGTGCGCGTGGGCCTTGATGGTGCCGCGCCGACGATGGCGGGTGTGGCGAATATCGGCAAGCGTCCGACCGTCGACGGGGCGACCGAGCTTCTGGAAATCCATCTGCTCGACTGGTCGGGTGATCTTTATGGTCGCTCGCTCGAAGTCGAATTCTTCAATCACCTGCGCTCGGAAAAGCGGTTTGACGGTCTCGATGCCCTCAAGGCCCAGATCGCCGAGGACGCCATTGCGGCGCGCCGGGCGCTGAGCCGTCTGTCTGGACCGGCCTGACGGGCTCTGTTACATGCGAGGCATGGTCTGTATGTCCCTGTTCATACGCTCGGGCGCGCCCGTCGCGGCCCTCGCCACCGGGCGAATTACCGGCCCGGGCCGCCACGCGTGATGTGGGCGGTTCCGGGACATGTCCTGCCTTGAACCCATGACGACAAAAGACCGCAAGGATCCGATCTGATGACGGACACGCCTTCGAAGTCCGGCGACCAAGCCGCGACCCGCGATTATCGCGATACACTTTTTCTGCCGAGCACCGAATTCCCGATGCGGGCCGGCCTGCCCAAGCGTGAGCCGGAATGGCTCGAGCGCTGGAACCAGCTCGACCTGTACAAGCGCCTGCGCGCCGAGAGCAAAGGCCGCGAGCGCTGGGTGCTCCATGACGGACCGCCCTATGCCAATGGTCACATCCATATCGGCACCGGCCAGAACAAGATCCTCAAGGATATCGTCGTTCGCTCGCACCAGATGCTCGGCTTCGACGCGCCCTACCGTCCGGGTTGGGATTGTCACGGCCTGCCGATCGAGTGGAAGGTCGAACAGAATTTCCGCGCCAAGGGGCGCAATAAGGACGACATCCCGGTCAAGGAATTCCGCGCCGAGTGCCGCGATTATGCGCGCGAATGGGTGGGGATCCAGTCCGGTGAGTTCCAGCGCCTGGGCGTGAATGGTGAGTGGGATGACCCCTACACCACCATGGCCTTCGAGGCCGAGGCCGCCATTGTGCGCGAATTCCTCGCCTTCGTGGAACAGGGTCTGGTCTATTGCGGCTCGGCTCCCGTGATGTGGTCGCCGGTCGAGAAGACCGCCCTGGCCGAGGCCGAGGTCGAGTATCAGGACAAGGTGTCGACCACGATCCATGTCCGCTTCCCGGTGCGCGGTGTGCGCAAGGACGGCACGGCGATCCCGAAATCCTGCATCGGCGCCCATGTCGTGATCTGGACGACCACGCCCTGGACCATTCCGGGCAATCGCGCGATCTGCTTCTCGCCCGAGATCAGCTATGGCCTCTACAAGGTCACCGGCGTCGATGGTGGCGACTTCAAGCCCTGGGCGATGCCGGGCGATCTCCTGATCGTGGCCGATGCGCTCTGGGAAGAGACTGCCGCGGCCGCCAAGATCGGCAATTGGGAACGGGTCGACACAATCGATCCGGACGGTTTCGTCTGCTCGCATCCGCTCCTGGAGCTGGATCGCTTTTGGAATTACGCCGTTCCGCTTCTGCCCGGCGACCATGTTACCGATGAGGCCGGTACCGGTTTCGTGCACACCGCACCCAGCCATGGCGCCGAGGACTATGCCGCCTGGATGGAATTCCCGGAATGGCATGACCAGCATGCGCCGGTTCCGCACATGGTCGATGAGGACGGTGCCTACTATCCGCACGTCCCGGTTTTCGCCGGTCTCAACATCATCCGTCTGGATGGCAAGAAACAGGGCCAGGAAGGTCCGGCCAACAAGACCGTCATCGAGCGCCTGGTCGAGCAGGGCAAATTGCTCGCGCGCGGCCGGCTCGAGCACTCCTATCCGCATTCCTGGCGGTCCAAGGCGCCGGTCATCTTCCGCAATACGCCGCAATGGTTCGTTGCCATCGACCGCCCGATGAAGTCCGGCGGTACATTGCGCGAGAAGGCGCTGAAGGGGATCACCGAGACGACCTTCACGCCGAAAGTGTCGGAGAACCGCATCCGTTCCATGGTCGAGCAGCGGCCGGACTGGCTGATCTCGCGTCAGCGCGCCTGGGGTGTGCCGCTGACCATGTTCGTGGAGACCGGCACGACGCGCGTGCTCAACGACCCCAAGGTCAATGAGCGCATCATCAACGCTGTCGCGGAAGATGGCGCCGATGCCTGGTTCGAACGTCCCGCCGCCGATTTCCTCGGCAGTGAGTATGATGCCGACGCCTATGAAAAGATCACCGACATCCTCGATGTCTGGTTCGACAGTGGCTGTACCCATGCGTTCGCGCTGGAGCCGCGGGCGGACCAGAAATGGCCGGCCGATCTCTATCTGGAAGGGTCTGACCAGCATCGTGGCTGGTTCCAGTCCTCCCTTCTGGAAAGTGCCGGCACGCGCGGTCGCGCGCCCTATGATGCGGTCCTGACCCACGGATTTGTCATGGCTGGCGATGGCCGCAAGATGTCAAAATCCCTGGGCAATACGCTGGCACCGAACGAGATCGCCAAGAAATACGGCATCGAGATCATGCGCCTGTGGGTCTCGGCCCAGGACTTCACCGACGATCTGCGCATCTCCGAGGAGATCCTGCAGACCTCGGTCGATGCCTATCGCAAGATGCGCAATACGCTGCGCTACCTGCTCGGTGCGCTGCACGCCTATGACGAGACGGTCGAGCATGTCAGCCATGACCGCATGCCCTCGCTCGAGCGTTTCATGCTGCACCGCCTGCACGAGCTCGATCAGGTGGTTCGCGACGGGTATGCCAGCTACGACTTCAAGAAGGTCTATTCGGCGCTGTTCAATTTCTGCGTTGTCGACCTGTCGGCCTTCTATCTCGATATCCGCAAGGACAGCCTGTATTGCGACCGGCCGGACGATGTCCGTCGCCAGGCCTGCCGCACGGTCATGCATGAGATCTTCATGCGCCTGACCGCCTGGCTTGCGCCGATCATGCCCTTCACCATGGAAGAGGCCTGGCTGTCGCGCTTCCCGTCCGAGGATGACAGTGTCCATCTGCGCACCTTCCCGGCGACGCCGGGCGACTGGCATGACGGGGCGCTGGCCGAGAACTGGCGCACGATCCGCCGTCTGCGGCGTGTGGTGAACGGGGCGCTGGAAGTTGAGCGTCGCGAAAAGCGGATCGGCTCCAGCCTTGAAGCGGCACCGCGTGTTCATGTCACCGACGCCGCCTATCGCGCCGCACTGACAGCGGAAACAACCGGTGAGGTCGATGAGTTCCTGGCCGAGATCGGGATCACCAGCCAGGCTTATCTGGTCGATGGTGCCGCCGAGGGCGAGGCCTTCCGTCTCGATGATGTCGCCGATGTGGCGGTCATTCCGGGCCGGGCTGAAGGCGCCAAGTGCGCGCGGTCGTGGAAATACTCGACCGAGATCGGCGCCGACAAGCGTTATCCCGATTTGAGCCCGCGCGACGCGGCGACTGTGGCCTGGTGGGACGGACAGAATGCCTGACTGGGCGAGTGAGATCCGGCGGCGCTTCGCCGCGTCGCCGGTCCCGCGCCTCGGGCTCGGTATTGCCGCCCTGGTCCTTATGCTTGACCAGCTCAGTAAATGGTGGGTGCTCGCCGGGCTGAATTTCTCGCCGCCGGGCTGTCTCGACTATCAGCGGGCCGAGGGCGCCGAGCGCCTCAACCTGCTCAATACCTGCGGCCATATCGAGGTCTCGCCGATTTTCGACCTGACCATGGTCTGGAACAAGGGCGTCAGTTTCGGCCTGCTCGGCGCTGACGGACCGCTCGGGCGCTGGCTGCTGGTTGTCTTCTCGGTGCTGGTGGCGCTGGGCCTGATTGCCGGGCTGTTTGATCGCGGCCCGATTCGCACCAGCCGCATTCTCCAGGGCGTGGCATTCGGTTTCATCATCGGTGGTGCGCTGGGCAATGCGATCGACCGGGCGGCCTATGGGGCGGTTGTCGATTTTCTCAATTTCTCGGACATTTACTTTCCCTATGTCTTCAATATCGCGGATGTCGGTATCAATCTGGGCGTTGCCGCCATTGTCCTCGATGTCTTCCTGAACGACCGAAAGCCCGATGCGGGCAATCGGTAATGAAAGCGGGCTGGAGTGACGACCCGGATTTGGGTTAAACTCCGGCCAACAGAAATTCGGAGTCTCACAGAGATGCGTTTGCGTACTGCTCTTTTCGCCGCGACCACTGCGGCCATCGCCCTGTCCGGCTGCAGCAATGTTTCGCGCGCGCTCGGCGCCGAACGCTCGACCCCGGACGAGTTTCGCACCGTGACCATCGCTCCGCTGACGGTTCCGCCGGAATATAATCTGCGCCCGCCGCGTCCCGGTGAGCCGCGCCCGGACGAGATTTATCCTGACCAGCAGGCCCGCGCGGCCTTGCTCGGCGCCCAGGGTGACTTTGAAGGTTCCGACGCGGAAGCCCTGCTTGTCGCTCGCGCCGGTGGCGGTTCCGCCGACCCCTTCATCCGCTCCATCATTGATGGCGAGATGGCGAGCGTCGTGCGCAAGAGCCGCGGCTTTGCCGACATGGTCCTGTTCTGGCGTGATGGCGAGTATCGCCCGCAAGGTGACGCCACGCCGCTCGATGCCTCTGCCGAGGCTGCCGCGCAGGAAAACATCCAGAATGTCACCGGTGGTGGCGATGTGGAGATCGAGCGCGATCGCCGTCTCCTGCCCAAGCTTCCCGGTCTTTGATCCGATTTGGCGGACCCCGCGTGGGCACGCTGACCTGACCGACCGAGACACTTGACCGACTCAGGGCCAGCCAAGAGGCTGGCCCTATGTCTTTGGCCATGACCCAACCCGTTATCCGACGCCTCCCACCTGAAACGGTGAACCGCATTGCTGCCGGCGAAGTCGTCGAGCGGCCAGCCTCCGTCGTCAAGGAATTGGCCGAGAACGCCCTCGATGCCGGAGCCCGGCGAATCGACATCACCGCCGAGGGGGGTGGACTCGTCCGTCTCCTGATCGAGGATGACGGCAAGGGGATGAGCCCCCAGGAGCTCGAGCTTTGTATCGAGCGCCATGCCACGTCCAAGCTGCCGGTCGGTGATAATGGCCAGGATGATCTGCTCAATATCTCCACCATGGGCTTTCGCGGCGAGGCCTTGCCCTCGATCGGCTCGATCGCCCGCCTCTCCATCACCACCCAGGCCAAGGGAGCCGGCGATGCCTGGGCCATCCTGGTCGAGGGCGGCAAGACCAATGGCATCGCCCCGGCGGCGCCGCTGGGGCGGGGCGGGACGCGGATCGAGGTGCGTGACCTCTTCTATGCCACCCCCGCGCGGCTGAAATTTCTCAAGTCAGAACGCTCGGAAAATCTCGGCATTACCGATGTGGTCAAGCGTATGGCCATGTCGCGTCCCGATGTCGGCTTTTTCCTGACCCTGGACGGACGCAAGCGCCTGTCGGTTGCGGCCGAGCGCGGCGAGGGCTCCGAGGCCCGCATCGCCCGCATGTCGGCCATTCTCGGCTCGGACTTCGGCGAGAATGCGCTCGAGGTCGACCAGGAGCGCGACGGCGTGCGGATTGTCGGCTTTTCCAGCCTGCCGACCTATTCACGCGGCTCGTCCATGCATCAATATCTCTTCGTCAATGGCCGCCCGGTGCGGGACAAGCTGCTGGGCGGGGCTGTGCGCGGTGCCTATCAGGACTTCCTCGCCCGGGACCGGCATCCGGTCGTGGCGCTCAATGTCGAGCTGCCGACCGATCTGGTCGACGTCAATGTCCATCCGGCCAAGGCCGAGGTCCGCTTTCGCGATGCCGGCCTGGTGCGCGGTCTGATTGTCGGTTCCTTGCGCCATGCCCTGGCCGCCGCCGGACACCGGGCTTCGACCACCGTTGCCGGCTATGCGCTGGGCCGGGTGCGGCCGGAAGGTTATCAGGCGCCGACGCCACCACCGGGCGGCTATCAGTCACAGACAGCGAGCCTTGCCGCTTGGGGCGCGCCGCGCCCACCCTCCGAGCCCGTCCAGGACCGAGTGTTCGATCCGGGCATGTCAGCCCGGGTCGAGCCGGATCATGCCTCGTACGGGGCCGGCATGGCCGAGTCCGGTGGACAGGCCGGTTTTCCGGCTGCGGATCAGGCAGGCCCGCCGCCGCTGGACTGGCCGCTCGGCGTTGCGCGTGCGCAATTGCATGAGACATATGTGGTCGCCCAGACCGGGGATGGCATTGTCATCGTCGACCAGCACGCCGCCCATGAACGTCTTGTCTATGAGCGCATGAAGACAATGATCGCGGAGACCGGGGTAGAGCGGCAGCGCCTGCTTGTTCCGGAAATCGTGAATCTGGATGAAGCCGAGGCGCGCCGCCTGCTGGAACGTAGTGGCGAGCTGGAGGAGCTTGGTCTGGTCGTGGAGCCCTTTGGGCAGGGGGCTATCGCTGTTCGCGAAACCCCGGCGCTCCTGAAACGGCTTGATGTGCAGGGGCTGGTCCGTGATCTCGCTGATGATCTTGCGGAATATGACCAGGCCCTGTCATTGAAGGAAAAGCTCGAGGACGTGGTCGGCACCATGGCCTGCCATGGCTCCGTGCGGGCCGGTCGCCGCCTGACCGGTGAAGAGATGAATGCCTTGTTGCGCGAGATGGAGGCGACGCCTCATTCCGGCCAGTGCAATCACGGCCGTCCGACCTATGTCGAACTCAAATTGAGCGATATCGAACGCTTGTTCGGGCGGCGGTGAGGGCGATTTCGCCGCGCGCCTGTCCCATTCGCCGCGTCACGCTCCGGAGTCACCCAAGCTTGCATCACGGCCCCCGAGAGCGGCGGCAAAATCGCGAAAAATGTCGTAGGCGTCGTCGACTTCTATCCGGTCCGGCAAGTGATCGGGCTGTCGGAAGGCCCAAAGCGACGCGATATGCTGTACGGCCGCGAGATTATCGCCGATTGCGCTGAACAGCTCCGGTGCGCGAAGAATGAAGCCGCGAAAGGCACTGACATCACTGGCTTCGGAAAAGCGCTCAAAGGAGTGGTCGTACTCCATCAGGCGTTTGGCGACGCGCTTATAGCGCTCCTTGACGGTCTTGATGATGGAGCGGCGTGCGAGGTCCAGTTGGCGTTGATCTTCGGCGTGAGCGTGCGCGAACCGCGTGTTCATCATGCGGCCGAGTTGTGTGTCCAAACGCTTCTGGAGGTCATGATACTGCCACTTATAATAAAGGACGCCCTTCCATCCAAACATGCCCTGATCATAGGTGTGCTCGTCCAGTCGCAGGGTTTCGCGCAGCGGGTTCAGGGAGGCCGAGCGTTCATTGCGCATGATCAAACGGGCGAGCTTGTTGGAGACGTGCTTGGCCTCGGGCCCGTCAATCTTATAGGCGCGCTCGACCAGCCAGCTGATCTCCTTGACGACATAGGCTTCGACCTTTGCGGCATCCAACTCGGAAATGTCGAAATAGCGTGCGGATGGTTCCAGGCCCACCAGGCGCAAGCGCTCCCTGAGAAGATAGGGATCGAATGAGGGCAGGCGGGCGAGCTCGGCCAACACCAGGCGATCGCGCTCTCGCACTTCCGCAGTCACGTCAGATCCGATCGCCTGCGAGAACGCCTCCTCGAAGTTTTGCTGTTCGAAGAAGAAAGAGAAGGCCCCGAGGCGTAGATTCTCGCGCGATAACGGGATTGCGACCTTGGTGACGGTCTGCTGGCCCTTGAAGAAGAAGTCACGCTCATCGGCGCGGACCATGTGCTTGATGATCAGGGCCTGGTTGAGCCGTTCGCACTGGAAGAGCGGATTGTCCTTGTACTCGTCCTCATGGCCAAAATTCTTGTAGGTGTGATTGAGATTCAGGACCCGCGAAGTCGATGCGGTCATTTGCAGGGCCGAAAGGTCGCGCATGCGTTTGTTTCGTCCAACCATGATGCACTCCAACGCCGTCGCACTCACTCGTCAGGCCAGGACGGCCCAGACAAAATCTGGGTGCATTTTATGGATCCATTTGGTTAAAGATGCGTGGCCGTGGTGGCACTGAATCAGACGAGTGGCGTCCGTGCCAGGAAGAGCACTTTCGCGGCGCCATATTCCTTGACCACCTGACTGTGCCAACCGGGCGTCACCGGCTCTTCACCGACACCCACTTCCAGGATCGCGACCGCGTCATCAGTGACCCATTTGCCATCCAGAAGCTTGGTGAGTGATTTGGGACCGAGATCGAACCCATAGGGCGGGTCGAGGAAAACGAGGTTGAACGGTTCGCCCAAATTGGACGGCTTTTCGCCAAGCTGGGTGGCATCGCGGCGGTGCAGACGGGTGTGCCCGAACAATTGCAGCGTATCGATATTGTCGCGGATGGCGCCTCGTGCCTCCGCGGCCATTTCCACGAAGAGGCAGAATGCCGCGCCCCGCGATAGCGCTTCCAGGCCCAAAGCGCCCGAGCCGGCATAAAGATCAACGACGCGGGCACCATCAAGGGCGGGGCACCAGTCGGCGTGTTCGATCACATTGAACATGTTCTCGCGTGCCCGGTCCGAGGTCGGACGGGTTGACTTTCCTTTCGGTGCGACAAGGGCGCGATTGCGGAGCTTTCCGCCGACAATACGCATGCCGGCCTAGCCCCGCCCGCCGGGTTTGCGTGGTCCACCCGTCTTTGGTCCACCCGTCTTGGGCCCACCCGTGCGCGGGCCGCCCGGCTTGCGAGGACCGCCGGTCCTGGGCGTTTCGGTGCGCGATGAGCTGGCGCGCGGAGCGGCGCGACCAGGGGCCGGTTTGGCGGTCGGCTTGCCATCCTTGCCGCGGCGGGCACGAGCCGATTTGGCGTCCAGCGGACGCCCCTTGCGGGCCTCCTCGAGCAGGCTGTCATCGACGTCGCGCTTGGGGAGGCCGGGCTGCCCGGGGCCGCCCATGGCGCGATGGCCCGGCTTCTGACCCGGTCCCTTGCGGGCCGCGCGATTGGGCGGGCGTGGCTTGGCGATGGCCTGCCCGGTCGGCGTCTCGCCCAAATCGATCAGGTGACCACACTGGTCGTGCAGCACGCGCGAGGGCACGGATTTGATCTCACCCTTGTTCAGCTGACCAAGCTGGAACGGACCATAGGCGATGCGGATCAGCCGGTTCACCCGCAGGCCGACCGCGTCGAGCGCCTTGCGGACCTCGCGATTCTTGCCTTCGCGAATGCCGACCTCAAGCCAGATATTCGAGCCGGTCTCGCGTTCGACCTCGACTTCCATCGGGCCGTATTTGATGCCTTCAACGGTAACGCCTGCGCGCAGGATCTTCAGCGCCGACTCGGAGATCGAACCGAAGGCGCGGGCCCGATAGCGACGCGTCCAGCCGGTGGAGGGCAGTTCCAGGGCGCGGGCGAGGGCGCCATCATTGGTCAGAAGCAGCAGGCCTTCCGAGGTCAGGTCGAGGCGGCCGATCGAAATGACCCGGCCGATATCCTTGGGGATCGCGTCGAACACGGTCTCGCGGCCTTCCGGGTCGGCATGGGTCGTCACCAGACCGTCCGGCTTGTGATAGCGCCAGAGCTTGGTGGCTGCGGGCGGCTCGACGCGCTTGCCGTCCACTTCGATGTTTTCGCTGCCCGTTACCTTGAAGGCGGGTGTGTCCAGGGTCTTGCCGTCGACCTTGATCCGGCCGCCCTCAATCATGCGTTCGACCTCGCGGCGCGAGGCCACGCCGGCGCGAGCGAGGAATTTGGCAATACGTTCAGAAGTGTCGGCAGTCCCGGTCACGCTTGACCCTTTCGCAGCGGCGCTCTATCGCGCGCAGTATGACAGACCCGCGCGATACACGTTTTATGACGGCGGCGCTACGCCTGGCGCAAGCCGCAGCTGATGCTGGCGAGGCACCGATCGGTGCGGTCATCGTCGATCCGGCGACCGATGCGATCATCGCGCAGGCCCATAATCGCCCGATTGCCGGCCATGACCCAACCGCCCACGCTGAAATCCTGGCCCTGCGCGAGGCGGCTGTGGCGCTGGGCAATTACCGGCTCACGGGGCTGGAACTCTATGTCACGCTGGAACCCTGTGCGATGTGCGCTGGCGCGATCAGTCATGCTCGGATCGGCCGACTGGTCTTCGGCGCGAGCGATCCCAAGGGCGGAGCCGTGATCTCGGGTCCGCGCTTCTTCGATCAGCCGACCTGTCACTGGCGCCCCGACATTGTGTCCGGCATCATGGCCGATGAGGGCGCCGGCCTGCTGAAGGATTTCTTCCGCGCCCGGCGCAAGGCCAAGGGAAAGCCGCGCGATGGCATTTGACCCCGATCTTGTGGACCGTATGGAGGCGGCGCTGATCGCGCTCGGCCAGCGCCCGGAACGTCGGAGGATGTTCGGCGGCGTAGCGCTGATGATCGGCGGCAATATGAGTTTCGGCACATCGAATGATCAATTGCATGTCCGGGTCGGACCTGATCGCTATGCGGTTGCCCTCGCCATGCCGGGAGCCCGTGAAATGGATCTCACGGGACGGGTGATGAAGGGCTGGGTAACGGTCGACGGCCCGTCCGACCTGGATGATGACGCCCTCGCCGGCTGGGCGAAGATGACAGCCGATTTCGTGACGACGCTGCCCGCGAAATGATCGTGCGGTAACGATATTTCGAGATATCGCAAATTCGTCACAAATCTGTGGCGGGAGGGAATTCGCTGGCGGATTGATGGGAAAATGCCCTGTCGGAGCGCCGCCAGGCGGTTCCCGCTACTAGGCCAGGCGCGCTTCCAGGCCAGCTTTCACGGCGGGCCATTCCGCCTTCAGTACCGAGAAAAAGACCGTGTCGCGCCACTCGCCTGTCCAGCACAGGAGGTGACGGCGAAGTGTGCCTTCCCGTGTCGCGCCCATCTTGGTCATCGCGGCTTGGGAGCGGGCATTGAGATGGTGGGTCTTGAGCTCGACCCGTTCCGCTCCGGCATCAAAGGCGCCGGCCAGAAGCAGAAGCTTGGCAGCGGGATTGATCGCTGTGCCGCGCGCCGTCCTGCCATACCAGGTCCAGCCGATTTCCAACCGTTTATGGGCCGGTGCAAGGCTGAGCCAGGCCGAGTGTCCCACCGCTGCGCCATCGCCCTGGCGGCGCACGAGGTGGCTGATCTGCTGGCCGGACAGTGTGTTGCCGAGCATGAGGTCGAACCAGGGATCGAAGTGTTCGCCATCGCCGCGGAGCGAGGTCAGCGCCCAAAGCTCGGCCTCGTCGGCGAGCGGCCGGAGTTCCTCGCGATGCGCTTCGGTGAGCGGTTCGAGGCGGGCAATTGCATTTTCGCGAACGCGTGGTGTGATGATCATGAGGCGGATCCGGTCAGCAGGAGAATGCCGCGCAGGACATAGACAGCCCCGATGGCGGAGACGATCCATTTCGTCCACTGGCGGAACTGGACATCGCTCATCAAGGCGAGGAAACGCGCGCCCGCGGTGGTTCCCAGAATGGCCAGAGGCGCCGCGACCAGCAGCCATTGCGCCGAGGGCAGGCCCGCCGCACCGATCGCGGGCAGGATGTAATAGGCGATCTTGACGCCATGGCTGACGACCTGGGTCGCCGCCTTGGTGGCGACAATGCTGCGCCGGTCGCTTTGTGTGTCGGCGAAGAAGACATCCAGCAGCGGTCCGGAGACGCCGGCGATGACATTGAGCCCGGTGACGACAAAGCCGCAGGCGACCGCGTGATGCGGGCGACTGGCGTCGAGATGGAGGATGTGTTTGGGCAGCCAGATCACCGCCGGTACCAGGCCCAGAATGATGAAGAGCCAGGGCTTGGACAATTCGAAACTGGCAAAGACAAGAAGGCCTGCCGCGACGGCCGAGCCGGCGAGGTAGATCCCGAGCACGCGCCAGTCGATCCATTTGAGATGCAGGATGGCCCGCCAGCCATTGGACACGCTCTGGATCACGCCATGCACGACCATCGCCGACGCCACCGGCAGGACCAGAGCCAGCGCGCCCATCAGGATCAATCCGCCGGCCATGCCAAACACGCCGGAAATGAAGGCGGTGACGAAGGTTGCAAGCAGGATGAAGGCGGCGGTCATGGCCGGACTATATCGCCTCGGGCGAGGCGGGCGAGCGCGTGGTGCAGGCCGGTATGGTGCCTGCAGAACAGACCCAGCGTGGCGTGCGCGGGCATGGGTGACCGGCGCAGACACATAGGGTCGGTGGCGTTTAGACTCCTGCGGGCGACTGATCGCCTGCCGCTCGCCCTACGCTCCGGCCTGTTTCGCAAACCCCCAGGCCGCTTCCGCCATCGGCTCGACGGCCGCGCCCATTTCCGACGCCTTGGCATTGGAGGCATTGCCCTGCAACGACCGGGCATAGACGCCCTGGATGATCGAGGTCAGACGGAAAATATTGTAGGCGAAATAGAAGTCCAGCGCCGGAATGCCCGAGCGTTGGGTCCGCTCGCAATAGGCCTGCGTGTATTGCTCGATCGTGGGAATGCCCAGAGAGGCGATGTCCACGCCGAGCAGGCCATTGCGAATCTCCGGCGGCATGACCCAGCCCATCAGCTGATAGGTGAAGTCGGCCAGCGGGTCGCCGAGGGTGGAGAGCTCCCAGTCGAGCACGGCGATGACGCGCGGCTCTGTGGGATGGAAGACCATATTGTCGAGACGGTAATCGCCATGCACGACGCTGGTGCGTTCTTGCTCCGGCGCGGCGGTCGGCAACCACTCGATCAGCTTGTCCATCGCCGGGACGGTCGCGGTCTCTGCGGCCCGGTATTGCTTGGACCAGCGGCCGATCTGGCGGTCGAAATAATTGCCCGGCTTGCCGTAATCGCCGAGACCCGCGGCCTCGAAATCAATCCCGTGCAGCTGGGCCAGCGTCGCGTTGGAGGCATCATAGATCGCACCGCGTTCGGCCGTGTCGAGATCGGGCAGGAGCGGATCCCAGAAGATCCGGCCCTCGACGAAATCCATGATGTAGAACTCAGTCCCGACGACCTCCCGCTCCATGCACAGCCCGTGCATGAGCGGAGCCGGAAAGCCGGCCTCGCCCAGCGCTTTCATGACGCGGAATTCCCGGTCCACCGCATGGGCGGAGGGGAGCAGCTTGCCCGGTGGCTTGCGGCGCAGGACATAGGCCTTGCCCGGCGTCACCAGCTTGTAGGTCGGGTTGGATTGTCCGCCCTTGAACTGTTCCACCGTCAGCGGGCCGGAGAAGCCCCCGACATGGGCCTGCATCCACTCGGCCAGCGCCGCCTCGTCAAAGGCCAGCGCGTCGACTACCGGCTTGGTGCCGGAGAAGCTGTCATCGATCTCGCTCATCAGTCCCGGTAAACCTCGCCGCCCTGCATCACAAAACCCATCTCGCGCAGCTCGGAGATATTCTCCAGCGGATTGCCGTCGACGGCGATGATGTCAGCCAGCTTGCCGGCCTCGATCGTGCCGATATCGCTGTCCATCTGCAGATGGCGCGAGGCGTTGATGGTGGCCGTGACGATGGCGTCCATCGGGCTCAGGCCGGCCTCGACGAGAAGCTCGAACTCGCGGGCATTGAGGCCGTGGCGGGAGACGCCGCTATCGGTCCCGAACGCGATGGTGACGCCGCCCTCATGGGCCCGGCGTGCCATGTCGAGCATGACCGGACCCACCTCGCGCGATTTGGCGCGCTGATTGTCGGTCATGAAATCGGCGGTCTCGGCCAGTTCGGCCACTGTGGCGCCAGCCAGGACCGTCGGGACGAGATAGGCGCCATTGCGGCGCATCAGGCGAATGCTTTCGCGGTCGAGATAGGTACCGTGCTCGATCGAATCGCCGCCGGCCTCGAGGAAGGAATTGATGCCGGTCACGCCATGGGCGTGCGCGGTGACGCGGCGCCCCATCATGTGCGCCGCCTCGACAATGGCGGCGAGCTCGTCATCGAAGAATTGCTGTTCGACGCCGGCTGCGGTGTCGGACAACACGCCGCCGGTCGCGGTGATCTTGATCACGTCGGCGCCGCCCCGGATCAGGGTGCGGACGGCTTCGCGGCATTGGGCCTCGCCATTGCAGGCGGTCTCGCTGGCGAACATGTGCAGCACGTCGAGCGAGAAACCATTAATGTCCGCATGGCCGCCGGTCGGGGTCACCGCGGAACCGGCGACACGCATGCGCGGGCCCGGCACATCACCGGCGGCGATGGCGTCGCGCAGGGCGAGTGAAGCCTCAAAATTTCCGCCCACATCCTGCACGGTGGTGAAGCCGGCCATCAGCGTGGTGCGGGCATTGACCGCGCCGTCAAAGGCGAGATCGGAGGCCGACAGGGTGAAGGCGTTGAAACGCCGGCCCGGGCCGAGTTCCGACTGCAGATGGACATGGCTGTCGATGAAGCCGGGCATCACGTAGTCATCGGAAAGATCGATGATGGTGGCCCCGTCCGGCGTGACATAGCCGGCCTCGATCCCCTCAATCCGCTCGCCGCGGATCAGGATGGACTGTTCCATGGCCGGGTCTTCGCCCGGTACGGCCAGCAGCCAGCCGGCATGGATGACGGTCAGTGCGTCATCACCGTCCTGGGCCAGGGCGCTCGGCGCAATTGTCGTGGTGGCGATCAGGGCGATCGCGGTCATGGCTGTTTTCAGCATCAGGTCTGCCTCCCCGCAAACATGTGTTTGCGCAAGAAGATGACGACCAGGCCCGCGAAGTCAAACGATGCGCGCGGCTTGTCCTAATGCGTCTTGAGCGCGCGCCAGGCGATATCGCGGCGGCAGAAGCCTTCGGGCCAGTCGATCTCGTCGACGGCGGCATAGGCCCGGTCGACGGCGTAGTGCAGTGTCTCACCGCTGGCCGTGACATTGAGCACCCGGCCACCACTGGCCGTCCGTTCGCCGTCTGAATTGCGCCCCGTGCCGGCTTCGAAGACAACCACGCCTTCCATCTTGTTGGCAGCGTCGACCCCGCCAATGACGCTGCCCATTTCGTAACTGCCCGGATAGCCGTTCGCCGCCATCACGACCGTGATCGCCGGCTCGGCGGTCCAGCTCAGGGCCGGCATGTCGGCCAGCTTGCCGGTCGCCGTAGCTTGCAGATAGGGCAGGATGTCAGCCTCGATCCGCATCATCAGGACCTGGCATTCCGGGTCGCCGAAACGGATATTGAACTCGACGACCTTGGGGCCCTCGGCGGTCACCATCAGTCCGGCAAAGAGAACGCCCTGGAAGGGTGAGCCTTCAGCGGCGAGACCGCGCGCAACGGGTTCGATGATTGTCTTTATCGCCGTCTCGATCAAAGCCGGTGTGGCGATCGGAGCCGGGGAATAGGCGCCCATGCCGCCGGTATTGGGTCCGGAATCGCCTTCGCCCACGCGCTTGTGGTCCTGGGCTGCGCCGCAATAAAGGACGTCCTCGCCATCGCACAGCGCGAAGATCGACACTTCCTCGCCGGCCATGAATTCCTCGATCACCAGGGTGCGCGACGCATCGCCGAACTTGCCGGAGAGGAAGGCATCAACCTCGTCCTCGGCTTCGGCACGGTCGGAAACGATGACCACGCCCTTGCCGGCTGCCAGCCCGTCGGCCTTGAGCACATAGGGCGGCTCGAACTGGTCGAGGAAGGCCTTCGCCTCGGCTGCGTCGAAGAAAGTGCCATAACGCGCGGAGGGGACATGGTGGCGGGCGTAGAAATCCTTGGCGAAGGCCTTGGAGGTTTCCAGCCGCGCGGCCAGTTTGGACGGGCCGAAGGTCGCAATTCCGGCCTGACGCAGACGATCGGCGAGACCATCGCAGAGCGGGTTTTCCGGACCGACAACGACCAGGTCGACGGCCTCGCGGCGTGCCAGCTCGACCATGCCATCCAGATCCGCGACCGACATGTCGTGGCAGGTCGCCAGCTCGCTGATGGCGGCACTGCCCGGCGCGGCCAGGATCGACGTGACCGCGGGGCTCTGGGCAATCTTCCAGACAAGGGCGTGTTCGCGTCCGCCCGATCCAATCACCAGAACCTTCATGTGAACCTCAATACGTCTAATCGGCCATGCCCGGGCACTGCCTAGCGCAATCGCCGGACAATCGCGAGTCTATCCGACCGCCTTCGGCCCGTTGCGGCAGCAAGCGATCCGATTTACCAGAGTCGTCATGAACACGCCCGCCGGTAACATCCACGAATTCACGGTTTCAGAGCTCGCCGGTTCGCTCAAGCGAACGGTTGAGGACGCTTTCGGTCATGTCCGTGTCCGTGGCGAGCTCGGCCGGGTTGTCGTCGCCAAGTCGGGCCATGTCTATTTCGATGTGAAGGATGACAAGGCGGTCATTGCCTCGATCGCCTGGAAAGGCACGGCGCAGCGTTTCCGCTTCCGTCCGGAAGAGGGGCTGGAAGTCGTCATTGAAGGCCGGTTGTCGACCTATCCGGGGCGGTCGCAATACCAGCTCATTGTCGAGAGCATGGAGCCGGCCGGGGCTGGCGCGCTCATGGCGCTGCTGGAAGAGCGCAAGAAACAGCTCGCCGCCGAGGGCCTGTTCGAGCCCGCGCGTAAGCAGCCCATTCCCTTCCTGCCGACCACGATCGGTGTCGTGACCTCGCCGACCGGCGCCGTCATCCGCGATATCCTGCATCGCCTGCGCGACCGCTTTCCGCGTCATGTCCTGTTGTGGCCGGTCCTGGTGCAGGGTGAGGGCGCCGCGCCGCAGATCGCCGAGGCCATTCGCGGTTTCAATGCTCTGCCGGTTGATGGCCCGGTGCCGCGCCCCGATGTGCTGATCGTCGCCCGCGGTGGTGGCTCGATCGAGGATCTCTGGGGGTTCAACGAGGAAGTCGTGGTGCGGGCCGCAGCCGAGAGCGAGATTCCGCTGATCTCGGCGGTCGGCCATGAGACCGACACCACGCTGATCGATTACGCGTCCGACCGGCGCGCGCCGACGCCGACCGGGGCGGCCGAGATGGCGGTCCCTGTCCGCGCGGAACTGAAAGCCGATCTCGACCAGCTGGGCGGACGCCTCGTCTCCGCCCTGTCACGTCATATCGAGCGGCGGCGCACCGAATTGCGCTCGGCGGCCCGGGCCCTGCCGCGACCCGCCGCGCTGATGGAGCTCAAACGCCAGCGCTTCGACATGGTTGCCGACAAGCTCGACCCGGCCCTGCTCAATCACGCGGCCGAAAAGCGCGGGCGCTTGCTGGTCCTGGCTGCGGGTTTGAAGCCGGCCGCGCTGACACGCGATCTGCGTCAAAAGCGCGAGCAATTGACCGAGCGGGCGAGCCGCCTGGCACCCGCCGCCGAACGGGTCCGCCGTGATCGCAAACGCGATCTCGAGAACTGGTCGGCGCGCCTCGAGGCCTTGTCGCACCAATCCGTCCTCAAGCGCGGTTTCGTCCTGGTTCGGGATCGGGCCGGCAAGCTGGTACGCTCCGGAGCCTCGCTGATGGAAGGGGCGGGGATTGATCTCGTTTTCGCCGATGGCGAGCGTGCGGCGCGGATCGAGGGTGATCGCAAACCCTCCAAGCGCGCGCCGGAAACCCCGGCCCTGCCGAAAAAGTCCAAGCCGAAACCCAAGCCCCGCAGCAAGCCGGAGGCGGCAGGTCAGGGGCGGCTTTTCTGATGCGGGCCGGGCCTCCCGCTCGCGCGCAAACCCTGCTAGAGACAAATGCATGAGTGATTTCAGTTTCGACAAGGACTTCCAGGGCGAAGCCATCCTGGAATTCGGCGACAGCGACTTCATCATCCTGAAGGCGGGCAGTTTTGTGCGCTGTGCGGTGAGCGGAGACCCGATCCAGCTGGACCAGCTGCGCTATTGGAATGTTGACGAGCAGGAAGC
>NZ_CAJQOO010000110.1 GCF_905480005.1 uncultured Maricaulis sp.
GCGACGGGCAGGGCGTTCAACACGTCGCCGGCCCGGGTCCGGGCGCGCACAGGGCGGTCCCGCAGGGTCTCCAGATAGCGCACGGACCAGTCGGCGATGCGCCGTGACCACAGGCCAAACTCTTCGATTTTCATCATCATCCCCAGTGCCGGATGCGGTTTTTTACATCGGGCGTGCATCTAAACCCATTGTCACACGCATCCGGGAGGTGTCACCGCTATGATGCGGCCATGAATTGATACGGGATCAAGGAGACTGCCATGCGTTTCAACCGCTTCACCTTTCTCGCCAGCACCGCCTTCGCCGCGCTGAGCCTCACCGCGCCCGGCCTGGCCCAGGACAGCGAAATCCGTGACCTGGCCGGCTTCACCGCGATTGACGCCAATGGCGGCTTCGAGATCCAGATCGTGCAGGGCGACAGCTTCTCGGTCGAACTGGTCGGTGATGCCGATGATTTTGCCGATATTGAAACCGAGATCGATCGCGGCACGCTCGAGATCGATCAGGACACGGGCTGGTTCACCCGTCGCGACAGCCTGGACGTTGTCGTCCAGGTGACGATGCCGGCGATTGAGGAATTGGAGTTCGGTCGCGGCATTAGCGCGGCGGTCTCGGGCATTGATTCGGGCAGGCTTGAAGTGGACACATCCACCGGCACATCGGTGCGCTTGTCAGGCACGTGCGGCTCGCTGGAAATCGATGCGTCGACGGGTACATCGCTCAATGCCCGCAATCTGGTCTGCGCCCGGGTGGAGGTTGATGCCTCGACCGGCGCCTCGGTGTCGGCGCATGCCACGGAGGCCTCGGATGCCTCGGCCAGCATGGGCGCATCGGTCCGAATTCACGGCAATCCACCGTCTCGCCATGCGAGCAGTTCGATGGGCGGATCCATCAGCCATTCGGCCGGCGGTTGATGTCATAAGCGGCGCGGTCTGCAACAGGCCGCGCGCCATGCTTGCAACAGGCAGATTAAGCCTGTATACGGCGCGGCTCGAACGGTTGGTGAAAGCTGGCCCGACCACTGATTCATAGCGCTGGAGAGGCTCAATGGCCGTCCCTAAAAGAAAAACGACGCCGAGCAAACGCGGCATGCGCCGGGCCCACGACAAGCTGGCTGCCCCGGCCTACATCGAAGACAAGGACAGCGGCGAGCTGCGTCGTCCGCATCATGTCGACCTGAAGTCGGGCATGTATCGCGGTCGCCAGATCCTCGAGCCGAAAGACGACTGAGTCGTTTCCGGCTGACCGGGTCACCCGGTCGATCACGCTGAAAAGAAAACGCGCCAGGTCATCGCCTGGCGCGTTTTTCTTTGTCTGGTCGCGAGCTCAAGCGGTTAAATCGGGCGATTTCTTCGACGGCTTGCAAGCTTGTTCAACATCCCCACACTGGCTGAAAAGCTGACCACAGGGGACATCATGACCAGCGATATCGAAATCGCCCGCGCGGCGAGCCTGAAGCCCATGGCTGAAATTGCCGCGTCGCTTGGCATTCCCGAGGCGGCAATCATCCCTTTCGGTCGCTCCAAGGCCAAGCTCGCAGGCGACTATATCGCCACCCTGCAGGAGCGCCCGCGCGGCAAGCTGGTGCTTGTGACGGCGATCAGTCCGACCCCGGCCGGTGAGGGCAAGACGACGACCACGGTCGGTCTGGGCGATGGCCTGTCCCGGATCGGCAAGAAGGTCGCAATCTGTCTGCGCGAGCCGTCACTGGGTCCGTGTTTCGGCATGAAGGGCGGGGCAGCCGGAGGCGGCAAGGCCCAGGTCGTGCCGATGGAGGATATCAATCTCCACTTCACCGGTGATTTCCACGCCATCACCTCGGCCCATAATCTGCTCGCCGCCCTGATCGACAATCATGTTCACTGGGGCAATGAACAGCAGATCGATACACGCCGCATCGCTTTGAGCCGGGTCATCGACATGAATGACCGCTCCCTGCGCCACCTGGTCACCGGGCTGGGCGGTCCGGCCCATGGCACGCCGCGCGAGGGTGGTTTCGACATCACGGTGGCCTCGGAAGTCATGGCCATTCTCTGCCTGGCCCGCGACCTGGCGGACCTGGAAGACCGGCTGGGTAATATCGTGATCGGCGAACGGGCCGACCGCAGCCGGGTCACGGCGCGCGATGTCGGTGCCGCCGGTGCGATGACGGTTCTGCTGAAGGACGCCTTCCAGCCCAATCTCGTCCAGACCCTGGAACACACGCCGACTTTCATCCATGGCGGTCCCTTCGCCAATATCGCCCATGGCTGCAATACGCTGGTCGCCACCGACACGGCGCTGCGCCTGGCCGACTATGTCGTCACCGAGGCCGGTTTCGGGGCTGATCTGGGTGCGGAGAAATTCTTCGACATCAAATGTCGCAAGGGTGGCCTCGAACCGTCCGCTGCTGTCCTGGTCGCGACAATCCGGGCGCTGAAGATGAATGGCGGTGTCGCCAAGGACCAGCTGGGCGGAGAGAATGTCGCCGCCGTCGAGGCGGGCTGCGCCAATCTCGGTCGTCATATCGAGAACCTGGGCAAGTTCGGTGTACCGGTGGTGGTTGCGATCAATCACTTCACCGCGGACAGCGAGGCTGAAGTCGCAGCGATTCAGGCCTATTGCGATGCACGCGGCGTGAAGGCGGTCCTGGCGACTCATTGGGCCGAGGGCGGGCAGGGCACGGAAAAGCTGGCCGAAGCCGTCAGCGAGCTTGTGGAGGGCAGAACGAGCCGGTTCGCGCCCCTCTATGGCGATGATCTCACCCTGGTCGACAAGATCGAGACGATTGCCCGCACGATCTATCGCGCCGGTTCGGTGACCTTTGACCGTGCGGCGCGCCTCCAGCTGGAGCGCTGGCAGGAGGCCGGATTCGGACATTTGCCGGTCTGCATGGCCAAGACGCAATACTCCTTCTCGGCCGACCCGGCCCTGACCGGCGCGCCGGAAGGCCATGAGCTTCCGGTGCGTGAAGTCCGCCTGTCGGCAGGCGCCGGATTTGTGGTCGCGGTCTGCGGATCGATCATGACCATGCCCGGCCTGCCGCGTAAGCCGGC
>NZ_CAJQOO010000111.1 GCF_905480005.1 uncultured Maricaulis sp.
GACGATTTCTCGCTCCGCAACCGTTCAAGAATTTCGAAGCGTATTCTTCGTGGTCGTAAGCAATGGAAAGACGAGAAACTCAAAGAATTTAACCGACGGCGCGCCTACAACGTGTCATCTCGTTTGTATTGGCTAGCGCAGAACGGGTGCATTCTTGGGTTTGATGTTGATGTCGCTACAGCAAAATACCGCAAGCATATTCCCGACTGGAGTCCCGAAGCCGCTGATGCAGCTGTCGAGGGAATGGATGGCGGCGGCGGTTGGGTTAAAGAGGATGACGACGCGTCACTGCTGCTAAAACTCCCAGCCGACCAAGTAATTCCCAAAGCGCTCGAATTGATGAAGCAGCGACCGTCTAGGTTGACCGAGCGAAAGCCGTTCATCGGGCTCCGAAAGGAGCAGCCACAGTTGGCCCCAGACGCCTTGATGCATGAGGCTGGTAATAACAACTTCCCTCACTGGGCATGGGAACAGTTTCTGGGCTGGTCAGAAAAAGATGATCCTAATCCGTTACCGGATGACGTGGTTTCGAAAGCGGTATTGCTGCTTCCACCTCAAGAAATCGTCGCGATGGCGCACACAGTCACAAGATGGATCGAGGATCACTCATCAAGCCTGATGTCCACGGATGCCGGATTGTTCGACGATGTGTGGAACTTGTGCCTGGATTCACTTTCGTCGGAACCTGAACCAATGTCCGGGGGTATTGTTCGTGGTTCTGCAGCACCCGAGTGGATGACGGAAGCTCTGAATGCTCCAACGGGGCGCCTGGCGGAGGCACTGTTCGGAGGCCCAGATACTAAAGACCGCAAGCCTCAACAAGGTTTCCCAGAAGGCTGGCAGCGCAAAGTTGAGCGACTTCTCGCACTCGAAGGAGATGCTCGACGATTTGCGATCACAACATTCACCCAGCGGCTGAATTGGTTCTACTACGTCGCTCCTGAATGGACCGATCAACATCTGTTGCGTCTTATGAAATCCGACGACGCGGTAGATGATCACGATGCGGCATGGGCTGGCTTTCTATCGAATGGAAAAATGCCAACCGTCGAGCTGTTCAAACAACTCAAGCCAGAACTTCTTCGGCTTCCGAGTCCGGTCGCAAAGCGCCGTGAAGGTTTTCATCTGGAGGTTCTTGCAGCGTTCCTTCTCATCGGCTGGGCCCCAGCTGACGATGAACCTCAATTCATCACGGACGATGAGCTGGCCACTACGATCCTAAATGGAAGTGATCGATTCCGTACGCAGATGCTCTGGTTGTTGGAGCGATGGAGTAAGGAAGATCCGGCGAGGTGGGGTGCCGCCATTCAGCACTTGTTCGCGGAGGTTTGGCCTCGTCAGAAGAAGGCACGAACTCCTGAAGTCGCCAAGCGCATGGTCGAGCTACTATTTTCACAAACTGACAGTTTCAGTGATCTCGCCTCGCAAATCCTTCCTCTTCTGACATCCTTCGACAGCGAGGATGTCATGCTTCCCCGTGTCACCAAACTTGGCGACCCCATCATCAAAAACCATCCTGACGCTGTTATAGAGCTGCTCGAAGCAATTTTGCCCGATAATCCCGATCGCTGGCCCTATGGAGCACCGGAAATTTTGGATGCTCTACAGGATGGAGACTTGATGGCTGAGAGTCGAACAAAGTTACTTAGACTACAGCGCGTGAGAGCCGGGGCCTTCGTCTAGTGGCCGAAGGCGATGGCTGGTCAGGGGCATCAAGCAGCTTTAACGGGGTCGGAATTTGGTCGAATTGAGCACAATATCGTGCACAAAATACAATCGCACGATTAAATATTGATTTAAAACAGTATAATAGAGACTCCTGTATACGACTTAAAATCTGCCGGCCGCAAGGCCGTGCCGGTTCAAGTCCGGCCGCCCGCACCAATTGTGATCTCATTTGCCTTTGATCTCACCGCCGCTCGCCATGGGCAGGCCCCGTCTGTTTTCTCACTTCGGGCGGCGGCGCCTCGCCATAATCCACAGGCGGTGAACGGTGAGGTAAACCCCGGCGATACCGAACAGTATGGCGATGATCGAGGTCATCTTGATCCACCAGGAATTGAAATTCTCCCGGCTCGACCAGTCCATGATGTGCACGCCCCAGAAGAAGTCATAGACGCGCCAGGCCGAGGTGCGCACCGCGCGCAACTCGCCGGTCTGGCTGTTGATGTAGAATGTTGTCGGCGGCGTTGTTTCGCCCGCGGCGAACTCGATCCGCCAGGCGGGAATGGAGAGGCCGGCTTCGCGTGGTGGATCGGTCAGCCAATCAATCGCCGTGATTTCGCCCAGCCCGTTCTGACGGGTCGTCGCAATCTCGCGGGCCAGCGCTTCGCCAACCGGAGACAGGTCGTCGCCCGTGCGGGCGTCGATCATGAGCGGGCCGTCAGTGGTTTCAAGTCGCCAGACCGGCGAACCGGCCAGCCAGCCAGTGCGGGCGGAGGTCACTTCGCCATCCTGCGCGGCGATGATGGTCGCCAGCGGCACGGCCTCATTCGTCCAGTCCAGTACGCTTTCGGCCGGGTCATGCCGCAAATGCTCGCCGCGTATCACTTCGATCGGAATGATCACCATGATGAGGCCGGAGATCAGCCACAGCATGACCTGCACGCCAAAGGCCGCGCCCAGCCAGAGATGGATCTGGCTCATCAGTCGAAAGAGTTTCATGGTGTGCGGTGTCCCCTTGGTCTCAGCTCGGGAGCATTCAGTCATTCTGTGTCGTGATCAATCCCTGGCATCGTCCGGACTACTTGAGACCCCAGCCGGCCATGAGTCGCCAGGGGACCGTCCGCGATCACCCTCTCCGCGCCGCCGAGCCGTCACGTTCAGCGGCCGGGTCGGCAAGCCGGTCAGCCTCCGGTCCGGATGGGCCACGCCAAGCTTCGTCAGCGTGGCCCTGATCCCGGCTAGCCGCGGACCGTCAGGCGAAGCCCGATTGAACGCCCATTGCCCGGAAGGCGCTCGCCCAGACCGATTTGCGAGCCCGCATTTCGGTTGACCCCGGCGAGATGGTCCCGCCAGGTCTGGTCGAGCAGGTTCTCGACTCCGACAGCCAGCGCGACTCCGGGGCGCATGTCCCAGCGACCATAGAGGTTCATCAGGACTTGTCCGGGCGTTTCCGTCTCGTCATTGGAGCGGGAGACATTGTCCTGGCGCGCGGTCGCCAGGCTTTCCAGTGTGACCGTCCAGCGCGCAGCGTCATAGCTGGCACCCAGGCGGATATGGGGTGGAGCGATGCGGTAGAGGTTGTCATCGATATCGCGACGCTTGCCGCGGACCCAGCTGACCGAGCCGTCGAGGCGCCAGCGGGAATCGATCTGATAGCCGAAGTCGGCATCCAGCCCGTACAGCTCTGCCTCGACATTGGCGAAGCGCAGCGGGGTGGTGTCCCCATTCATGCCGGCGACCATCTCAACCGGTGTATCGGTCACGCCCGGCGTGGCGTCGAAGGGCACGCCCTGGATATAGTCTTCAATGCGCCGGATGAAGACGGTCGGCCGTGCGTAGACGTGGTCATTGGCCCAGTCGAGCCCGGCTTCGGCAATCCAGGCCGTCTCGGGCACGAGCCCGGTGTCGCCCACATAGGTATTGCCGTCCGCCAGACCGCCGCTGGCCGCAGTCGGCAGCCAGGCAAAGCGTTCCAGATAGCCCGGCGCCCGGGTCTTGCGGGCGAGTGTCAGGCGCAGGCGGGAGGTGTCCGTCAGCGGGCGCCAGAGGCGGGCAACGGCGTCCAGCGTGCTGCCCTGCCAGTCGCGGTCGGCATTATTGGCGGCCATGGCGAGCATGCCCGGCATGGCGGGAACGGCACTGCCAGTCGAGGCGAGGCCTGAGCGGGCCTCGTGGTGATCGACGCGCAGACCCAACTCGCCTTGCCATCCACCGCTCATTTCGCCAGTCCATTCCACGAAGCCGCCGGTGCGGCTGATGGCAATGTCGGGCAGGTTGCGGAGAAAGAAATTCGGGTTCATCGGATTGGTGATCGTGACATCATGATCCGTGTCGACCCGGTCAAGGCCGGCGCGCAATTCGCCTCCCATTGCCGGGACGGTGAGGCTGGCAGCAAGCGTGTGGCTCTCGGCATAGGCGAAGGTCTCCCGCCATCTCATGGGCGAGGCCGGGGCCGGTCGAAGGCTGAAATTATTCATGGCATGGCCGACATCACTCCAGCCCGCCGACAGGTCGAGCCGAGCCGCATCAAACGTGCCGGTATAGGCAATTCGCCCCGTGTCGGTGTCGATAAAGCGGATATCCATTGCGAAGGGCGGGTTGCCGGTCGGGCCGGTTTCATTGCGGCGCAGATCGACGGTCAGCTCGTGCGGGCCGGCTTGCCAGCCAGCGCCAAGCCCGAAAACGCGCCGCTCATGCTCGCTGCCGCCGATGCGTCCCAGCGGCGTGTCGCGATCTCCGCCGGTTTCCAGAGAGCCGAGAACGTGCAGGCGGATCGTGTCATTGGCCAGCCCGACCAGCCCGCCAGCCGTCGTGCTGTCATCCACCGAACGGGTTGCCAGTGAGAGGTCATGGCTGAGGCTGAACTGCGGGGTGTCGGCAAATCTGCCGGATTTGAGGGAGACATCGAAACCGCCGCCCAGGCCGGGCCCGTTGCTGACCGGGCTGACGCCGCGGGCGATCTCTATGCGGTCGACCAGGACTGACGGCGCATAGTGGAGCGGCGGGTCCATCAGGTTCGGACCACCCGAGGCAATGGCCTGGTTATTGATGCGAATGGCGAGCCGGGTCCCGAACAGGCCCCGATACTGCAACTGGCCAGACAGGGCGCCATTGCTGACCGCTGCTGCTCCGGGCAGGCGCGCGATGATCTGCGTCGTGTCCGGACCGGCGACGATGGGCTGCGCTGCCGGGTCGAGCTGATCCCGTGCCGGAGTGTCGAGCTGTGGCGCGCTGACCGTGATGACATCAATAAGGGGGGGCTGAGAGGATTGGGCGAGGGCGGTCGGCGCCAGCCATGAAAGACTGGCCGACAGCGCGATCAAGGCGCAGCTGTGCTGCAAACAGGTAGGGGGCATGGAAACGCTCCAGGGCGCACGCCGGTACACTCCGGGTGGGCCATTGATTCAATCAGGGTGAGGCAGAATCAGAGCGTTGCAGGCGGTCCGCGCGCCGGGGGGAGGGCATGGGCCCTGGTCGGCGCTGTTTGAGCCAGATACGGACCGCCAGCGCTATCCGTTTGCGCGATCCGCGGCGGGAGGCTGGTCGTTTGCGGCAGGGCTGCCAGGGCGACAGCGGCGCCAAACGCGCAATGCTGGGCCGTGTTGCCGGATGCGTCGCCACCAGGCGTTTCGCTCAAATCGCCGCTTTCAAGATCAAGCCAGCGTGTGATCGAACCCTGGG
Organism: uncultured Maricaulis sp.; assembly: GCF_905480005.1. Taxonomy (GTDB): domain Bacteria; phylum Pseudomonadota; class Alphaproteobacteria; order Caulobacterales; family Maricaulaceae; genus Maricaulis. The sequence continues at coordinate 5,347 of NZ_CAJQOO010000111.1, forward strand.
CCGTACACAGGACCACGGCAAGCTGGCCGTCATGCCCGCGATCGAGCATGTAGCCGCGCGGAATGGCGGATTGCTGGAGGACAGCAATCATCGCCAGGGCAAACAGCCACGGAGCGAGCAGGCCGCGCATATGTCGCAGATCGGACATCATGGCCTGCCGATAGCACCGGCTCGGCCATCGCACCATGAGGCAAAATATCCCGGCTGGGCACGGGGCGCAGGGATGGCTAGTTTGAGCGCATGTCGCACCGCGCCGTCCATGATCACCTTCTCGCCGCGTCGGAGCCGCTCTTTCCGGACTTGCACGCCGCAATCCGGAAGCTCGGCCCGATGGAGTTGCCGCGGCGCGATGACTTGCCCTTTCCGGCCTATCTCTGCCGCGCCATTGCCGGTCAGCAGATATCGGTCAAGGCGGCGCAGAGTATCTGGGCCCGCGTCGAGGACAGTTCCGGTGATGTCGACCTGCTTGATCATTTCTGTGCAGGCAATACCGACACCCTCCGCGCTTGCGGCCTGTCCGGTGCCAAGACGCGGACGATTATCACGATTGCCGAGACGCACCGGACCGTCGGTCTGGATACCGGTCTTCTCAAAAGCCTGCCGATCGACCAGCGCACGGCGCGGCTGACCGAGATCTGGGGGGTCGGTCAGTGGACGGCTGACATGATGAATATCTTCTATTTCGGCGAGGGCGATGTCTGGCCGGATGGCGATGTGGCCGCCCGCAAGACGCTCGAGCGACTGACCTCGAAACGACGCAAGACCGTGCGCACTGCCGGTCTGTTCAAACCCTATCGCTCCTGGCTGGCCTACTATATGTGGGCGCATGTTGACGCGCCGCCGGACGGAGAGCCCGGCTGACCGGCACAGGTGGGACGCAAGGTCGCACCGTCCCTCTGAGCTTGCCACCAAACGGCCTTATCTTGGCCCGGTTCGTGGGGTTTTTTGGCCCCCATGACACGACGAATTCTTATTGATGCAGGGCTTTTTGTCGGCGGGTGGACGTTGGGCTGGATGCTGACCAGCGACGCGCTGATCGGACTGCTCTTCGCCCTGATCCTCTCCGGTGCAGGCGAGGGCGTGCAGGCCGCTGCCAGTCATGATGAGTAACGCGCTTCACCGCGCGCTCGACATCCCATACCGCTCTCTCTAACGTTCGACGCGAACCCTGTTCAATCGCGGATCGCCACCAGAAGCGATCGCGAGCCTGGTCGATATATTAGAGGGGAATCCCATGGCCGAACCCGACATTCTCAAGGGCAAGCTGCGCCTGCCTGTTATTGGCGCGCCGCTTTTCATCATTTCCAATCCGGACCTCGTCCTGGCCCAGTGCAAGGCCGGCATTGTCGGCTCCTTTCCGTCGCTGAATGCGCGCCCGGTCAGCCAGCTCGACGAGTGGCTGGACCAGATCACTTCGGAACTGGAGAGTTACAACCGCGCCAATCCGGACAATCCGGCGGCGCCTTTTGCGGTCAACCAGATCGTCCACCGCTCCAATAACCGCCTCCAGGAAGACCTGGAGCTGTGCGAGAAGTACAAGGTCCCGGTCGTGATCACCTCGCTGGGGGCCCAGGCCGAGGTCAATCAGGCCGTTCAGAGCTGGGGCGGGATCACGCTGCACGATGTCATCAATCAGCGCTTCGCCCACAAGGCGATCGAAAAGGGCGCGACCGGTCTGATCTGTGTCTCGTCGGGAGCGGGCGGACATGCGGGCGCCCTGTCGCCCTTCGGCTTCATCGCCGAGACGCGGTCCTGGTTTGATGGTCCGATCCTGTGTTCCGGCGCCATCTCGACCGGTGGCGGTGTCCTCGCGGCCCAGGCGATGGGCGCGGATTATGCCTATATCGGCTCGGCCTTCATCGCGACCGCGGAAGCGCGCGCGGAAGAGGCCTACAAGCAGGGTATCGTCGACAGCAACGCCGAAGACATTGTCTACACAAACCTCTTCACCGGCGTGCATGGCAATTATCTCAAAAAGTCCATCATCGATGCCGGCCTCGACCCGGACGCGCTTCCAGAGAGCGATCCCTCGGCGATGAATTTCGGATCGGGCGGCGGTTCCAAGGCCAAGGCCTGGAAGGATATCTGGGGGTCTGGCCAGGGCATCGGCTCGGTCAAGCAGGTGCGTCCGGCAGCCGATTATATCGATCAGCTCAAGGCCGAGTATGACGCCGCGAAGGCGCGTGTTTGCGGATAGGGTATGCCGACCGGCCCTGCCCTGAGGGCGGGGCCGCGCGGTCAGGCGCGCTGAGACGTGCGTGCGGACTCGCCCAGACTGGTGAGAATGTCCGAAGGCGCGCTGTAGCAGTGATCCGGTGACTGGGCGTTCAGAATGTCGGGCGTCGCGAAGCCCCAATACACCGCGCCTGCCGCGCAGCCGGCCTCGCGGGCCGCATCAATATCGCGAACTTCGTCGCCGACACAGAGTGTGCGCTCGGGCGTTGTCCCGGCGCGCTTGATTACCTTGCGGAAGATTCCGGCCTTGCCGAACAATGCGGCACCGCAGGCAAATTGATCAAATCGGGCAGCGAGGGTGTCGCCCAGCACGGCCTTTACAGCCGTCTCGCCATTCGATGACACAACCGCCAGGGAGACGCCCTGATCCGACAGGGCCCCGATCATGTCGCGAATGCCGTCAAACAGGTGGATCTGGTGGACATTCTCTGCCGCGCGAGCGCGCACATCGGCGGCGATGAAGGGGATTTTCCAGGCCGGGATGGCAAGCTCGTCCATGATCGCCTTGGGCGTCAGTCCGCGCAGGGCTTCCGCCTTCTCCTCGCAGATCGGGTCTAGGCCGTGCTTGTCGACGACTTCGCCGAGCGCGCCACGAAACCAGGTCAGGCTGTCAGCCAGGGTTCCGTCGAAATCAAAGATGACCAGGTCATAGCGCTGGGCCACGTCTTTATCCCCTCGTCCAGCGGTCTCCCCAACCGCGATGATTGTCACAGGCTCGGTGATTCTTGTGACACTTGCACGCTGTAACGGCCCAATGTGCAAAAGCAAAGGGGCGGACACCTGGCAGTGCCCGCCCCGATGAAGCATGTTTGCAGCGTTTGAGGTCAGGCGTTGAGCCAGCCCGGCTTGACGCAGGGCAGGGCGAGATCGTCGGCGACCAGCTGATGGCAGACTTCGCCCTCGGCCGTGGTCAGGCCCTCGCGCAGATGCGGGTTCTCATTGATGGCCTTCTTCGTACCCTTGTTCGCGATCTCCAGGCCGAGCGGCAGGGTCGCATTGTTCAGGGCGAATGTGGACGTGCGGGCATAGGCGCCCGGCATGTTGGCGACGCAATAATGGACAACCCCGTCAATGATATAGGTCGGGTCATCATGCGTGGTGGCCTTGGAGGTCTCGAAACAGCCGCCCTGGTCGATGGCGATGTCGACGAGCACGGCGCCGTCCTTCATCTCCTTGAGCATCTCCCTGGTCACCAGTTTCGGCGCCGCAGCACCGGGGATCAGCACGGCGCCGATGACGACATCGGCCTCGCGCACGGCCTGCTCGAGGGCGGCCTGGGTTGAGTAGGCCGTCTTCACGGCGCCGGAGAATTGCTCGTCGAGCTCGGCGAGGCGGCGATTGGAGCGATCGAAGACGGTGACATCGGCGCGCGCCCCGATTGCCATCTCGGCAGCATGGGTGCCGGCGACGCCGCCGCCGATGATCACGACCTTGGCCGGCAGCACACCGGGGACGCCGCCCAGCATGGTGCCGCGACCGCCCTCGGATTTCATCAGGCAATGCGCTGCAACCGAGACCGACATCCGTCCGGCGACCTGGCTCATCGGCGTGAGCAGGGGCAGGCGTCCGTCGCGGTCGGTGACCGTTTCATAGGCGATCGAGACACACCCCGACTTGCGCAGACCTTCGGCCTGTACCGGGTCAGCAGCGAGGTGGAGATAGGTATAGAGCGTATGGTGCGGCTTCAGCATCGCCGTTTCCGACGGCTGGGGCTCCTTCACCTTGACGATCATTTCGGCGGCTTCGAAGACCGCAGCGGCGTCGGGCAGAATGGTCGCGCCGGCTGCCACATAATCCTCATTGGTGAAATCAATGCCTTCACCGGCGGCGGTTTCGACGAACACCTCGTGGCCGTGGCGCACAAATTCAGCGACGCTGTTCGGCGTCAGCCCGACCCGGTATTCGCGAACTTTGATTTCCTTGGGAACCCCGATACGCATGATCATCCCTCACGGGTTGGGCAGTGCGGCGCTTCTTCGATACTTTTTGCGTCAGAAGCCGTCTGCGTGATTAAATTTGACAAGGCGGAGTGATTGTTGTGAATTATCGTGCAACAATCGACGTTGAGGGCGACGTATATACCAAGCCCTCGCGATAATCCAGAATGATCTGCGGATTTTGCCGCGATGTCCGGGAGGGTGTGTCTTGCGCCTTGATAGTGTTGATATCTCCATCCTCAATGAGCTTCAGGAGCATGGCCGCCTGACCAATGCCGAGCTCGCCGAGCGGGTCGGCCTGTCCGCGTCCGCCTGCCACCGGCGGGTCAAGGCGCTGGAGGGCGCCGGGATTATCGACCGCTATGTGGCGATCCTCTCCGAGCAGGCACTGGGACGCGGCATCACCGTCTACGTCCAGGTCACGCTGGACAATCAAAAGCGCGATACGCTGGTCGGGTTTGAAGAGGCCGTCGAGCATGTGCCCGAAGTCATGGAATGCTATCTGATGAGCGGCGATGCCGATTATCTGGTTCGCGTCCTGGTCCGCGATGCCAATGATTATGAGCGCGTGCATCGTGAAGTCCTGTCCAGCCTGCCGGGCGTGACCCGTCTGGTCTCCAGCTTCAGTATTCGCCGGGTCTTCTCGCGCACCGCGATGCCGGTGCCGGATGAGGTGCTTGTCGCAGGATAGGCTTGCCTGTCGCGCGGGCCGGGACTAAGTCGGCGCCATGACTGATGATCGCTATGACAATCTGGGCCAGCTGGGGGCGTCGACCCCGCTGCCCGATAATCCCGAAACCGCCGAGCTCGAGCGTGTCGCCAATCCCTGTGATGCGCCCTACATGACGCGATTCGTGTGCCCGGAATTCACCTCGCTCTGCCCGGTGACCGGGGCGCCGGATTTCGCGCATCTGGTGATCGATTATGTGCCGCGTGACTGGATCGTGGAGAGCAAGTCTCTCAAACTCTATCTGGGCAGTTTCCGCAATCATGGTGCCTTCCATGAAGCCTGTACCACCGGGATCGGCCAGAAACTGGTCGAAGTTCTGGATCCGGTCTGGCTGAGAATTGGCGGCTATTGGTATCCGCGTGGTGGCATCCCCATCGATGTCTTCTTCGCCACCGGTGAGCCGCCCAAGGGCGTCTGGCTCCCGGATCAGGACGTGCCGGGTTATCGCGGGCGCGGCTGACCGGCCGGGCCTTTGAAGCGGCGTCAGCGACCCCAGAAATCGACCCGCGCCGGCGGTCGGGCGCGTTCAACCGGTTCGTCCGAGACGGTCCCGATATAGATGAAGCCCGCGATCCGTTCGCCCGAACGCAGGTTCAGCGTGTCCTTTACCTGGGGGTCAAAGGCATACCACTCGGTCAGCCATTGTGCGCCAAACCCCAGGGCCGAGGCCGCAATCAGCATATTCTGACAGACAGCGCCGGATGACAGGATTTGCTCCCATTCCGGAACCTTGTGCTTTTCGAGCACGTTCGAGATCACGGCCACAACAAGTGGGGCGCGCGTCAGCCGATTGGCCTCGAATTTGACCTGGGATTCGGTTGCGTCCGGATTGGCGGCCGCGAAGACCTTGCCGAGGACCTGACCGAAATCAGCGCGCGCCGCGCCGTCAAACACAATGAAGCGCCAGGGGGCCAGCTTGCCATGATCCGGGACGCGGGCAGCGATGCCGAGAAGCTGCTCCAGCTGCGCCGGCGAAGGGCCGGGCTCGGCCATGGTAATGGCAGTCGCGGAACGGCGCCGGGTCAGAAGTGCGATCGTCTCTGCGCTTGCATGGCTCGGTGCCAGGCGTTCGCCGGGTGCTGGAAATGACGGAAGTGGGGTATCATTCATTATGAAGGGCAACCTGCTGACTGCTAGACTATCTTTGACCTGAATGGTCCGTGGTCGGTATACCTGTGTTCGGGGACTGCACTCATATCGAGTTGTTGGGGAAACGTAACAAGTATGAACGCTGAAATCGCCGTCGAAGATGACACACCGGCCGATCGCCGTCGCCGCAAGGTGCGCGAAGCCATAATTGATGCGGCCGAGGCGATATTCACCTCGGAGGGCGAAGAAGGTATTTCCATGCGCCGCCTTGCCGAGGCCATCGATTACTCGCCCGCGGCCATTTACAAGTATTTCGCCTCCAAGGACGAACTCTTCACATCCATCCGCGAGATGTTCTTCGAGCGGCTGCTCGCCCGGATTCACGCGGCGATGGATGAGGGCGGCGAAACCGCCATCCTTTGCGCCCGCTGCATGCGGGCCTATATCGAGACCGGCATGGAAGAGCCCAATCACTACATGATGGCGTTCTCGACATCAGTGACGGCCAAGCCGCATCTGCATGATGAAAAGGAAGTCGCATTCGAGGCCGAGGAAAAACTGGTGCAAATGATTGCTGCCGGGCAGGCCGAGGGCGCTTTCCGGAGCGTCGATCCGAAAGTGGCCTCGAAAGCGGTGTGGGCCAGCCTGCATGGTCTGACCATGTTGATTGTGTGCCTGGACGACTTTCCCAATGGCATGCCGGGGTCGGAACATGTGTCTCTGGATGCGGTGATTGACCTGCAAATGGACATGATCATGCGGGGCCTGATCAAAAACGAATAATTTGTATTCATAAATTTGTAAACGCCGTTCACTTCTCAAACGGTATTTACTGTACTATATCCTCGTCACGCGACAGGACGAGGGTGTTCTCATGTCATTATACAAGCGGCGCATGGGCGCTGGCAGCGCAGTTGGACTGGCCGCTATCCTGGTCGCCCTGATGGTCTTCGGCGTCACGACGCTGAGGGCTGACGCCAATTTCACCGCAGCGGCGCCGGCGCCATTGAGCGTTTCCGTCCTGCGCGCGGACTATGATCCGGACGCACGGATTGCCGAATTCTTCCCCGGCCTGATCACCGCTCGCCGTGAAAGCGCACTGGGCTTCGAGCGCGCAGGCCGGATTGATCGCATCAATGTGGATGTCGGCGACCGCGTACAGGCCGGTGACCTTCTGGCCCGTCTCGATGTGCGTGCGGTGGAGGCCCAGATCGCCGCGGCGGACGCCCAGACAGCCGAGGCGGCAGCCCAGACTGCGCTGGCCAGTGAAACAGAAAGCCGCCAGTCCCAATTGCTCGAACGGGGTCATATCTCCCAGCAACGCTTCGATGAGGTGCGAACCTCGACGCGGGCGGCGCTCGCCCGTCAAAACGCTGCCGCCGCGGCGGCTGATGCGCTGCGTGTCCAGCTCGACCTCTCGGTCATCACGGCGCCTTTCGATGGTGTGGTGACGGCCCGGCGGGCCGATGAGGGGGCGATCGCCTCGCCCGGCCAGCCCTTGCTGGAGCTGGCCGAACTCGATTCCCTGGAAGTCCGCGTCGGCCTGCCCCAGTCCGTCGCGGCCGGCTATGCGCGCGACGATATCGTCGCCTTCCAGGTCGACAGCCAGATTGCGCCGGTTGCCGCGCGTTTCCGCGCCTCGTCCAGCGTCGTGGATCGCCAGACCCGCACGGTCACAGCGGTCTTTGATCTGGAAGCCGGTCAGGCGGTTGCCGCTGGCCAGATCGTCCGCCTGGCGGTCGAGACCCCCATCATTGCCGAAGGCTTCTGGGTTCCCACAGCGGCGCTGGCCGAAGGCCGCCGCGGCTTGTGGTCAATCTATGTTCTCACACCGCAAGACGATGCCTACACACTCCAGCCGCGGGTTGTTGAAACGGTGCGGATCGAGGCCGAACGCGTCTTTGTGCGCGGCGCTGTTGATGATGGTGAGCTCCTGCTGGCCTCCGGCCTGCAACGCATTACACCCGGCCAGCGGGTGGTCCCTGCCGTACAGGAAAGCCGGGCGCAATGAGCACGCTCTTCTATCGCTATTCGCGGCTCACCGCCCTCGCTGTCATCCTGCTGATCGCGGCCGGTTTCGGAGCCTTGCTCTCGCTCGGCCGCCAGGAAGACCCGTCGCTGACCGAGCGTTTCGGGCTGGTTGTCACGGCTTTCCCCGGGGCGTCGGCCGAACGGGTCGAGGCTCTGGTCACCGAGCCGCTCGAGAACGCCATTCATGAATTGGCGGAGATCAATACGACCAGTTCAAATTCGCGCTCCGGCATTTCGGTCATCCAGCTGCAGATCCGGGAAGATCTCAATGCGACCCAGGTCAATCAGGCCTGGACGCAGATCCGCGAACAGGTCGAGAGCGTCCGGCCCAGCCTGCCGCCGGGCGTGATCGCCCCGGATGTGCGCCGCCAATATCTCGGCGCCGCGACCATGATTGTCTCGCTCAACTGGGGTGAGAGCGGCGATGAAAACCTCGCCATCCTGTCCCGCCTGGCGATCGATCTGGAATCGCAATTGCGCAATATGAGCGGGACCGAGGAGACGGCGATTTTCGGTGAGGTCGAGGAGGAGATCCGAATCCTTGCCGATCCGGATACGCTTGCCGCTGTCGGCCTGACCATGGCTGACCTCGCGCGTCTCACCGCCAGTGCCGACGCCAAATCGCCCGCCGGCGAATTGCGCGCTGGCGGAACAGATCTCAATGTCGAGATTGCCGGCGAATTCGACGGGCTGGACCGCATCCGCGCGATCGCGCTGGGTGAGGGCCCCGATGGTGACTTCATTCGCGTCGGTGATGTCGCCGAGGTCGAGAAAGGCGCCCGCACCCCGGCCGAAGCGATCGCGACGACCCATGGACGACGCTCTGTCTTTGTGGCGGCCTATCTTCAGCCGGAGCTGCGCGTCGATACCTGGTCAGCGTCGGCCGATGCCGTGGTCGCCGATTTTGCCGCTTCGGTGCCCGGTGTGCAGGTCGAAACGATTTTTCGCCAGGCCGACTATGTCGATACGCGCCTGAGCGGGCTGGCGCGGGATCTGGGCTATTCGGCGCTGATCGTCTTCGCCGTGCTTTTCCTGATGATGGGCTGGCGCGCCGCCCTGATCGTCGGTTCGGCCCTGCCGCTCACAGTGCTGGCTGTGCTCTTGCTGACCCGCATCTATGACGAGCCGCTGCACCAGATGTCGGTCACCGGGCTGGTCGTTGCGCTCGGACTCCTGATCGACAACGCGATTGTCGTGGTCGACGAATACCGCCTGATGCGGGCCCGGGGCTCGCAGCCCCTGGAGGCCCTCGACAAGGCCATCCGCCACCTCTTCGCGCCACTCCTGGCGTCGACGCTGACGACGGTTTTCGCCTTCGCGCCGATCGCCCTGATGCCGGGCGCGGCTGGCGAGTTCATCTCCATGATCGGGATTTCCGTGATCTTCGCGGTGGTCTCCTCCTTCCTCCTTGCCATGACCGTGGTCGGTGCCTTCGCCGCCTGGTTCGATGATCCGGCCATTGCCGGTGGTCCCCGCCGTTTCTGGCGGCACGGGATCGGTGCAGGCCCGCTGGCCGGTCTCTACAGGGGTGTTCTCGACGCGGTGACACATCGCCCCTGGACCGGACTGGTCGGCGGTGTCCTTCTGCCGATTGCCGGTTTCCTGGCCGCATCGACCCTGCCAATGCAATTCTTCCCGCCGACCGATCGGGACATGTTCCAGCTGTCGCTCGAATTGCCTTCGTCGACCTCGATCGCGGAAACCCGTCGCCAGACCGAACGGGCGAGCGCCCTGATCGAATCCTATGAGGGTGTCGAGCGGGTCTCCTGGGTGATCGGCGAGAGTGCCCCGCGGACGTATTACAACGTGGTCGGCAACCAGTCCGGTGTGTCGAGCTATGCCGCCGGCTTCGTCCACACTGTCTCGCCCGAGGCGACGGCGCGCATCCTGCCGGACCTGCAGCGGCGTGTGATGTCGGAGTTTCCCGAAGCGCGGCTCTTGACCCTGCCATTCGAGCAGGGGCCACCCATCCCCGCGCCGATCGAGCTGGTCCTGGTCGGACCCGAGCTCTCCGAACTCAACCGGCTGGGCAATGAGATCCGCTCTGTCTTGGCGCAGACCCCCACTGTTACCCACACGCTGGCCCTGCTGGAAATGGGTGAGCCGGTGGCGCGCATCATGGCCGATGAGGCGGCCGCAGAACTCGCCGGAATTCGTCTCGACGATCTCGCCAACCGGTTGCGAGGCGAATTGGACGGCGTTGTGGGCGGAAGCGTGCTGGAAGGTGTCCAGGAATTGCCGGTTCGGGTCATTGCCCGTGACTCGCGGCGTTCCAGCCTGTCAGCCGTTTCCGCCTCTCCTTTCGCCACGCAAGGGAGCGATATCCTGTCCTCCCCGATGGCGGCGCTTGGTGATGTCGTTCTGGCCCCGCAAGTCGCGCGCATCCCGCATGAAGACGGGCGCCGGGTGAACACGATCTATGGCTATCTCGATCCCTACACCTTGCCCGCCCCGGCACTTGAACATTTCTTCTCGGCCCTCGACGAGGCCGATATCATCCTGCCTCCGGGCTATGAATTGCAGGTAGCGGGTGAGGCTGCCGAGCGCGGCAGTGCGATGGCGGGACTGTTCGGGACGGCGCTGCCACTCCTGGTCCTGATGATCGGCTCGGTGGTGCTCGCCTTCAATTCCTTCCGTTTCGCCGGCCTGATCTTCGTTGTCGCCTTCCTCTCGGTCGGTCTCGCCATGTTCGGGGTCTGGGCGTTCGGAACACCGCTGGGCTTCAATGCGATCGTCGGCGCGATGGGATTGATGGGTTTGTCGATCAATGGTGCCATTGTCGTGTTGTCGGCCCTGCGCGCCAATCCGGCCGCGCTTGCCCTTGAGGCCGGCGCCGTCCAGGCAACGGTGATGGACGCGACCCGGCATATCGTCTCCACGACGCTGACCACGATTGGCGGCTTCATTCCGCTGATCCTGTCCGGCGACAGTTTCTGGCTGCCCTTCGCCGCCGCAATGGTGGGGGGGGTGGCCGGATCCGCGCTCCTGGCTTTGGTGTTCGCCCCGGCGGCTTTCACGCTGATGACGCGGCTTTCGCTCAAGAAGCAGCGATTGCTGGCGGCAATTCATCGCGATCGGGAGCGGTCGGCCGGGAATGCGGCGGACTTGCCCGGCCTGCCCGAACACGCCTAGCCCTTGTGAGGCGTTGGACAGTGATGATGGTGCACCATGACGAGCTCACGCGGGCCCTGGCAGGTTAATGACAGTCGCGAAATCTATCGCAATCCCTGGATCAGCCTGACCGAGCATGCGGTCAGGCAGCCCGATGGCGAGCCCGGCGTCTATGGCGTTGTCGGCTTCGCCAATCTCGCGCTCGCCATTCTGCCGCTGTTTGAGGATGGTCGACTGATCCTGGTCGGCCAGCACCGGTTTCCGCTGGATCGCTATAGTTGGGAAATCCCGGAGGGTGGCGGCCCGATCGGGACCGATCCCCGGGATGGTGCGGCCCGCGAGCTGCGCGAGGAGACCGGCTATTCAGCCCGGCACTGGCAGGAAATCCTGCGGATGGACTTGTCCAACTCGGTCACGGATGAAGCGGCAATCGGTTATATTGCCACCGGACTGACCCCCGGCGAGGCCGAGCCGGACGGGACGGAAGAACTGGTCACGCGGGACATACACTTTCTTGATGCCCTCGATGAGGTGAGTTCGGGCAAGATAAGTGACGCCTTGACGGTAGCGATGCTGCTGCGGGCATACTACATGGCTCGGGAAGGCGCGCTGGACAGAGACCTGGCCGTTGCCATGCTGGACAAGGGTGCGAGGAGATCGTGATGCCACTCAGCCAAGTTGAGACCCCCATCGAGGCCCGCAAGGGTGTGGATTCCATCTGGGCGCGGTTGCGTGTTGAAGCGGCCTCGGCAGCAGCAGAAGAGCCGATCCTCGCCAGTTTCCTGAACGCAGCCATCCTGCGTCATGCCAAATTCGCGGACGCGCTGGGCTATCGCATCGCCGCCAAACTGGCCGATGCCCAGCTTGATGCCATGCTGGCACGGGATGTCGCCGAGGAGGCCCTGGCTGGCGACCCGGACATCGTCCAGCAGGCCGCCGCCGACATGATCGCCATTGATGAGCGCGACCCGGCCTGCCTGAGCCTTTTGCAGCCCTTCCTCTATTTCAAGGGTTATCATGCCCTGCAGGCGCATCGCGTCGCCCACTGGCTGTGGAAAGAGGGGCGCCAGACCCTGGCCTTCCACCTGCAAAGCCGCGTCGGTGAACGCTTTGGCCTCGACATTCATCCGGCAGCCCGGATCGGACGCGGCGTGATGATCGATCATGCGACCTCGGTCGTGATCGGGGAAACCGCTGTGATCGGGGATGATTGTTCAATCCTGCATGAAGTCACTCTGGGCGGTACCGGCGCTGCCCATGAGGATCGTCATCCGAAAATCGGCAAGGGCGTCCTGATCGGCGCTGGCGCGCGCGTCCTCGGCAATATCGTTGTCGGCGACGGGGCCCGCATCGCGGCTGGCTCCGTTGTCCTGGAAGCTGTCCCGCCGGGCTGCACCGTGGCGGGTGTTCCGGCCAGGATTGTCGGCAATTGCTGCGATGAGCCCGCCAAGAGCATGGACCAGAGCTTGCCGCAGGGGTCCGGCTGATGCGGCGACGCGCCGTTTGAGTGCAGGCGCGAGGGCAGCATGATACTGGACGCGCACCCCCGTCATGGGGTTAGTAGGCGCCAACTTCGAATCCCCGACCGGAGAATGATCCCGTGAACAAGAACATGACCATGCTGGAAGCGGCGAAGCTTCAGCTTTTCCTGCAGACCAAGCTCAACCCGGAGATGGTCGTGCAGTGCCGCAACCGTCCGGACGAGTGCGCCGAAATCCATATCGGGGATGAGTGCCTCGGTGTCGTTTCCAAGATTATCGATGAGGGCGAGACGTCCTACTCCTTCGAGATCACCATCCTGGACATCGACCTGGAAGAGCAGTGAGCTCAGCTACGTCTCCCGTTCTTGATATCCGCGCGGTCCGCAAGACCTATCATGGCGGTGTCGAGGCGGTACGGGGCGTATCGCTTGAACTCGCGGCCGGCCAGCTGCTCGTCCTCGCGGGTGCCTCGGGCTGCGGCAAGACCACATTGTTGAAAATGATCAACCGCCTGGAGGAGCCTTCAGGCGGTTCGATTTTGTTCGGGGGCGAGGATGTTTCCGACCTGGACGGTGTTGCGCTCCGGCGCCGCATTGGCTGGGTCATGCAGGGAGACGGGCTCTTCCCGCACATGAGCGTGCGCCGGAATGTCGGCCTGATCCCGCGTCTCGCCGGTCAGGACCCGGCGCGGGTCGAATTGCGTGTGCGTGAAATGCTCGAACTGGTCCGGCTCGACCCGTCCGAATACGGGGATCGCATGCCGGCTGAACTCTCCGGCGGTCAGCGTCAGCGGGTCGGCTTTGCCCGCGCCCTGGCCGGGAGCCCCGAACTCGTCCTGATGGACGAGCCTTTCAGCGCCCTCGACCCGATCACCCGCGACGCCCTGCAGCAGGACTTCAAGACCCTCCAGGCCGAGCTCGGCTTTGCCGCAGTCATGGTCACCCACGACATGGCCGAGGCGCTTATCATGGCGCAGGACGTGGCGGTGATGCGTGCCGGACAAATCGTTCAGACCGGTAGTCCGAAAGCGCTGATGAGCGCTCCGGCCGATGACTATGTGGCCGGACTGCTCGATACCCCGCGTCGGCAAATGCGCGCTATTGCGGAGTTGGCGGGATGAACGCCAATCTTGCCGAACGCTTTGCGGAACTCCCGCACCTGCTGTCAGGTCATGTCCTGCTGTCGATGAGTGCCATCCTCGTTGGCCTCGCGATCAGCCTGCCGCTTGGCATTCAAGCGGCCGGTCGGCCGCGTCTGGCCGGCCTCGTGCTGAATGCGGCCAGTATCATCCAGACCATTCCCGGCCTGGCCTTGCTGGCCCTGATGGTTCCCTTGCTGGGCGGAACCATTGGTTATGCTCCGGCCTTTCTCGCCCTGATGCTCTATTCCATCCTGCCCATTTTGCGGAACACGATCGTCGGATTGCAGGGTGTTGACCCGGTGGTTCGCGAGGCGGCGCGCGGGATCGGCATGACACCGGGCGAGCGCCTTTGGCAGGTCGAGCTCCCCCTGGCCTTGCCGGTCATTGTTGCGGGATTGCGGACTGCTGTGGTCTGGGTGGTTGGCGCCGCGACGCTCGCGACGCCAGTGGGCGCATCCAGCCTCGGCAATTACATTTTCGCCGGCCTGCAGACGCGGAATTGGCTGTCGGTTCTGTTCGGCTGCCTCTTCGCCGCCGGCCTGGCGATCATTCTCGACCAGATGATCCGCCTGCTCGAAGTGGCGGCGCGGGAGCGCCGGCGTGGTCTCGCTGCGGGCGTCGGTCTGTCGCTTGCCATTTTGATTACGGCTTCGGTTGCACCGCGCTATATCGCCTTCGAGCCGGCCGGTCGGAACAGCGCGGTCATCGCTGGCGGCGCCGCGGACCTGACCGACGAAACCATCGTGGTCGGTGCCAAGGCCTTCACCGAGCAATACATTCTCGGCGCCTTGTTGGAGAGCCGTATGGAGGCGGCGGGGGCTCGCATCGACCGGCGCGACAATCTCGGCTCGACCATCGCCTTCGATGCGCTGCGTACGGGAGAAATCGATGTCTATATCGACTATTCCGGCACGATCTGGGCAACGGTCATGAACCGTCCCGAGCCGATTCACCGGCACGCCATGCTCGCGGAAATGACCGGCTGGCTGTGGGCTGAACATGGCATTCTCGCGCTCGGCGGGCTTGGTTTCGAGAACGCCTATGGCTTTGCCATGGCGCGCGAGCAAGCCGCGGCGCTGGGGGTCACGAGCCTGGCCGATCTTGCTCCGCTCGCGGCGCAGATGACGGTTGGCGGCGACGCGGAAGTCTTCTCGCGGCCGGAATGGGTGATGACCCGCGATCTTTACGGGCTGGGCGCCATGCAGACCCGCGCGATGGATGCTGCCTTCATGTATGGGGCGGTCCGGGACGGCCAGGTGGACATGATATCGGCCTATACGACCGACGGTCGGATCGCGGCCTTTGACCTGATTGTGCTGGATGACCCCGCGGCGGTTCTGCCGCCTTACGATGCGGTCATTCTGCTGTCACCGGACGCGGCCGCCAATCCGGCGCTCGTGGCGATCCTGGCCGAACTGGTGGGCGCGATCGATGATGAGCTGATGCGCGAGGCCAACCGGCAGGTCGACCTGGACCGACAGACTCCGGACCAGGCGGCGCAATGGCTGGCGGAAACACTGGAAGCCGGCGGAGCAGACCGATGAGTGGATATGCCGGAGGCGGCCGCCTGCAGGACGGCGAGTGGCTGATGCGGGCTTGCCTTTATCTCAATCGCGAGCTGCCACATGGCGCCGAACCCTATACCGAGATGACCCATCTCAATCGGGTCTGGGCTACCCAGTCAGCCGAGTTTGAGCGTCTGCTCGAGCTTGTCGATCCAGAGGGCGATATCGATCCGCGCATCATTCCGGTCCTGGCCTTTTTCGACCCGTCGGAAAACTGGCCGCTGGACATCATCCTCGCGGCGATTGCCGCCCTGGGTGTCTGGCTCTTCCTGCCGGACTGGTACGGGATTGCGGAATATGTCGCCTATCTGGCAATCGGGTGTTTCGTGGCGGTGCAGTATCTGCGGGCGCAGCGGCTTCGTCAGCGTGCGCGGGCCGAGATCATCCGCCTCGGTCTGGATCCGGACAGGCGCCATCCGCTGACCCTGCGTATTCTCGTCCGCTACCGCAAACGTCCCGTGACGATCCATTGAGCTGATCACAGACAAAAGGCGCGGAGCCAGCCAGCTCCGCGCCTCGTTTTACGTGGATTGTTGCGTCTTTTTGGTCGTCGGTCCGTTTGGCTCAGAGCACGGTCAGCATGGTGGCGACGAGCGGGTGGCGGACAATATCCTCGGCGGCGAGACGGCAGACCGCGATATCATCGAGATCCTCCATCTTGTCGGCAATCTGGCCAAGACCTGACATTTCCGGCAGCAGGTCGGACTGGGCCGGGTCGCCGGTGACAACCATGGTCGAGTTCCAGCCCAGCCGCGTCAGCAGCATTTTGAGTTGGCCGTAGGTGCAGTTTTGGGCCTCGTCGACCACAACGAAGGCATTGTTGAGGGTGCGGCCGCGCATATAGCCGATCGGGGCGATCTCGATCAGGCCTTCGGCCATCATGGCCTTGAGTTTTTTCGGGCTGAGCCGGTCGGCAAGGGCGTCGTAGAGCGGACGCAGATAAGGCGCCAGCTTCTCTTCCATGGCGCCGGGCAGGAAGCCGATCGACTCGCCGGCCTCGACTGCCGGGCGGGAAAGGACGATGCGGCTGACCGAGCCGGCCTCCAGGGCCTCGACACCCTTGGCGACGGCAAGGAAGGTCTTGCCCGTTCCCGCAGGCCCGAGGGCCAGTACCAGATTGTGATCATCGACCGCCTTCATCAGCTTGGCCTGCCCGTCAGAGCGCGGCTTCACATTCTTGATGAAGCGCTGATCACGCATGGGCTCCCTTGTGTCGGGTGACCAATTGGTCCCGGGGAAGAGGGCCCGCACCTTTGTCTCTTCTGATTGATAATGTGCCGTATTGAACTCGGCACGCTGGCGACGCTTGACGTTACGCTTACCCATGGCTGGAACCTCCACACATGAAAAACCCCTCGGCCGGAAGGCGAGGGGCGAAGACACATTGCAACGAAAACGATTCGATGGACTCGAAGGGCAGGGATCCGGATGAACCGGATGATCCTGGCGGGCTTGGACGCAGACTGGTCATACCGTCTACCCGGGCCTCCCTTGGAGTTGCCGAAACGATGCAGGACCGGATGGGCAGGTCTCGAATCGCGGTTACAGTGTCAGTCTAACCCGGTGAAGAAGTTCTGAACGAGCCTGTCGCGAATATTTCACGCAAATAAAATTGGGAGACGCTGATGGCGATCTATGCATTGGGCGATTCGACGCCAACCCTTCCGGGAGAAGACGCGTATTGGGTGGCCGAGAGTGCCGAAGTCATGGGCCGCGTCATCCTCGAAGCCGGAGCCAGTGTCTGGTACGGCGCCATCATTCGCGGCGATAATGATCCGATCACGATCGGTGAGAATTCCAATGTCCAGGACGGAGCCGTTCTGCACACCGATGAGGGGGTTCCGCTGACCGTCGGCAAAGGGGTCACCATCGGACACCAGGCCATGTTGCATGGCTGTACGATCGGCGATGGCTGCCTGATCGGGATTGGCTCGACGATTCTCAATGGCGCGAAAATCGGGAAGAATTGCATCATCGGCGCTCATGCGCTGATCACCGAGGGCAAGGAAATTCCCGACAATTCCCTTGTCGTCGGGTCGCCCGGGCGTGTGCTCAAGACGCTCGGCGAGGACATGGCGGAGGTGTTGCGCTGGTCGGCCGACCACTACGTCGCCAACTGGAAGAAACACAAGACCGGTCTGCGCCGAATCGACTGAATCGACTGAATCGACTGAACCGGCGGCTCCGGCCCGCGCCGGTAATCAGGGCCAGATACGACACCGCCCGTCTTCCGGCAGGAAAACGGGCGGTCAGTCATCGTGCAAGCTGTCGGCGGAGCGTCCTAGTGGGCGCGGCTCCACAATTCGCGGATATTCTGGTCGGCTTCGCGACCCAGATTGAACCAGGCGGCGCGGTCATGCGAGGCATCGATGACCAGCAGCTTGTCTTCGCGTGCCAGAATGTGACTGAGCTCATTGCGCAAGACCGCCGATGTGGTCGGGCCGCGCAGCAGCCAGGTATTGCCGGTGATGGCTTCCAGATCGCCATAGGCTTTCAGCGCATTGCGGAATTCGGTGCCATTCTCGGACTGGATCTCGGCGATGACCACGAAATTGGCCGGCCGGGCCCCCGGTGTGACCCGCTTTTCGGGTTCCGGTGATGTCTTTGATTCCCCTAGCCATTCGCGGAAGTCATCGATGTCCGTGGCTTGCTGCCACAGCCCATCGCGTTCCGGGCAGACCTGAGAATGCGCGGCAATCCGCCCTTCACCGACGAAGGCGCGCATTTGTTGAGGGGTATAGGGGCCGTAAACACGACCCTCGACTTTTACAAACCAGGACATTGCGATTCCGTCATCGCGAGGCATTTCAGATCTCTTTTGCACTTTGCTTCGTAGCGCCTAACACGAGGATACGGCAAGAATCGGGCCGCATTGGCGGAATTCCCCGGAAAGGCGGACAAATTATCGATCGGTGACTCGTTCAGGCTGCTTCATGGCCGCTCGCGTCGGCCTCAGGCGGATCGAACACGACCGCGAACCCGTTGTCCAGAATGCGAGCCACACGTCCTGACATCTCCCCGACACGCAGGGCTTCGCCAACCCGCGGTCGCTCGAGGCATTCAAAGGCCGCACCGGTCACCGAGACATCGACGACATTGGCCTGGATGACCACACCATCGGACAGCAGGATCTTGGCCCGGCCACGTCCCGGCTTGCGCGGGGCCGTGCGGTCCTCATCCAGACCGAGGCGGTCCTTGTTGAAGCGCCAGGTGATTGCGTCGGCCAGCTTGTCACGCTTGCGCAGCGGAGCGTTGAAGCGGATCGAGATTTCGTCACCGGCCTGGCGCACGATCTGACCTTCAATACGGCCGATCGATGTGACCATCAAAACCACACGCGTGCCGTCAACCATCCGCATGCGGGACACAATGCGGGCTCCGCCGGGTGAGATGTCGATCAGGCGACAGGCATGCTCGCCGCCGGCCTCGGACCAGAGACGGCCATGCAATTGCAGGGGGACGCGCGCGTGTCGGCGGCGCTCCTGGGCGCCGCGGGCAGCGATCTTGATTTTGCGACGGTCGAGCCGGCCGTATTCGTCATGCATAGCGATGAGCTCCTGCGAGCCCACACTCTTAGGTCAAAGGCGTTAAAAAGGTTTTGCGATCACTGATCGTTTGCGACCTTTTTTACACCTGAGCGATCATCCACGGCGAGGCCCGGGAAGATATGCCCCGGCATGGCCGGCGGGTGGATCTCCCGCAGTGATGTCCGCACGACGGGACGGCCCTTGAAGGCGTCCGTCGTATCGAGCGGCTGGAACAGGCCCAGCGTGCGGTCGATCGTGCAGGAGGGGCCGCGCAATGGCAGGAATGAAATCTCGACCGGCAATTGATGCATGTCGAGCGAGTTGGCGCGGGCGATGACCGACGCCGGCGCGCAGCCGGTAATCGACGCTTCCAGCACGGCCTGGACATGGGTGCGGTCATGGCCGCGCCACAGGGACAGGAAGTTCTGTTCCCGGAATTCGCGCTGATAGAGATCGCACAAATGTGTGCCGGCGAGTCGGAAGATATGGTGTTGCGGATCGGCACGCCACAGGATGAAGACATAGCCGAGCAGGCCCGCAATATCCTGCGGTTCGATATCGGCACGATGCGGGGCTGCGCCGCCCTGGCGTCGGGTCTGCCAATAGGCATGCAGGGCCTTTGATTGCGCGTGGCGCATGAACGTCTCCACTCTTCTCATCGCTTCGCGGCGTGACACACCGGTCATCGCCAAGGCCTGTCCCGCTTCAAGAACGGGGCCATACGCCTGAGGCGGGAATGCGCGGATTGCGGCTTCTTCAGCGAGGCGAAACCGGCGTTCCGGCACGCGACGGGGAATTGGCCCTGCCTTTGCAAGGACGGGGGCAATACGTAAGGAGCACGACCATGCGCGTTTCAGCCCGGCACGCCTTTTTGATCCCAGCGAGCGCTGCGTTCGCCCTGTTTGCTGCCCCGGCTTCGGCCGGAGCTGTCGGTGGACCGGGTGATGGCTGCTGCACGCCGCCGCCTCCGCCGCCTTCCTGCTGTACGCATGGTGGCGGCCATACGGTCAATGTCCCGAACATCAATATCCATGGCGGCAACATCAATGTCGGCGTGAATGTCTCGACCCGGGTCAATGTGAACACCAATGTCAATGTCAACGCATCGGCCAATGCCAATGCGGGCGCCAACGCCCGTGCCGGCGCGGGTGCGGGGTCGGTCACCTATATCGGTGGAGGCTCCTACACGCCGATGACGACGGCTCCGGCCGCGACCGCGATCACCGGTCTCAATGTGGTCGGCGTCGAGGAAGAGTACGAGTACGAGTATTACGAGGAAGAGCGGACCCGTTGGGTCGAGGAATGGCGCGTCGTGCGCGCCGTTTGTGTTGATGACAATGGCACGCCGCACCCGGCTTCGCGTGTCGATGCCGAGGACCGGGTTGGCGCGGCCTATGATGGCGAGCTGTTCCGCTGTGTCGCCGGTACCGCCATGCAGACAACGATCGGCTGGGTCATTGACGGTGTCTATAACTGGGACGAGGCCCCGACCATCATGTGCCGCAAGGGCGAGGCCCTGCGTCATACCGCTGGCGGCAATCTGCGCTGCGAAACCCAGATCCCGCGCCGTAATTGCAATGAGCGCTCGCTCCTGCGTGTGCACGGCCCCGGCGTGAAGCTCGTCTTCATGCGACGCGAGGAGCGCTATACCGAGCGTGTCCGCCGCGAGGTCGAGCGCGAGAGCAGCCGCACGGTCTCCATGACCCTCATGCTGGATGGCGGCGTCGGCGGCTATCGCTGATCCGCATTCGAAGACAACATCATCCACTGACTGCCCCGACCTGATCCAGGTCGGGGCATTTTTTTGTCCCCGGGCAAACACCAGTATCGCCACGACGCGTTCGCCTGGCGGTTTGGGCCGTTGAGGGGTGCGAGTTGCCTTGCCGGTGCCTTGCTATGGACGTGTATGTGGGTGGCGCCGGGGGCACCTCGCACACGGAGATTTGCTCGAGGCCGTTTCCGGCCCCGTCTCGAAACCGATGGGGTGAAGCAGTCGAGCTTTGTGCTGCCGTCCCATCGATGGCCACGCCGGGTTGGTCTGGCGGTGATTCCAGGCAACCGGACGCGCTCCGTCCTCCCAACGCCCCCGGATCACCAATCCGGGCCTCGAGTGACGCGGGACAGGGGGATTATGGGATGGGTGAGAAGGGGGGCGGACAAGTTTTGTGATTTTTTTTCTGGCAACGCCGCTTTCCCTCTCCCTTGGGAGAGGGTCAGGGTGAGGGGTAAATCCCGGAGAGAGCAGGAGGGTTCCCCCTTCATTCAGCCGCAATCCTCAAAGCGGAAAGTCACGCTCCGGATCAATACCGGCTGATTCGAGATATTTCCGCATTGCGCGGACTTCGTCCTTCGGCAGGCTGTGATGGGCGTGGTGGAAGTTGGCGGTGTGGCCGTTCAGCGTGACCGAGAATTTGGCACCGCTGCGTTCGTGCAGCTCGGCACCAAGGTCTTTGAGCAGGCCTTCCAGATCGGCGGCGGCCAGATTGGCCGGCTCGGGATGGGCGAAAAGGGCATGCAGGGTCTTGCGGTGTTTGTGATTCATGTGGGTGTCCTCCGTATTCCCTTCAGGCTACTCCCGCCAGCGCTGCGCCGAGATGTGACGAAAGCGCCTGCGTCGCTCTGCCTCAGGTCAAGGGGGGAGAGGGGGGGTGCCGCACAGAAAAAAGCCCCGATCGCACAACACGCGACCGGGGCCAAGTTTTCCCAAGGCTATGGGATGTCTTCAGTTGCCCGACTGCGGGTTCACTGTTTGATAGGTGGCGGAATTGCCGATCGCTGTGGCCGCGCCGGACAGGACGCCGCCCGTATTCATGCGGCCGGTGACGATCGAGCTGACCGCGGCATTATTGGTCTGATTGGTGTTGCCCCACGCCGTGACCGGGCATTCGGAACAGACATAGGTGGTAGCGGCATTGCCAAAGGCGGTCGCCGAGACCAGGGCCGAGCCGCCGGCATCGCCGTCCAGATTGGAACGGGCGATCACAGCCGCATTATTGGTCTGGTCGAGGCCCATGAAGGCATCGGCGCCGATATTCGAAATGATGGCGGAATTGCCGACACCCTCGGCCGACACGCTCAGCACGTCGGCGTCGAAATTGCCGACCAGGATTTCCGACTCGGCCGTGACGGCCCCGTCATTGTCCTGCTCGCCCTGGTTATGGGCATAGCCGTTCTCATTCTGCATCCAGACCGAATTGCCGTTTGCTGAGGAGACCACGGTTTGCGTGCGCGCTGTGCCGCCGGCATCGGTGCGAGCGCGTGCCGTGACGTCGCCGCGATTGTCCTGGTCGACATCAACGACCTGGGACGGGCCATTGTAATAGCCCTCCAGCTGCGCCGAATTGCCATTGGCCGCACCGAGCACGGTCGCCGCATATCCCAGCCCGCCATCGGGGGCGAGGACATATCCGTCCGCCGTGACATCGGCGCCCGAATCCTGACGCAAGGCCAGATTCGTGTCGCTGCCATAGGTGGTGCCCTGGAAGGCATTGGCCGAGGCCGTCGCCGAGGTCACCGAGGAGATCGCATAGCTGCCGACTTCCAGCTGCGCCGTCGCATTGACGGTCGAGCCGTCGAGCGCGGTCTGGCTGATCGCGGCATCCATGCCATTATCATTGATCACGCTGGCCGAATTGCCCATCGCCGAAGCGGTGGTTACGGCAGTGCCGTCGACCATCATGGCACGCGTTTCCGCGCGGGCGTCAACCGAACCGGAGAAGGTCTGGTCGGACTGGATGTCATGGCGCTCCACAACGTCGACGGTCAGTGCATTCGCGGCACCGATGGCAGACTGGGACACGGCATCGGCCTGGTCCGTCTCACCGGTCGTCACGACCGTGATCGCGGCGTCCAGATTGACCTGGCCGTTGAGGATCTCAGTCGTATCGTCCGCGAAGATAGGTGCGCACGTGATCGTCGCGGCGCTCATGCCCGCGATCAACATTGCTGCGCGCTTGGACATTGGAGGTCTCCCGTTGACCGTAGGTGTGGGTGGCGCTGACGCCGCCAGTGATGTTGGAATGGCTGCCTGTCCTGCCGCCGATCGGATCGGAATAGGTGCAGGCTGCGGCCGGGTCGACGCCATACATTTGCGCCGAAATTTCAAGGACGGCGCGCTCGATCACCGAACGCACGGCCAGCTGGACCGGCTCGAGCGAGCGGCCACCGCCGGAGATGTCGATCACCGCATCATCCCAGAAGGCAAAGACCCCGGCCGAAATCTCGCGGCCGACGATCTGCTTCTGGTAGGAGATGACGTCGACCGTCTCCATCGTGCGCGTCTCGTTGAGGCGCAGATCGAGGCCGATATTCATCACCCACATGCGGCGGTTGAAGACGCCGGTCGGATCGCTGTCGATCCGGTCGCCACCCAGGACATCAATGCCCGAGGAGCGGATATTGTAGTTGAGCTCGGTAATGCCGCCGACCAGGTGATAGTCGGAGCCCGGCAGCGAGGCGGCATGGATCTGGCGCTGGGTGCCATTGTCGCCGATCAGCGAATTGTTGGCATAGCGCAATTCCAGTTCCGACACCGAGGTGTCGAAACGCTCGACCAGGCGGACACCGGCCTTGGCAAAGGCCGAGATCGCCATCAGCGAGGCGCCCTGGGTCACCGCGGCACCACCTTCGAGCGAGGCGCGGCCGGTATAGTCGGCGAGGCGCCCCACGGCGATGCGCGGCGATTGCAGATCATTCTGTCGGGCATAATTGGCGAGGCAGACCAGCGCTTCCGAATAGGGGGTCGGATTGGCGGTCACCGGTGCGCCACCGATCGGGGTCGCATAGTTTCCGTCTGCACCCCCGGTGCGCGCCGTGGTCGCACACCCGGTCAGCGCCAGGGCGCTGGCGAGTGTCGCCATCAAAAGCTTAGTCTTGGTCATTGTCCGTACTCACATTGCCTTGGGCCTGTGCGCTGGCGTTGATGTCGCCATTATTGATTTGGTTGGAATTCACGATGACCGTGTTCCACTGGCCGCTCACATTGACATTGAGCTGATTGCCAATTGCGGAGGCGTTTGCGCCGACGCCGCCGCCAAACAGGCCGGTCTGGGTGGAAACCCCGACACCGGTCTGGATGATTCCGTCAATGATCACGCGATTGCCGGCGCTCGAGCGGGCTGCCGCTCCGGCGCTGGCGGTGGCGCCCGACCAGGGCTGGCTCGCCTGGGCCGATGTGCCACCATAGGGCTGCTCCCAGCCGGCCGTCGTCTGAACCTGCTGAGCCTGGGCCGCTGCCGAAAGGGCTGCGAGGGCAAAAGCGGCACCGATCGCGGTGGGGAAGCTGCGCGTTTTCATTGTCTCATGTCCTTTTAGACGCGAATTCTGGGTCTGGAGTTGCAACGCGCGTGCCAGAAAGTGTGCCGTCCTAAGTGCGTTCCCCTGCAGGGGGAATCGTGTCGCCCTTGACGGGTGAATGCCTGAATGGGCCAGTTGGAAGCGGGAGTTGAGACGATGAGTGTGCCGGAGCGGGACGAGTTTGACGGTCCGTGGTCACGCAGGCCGCCGCCGCGACCGCCGGTCTTCAACGCCATGCCGCCGGCCGTCCTGCTGATTGCGCTCAGCATTGTCAGCGTGTCCCTGCTCGGCCAGGTCTGGCCTGACTTCCAGCGCTGGGTTTTCAATGCGGGCGTGTTCATTGCCGCCGAGCCGGGCGCCGCTCTTCCGCGTCAGCCATTGGGGCCGGTCGCGCCCTTCTTCCTTCACGTCTACATCCATTTCGGCCTGTTCCACATCGCCATGAATCTGGCCATTCTGGTGGCCACGGGGCGAGCGGTTGGCGAGCGCCTGGGCTATGGATTGCGCGGCTCGGCGGGCTTTCTGCTTCTCTTCTTCACATGCGCGGTGACCGGCGCGGCGTTGGAAGCCATTTTCCATCAAGGCACACCCACGACGATGGGCGGGGCATCGACTGCCGTCTCCGGCCTTATCGCGGCTGCCGGCTGGGTGCGGGGTGGTTGGCGCGGGATGGCCCGCCTGGCCTTGCCCTGGATTGCGATCAATATTGTGATCGGTCTGGTTGGCGACCTGATGCCGATCCCGATTGCCTGGCTGGGCCATATCGGTGGCACGCTTGGCGGGATAGTGCTGACGCCGCTGGTGATCGCCGTCTTTGCCGAGGACCGTGCGTGATCACCAGATCCGGTCGATCTGACGCTCACCATCGATCTCGAACCCCTTGATCATCAGCTGTCCGGACCCGGTCAGCGACACGATGACCCGGACGCGGTCCTCATCCGGGCCGCCGGCGCGCAACATGTCCTGCAGGGCGAGAGCGTCCGTGCGGTCGGCATAATAGCGCTCGATATTGAAACGGGCGTGCAGGAACCCGTTCTCAAAGGCGACCCGCCCTTCGGCCACCAGACCGGTCCCGGGATGGGCGCTGTGGATGGCGACCGGCCGGGCCAGCCCGTCCGCCCCGATCTGCAGCGTCACGAAGACCGGCTGATCCCGCTCGAACGTGTCATCACCGGCGAGCGTTTCGGGGTCCAGCATGTTCAGCGGCGTGCGGATCTGGGCGTAATGGCCGAGGAAAATGTCGCGCGGATCATAGCCGTCCACCGTCATGACCAATTCCGTCCCCTGGCTGCGGGCATTGGCATGGCTGGCCAGCATGAAGACCAGGAATGCGGACATCAAAGCCGCGACCAGGCCGAGCCGGCGGATCGGGTTTTTCGGAGTGGGGGTGTGTACACTCATGACGCCACCTCCCCATGGTCCGGCTGCACCGGTCGGTGTTTGCGGATCTGCCAGATCACGAAGCTTGCACCGAACAGGATCAAACCGCCCACGAAGAAGAAAAGGGCGGTGTCGAGCAGGCCTTCGAAGGTCTCGGCATAGACATAAAGGGTTTGCAGCACGAATCCGGTGACCCCGCAGACCCGCAACAGGCCGCGGCCATGTCGGTCACCGATCAGGATGAGGGCGGTAAAGGCGGCATAGAGGAGGGCGCCGATGGCCATGCGCAAAAGGATGGGTGCCGGGGACAGGTCGGCGAGGATCAGTGGCAGGGCCGCGATCGCCAGTCCGGCCGCGATCAGTATGCCACCTTCCCACCGGGTCAGGCGTCCGCGCATGATGCGCCAGCCCGTCAGGGCCAGGATGACGGCCAGGGCGGGAAGGGCGAGGCCGAGATAGGCGGCACTGGCCGGCGCCTCGCTGCCCGGGCGTCCGCCATCCAGCGGGAATTGTATCAGGAAGGCGGCGACCAGCGTGATCACCGTCATCCAGCCGGCGACGACGCCGCTGCCCGGAATGGCGCGGTCGCGGAGGACGGAGGCGGCCAGGGCCAGTGCACCAAAGGTCAGGATGGCGATCGCCTGCACAGCGGGGTCGCTCATCGGGTGGGCCCGCTCCCACACATAAAGTGCGTGCGCGATCCAGAGGGCCACGGCGATCGTGGTCAGATGCATGGACACGTTCGAGCGCAGCCGGATTGCCATCAACGCACCGGCGGCCGCGACCGGCCAATAGCCCCAGATCGACCCCGTGACATAGGGATTGGCTGCTTCCAGTCCGGCCCAGAGCGCGCCCAGCCCGGTGGCGAGGATGAGGACCGGCCGGGAACCGGTCAGCCAGGCGGTGAGGCCGCCCGCAGCCGCCCAGATCAGGACCGCGGTATTGCGGAAGGACGTCATGTTGAAGGTTTGCGCGGTCAGCATGATGGCGGCCCCGAACAGGACCACGCCCAGCAGGCTCAGGGCATGGCCCAGCGCGGCGTGTCCGCTCCGGAAGGCCTGGGCGCCGCCCAGCAGGCTCGCCCACAGGCAGGCAAGCAGCAGGGCGAAACGGGCGAGACGGGGAATCGCATCCCAATTGGCGCCGACAAAGGTCAGCGCCGACAAGCCAAGCAGGGCGGCGCCGAGAATCGTCAGGACTCCCAGGGCCGAGGGGCGTGACGGGCCGGGCCCGATATCGCCCAATATGCTGTCGCGATAGGCGGCATCAATCCATCCGGCACGAATCCAGCGGTCGATATCGCGTCCCAGGCGTTGGCGGTATTGCATCGGCGACCCTCCGCAAACCCGGTCCGACGGGCCGGCCGGGCGTTGCCAGCAGAGTGGCGGAGGGGCGGGAGCGTGTCCACGAAAGCCTCATTCACATCCTGACGGGGCGGGGCAGGGCGGGACCGGACGGGGATCGCCCGGTTCGCCGACTGGGGCGTTCACCCGGTTTGTGGTATGGTGCAACTGTAACCGGATGGGAGGGTGGCCATGCGAGTCGAGGCCATACTGAATGCCAAGGGGCGTGACGTGATCACGATCCGTGAAATGGCGACCCTGGAAGACGCCTCGCGCCTGCTTGACGCCCATGGCATAGGCGCGCTCCTGGCCGAGGATGGCCAGGGGCGTCCGGTCGCGGTCCTGTCCGAGCGCGACATCGTGCGGGAAATGGCCCTGAATGGGGCCGCCTGCCTGCACCGGCCTGTGGCCCACGCCCTGACCGCCGCCTTCATCACCGCCGGCGCCGATGCCAGCCTCAATGATCTCATGATGCTGATGACCGAGCGGCGCGTTCGGCATATCCCGATCATTGAGGGCGATGCGCTTCTCGGCCTCATCTCCATCGGGGATCTGGTCAAGGCGAGACTCGCGGATATGGAAGCCGAGGCCGAAGCGCTGCAGGCTTATATCCGCTCCTGAGCCCTGGCTCCTGAGTCCTGGCTCCTGGGCGCCAGACAGCGATCTGCACACGGTATGACCCTTGTGTGACACGGCATTCCGGACAGGCCCTGCATTGCTCTGCAGAAATCTCGTGAAAGGGGGGTTGCGTCCTGCGTGGCGTCCTGTAGAACCCCGCTCACACCGGCGCTGCCGCAGCGGTTTTCCCTTGCGGTCCAGCGTCGTTTGCTTATTATACGAGGTCTTGTCGTTTTTCTAAGTCAGGTCGGCGCGTCCAATACGGCGCTCCGGGCAGTGAAATTTTCGCCGGTTTTCGAGCCACTGAAGATCAACTGCACGACCCTGAAAAACGCGATTGACTTCGAGAATGGGGCGGCCTAAACACCGCCCTCCTTGGCCGGGGCGGCAGTGATGTTCAGCTCTGGTTACGGGTTTAGCGACTTCGGTTGTTTTGGCCCGGCTCTTTGACATTGTTGTTAT
>NZ_CAJQOO010000112.1 GCF_905480005.1 uncultured Maricaulis sp.
GTCTACACCGCCACGATCACACCGGCTGCCGATGGCACGGTGACGGTTGATGTCGCGGGCGGTGCCGCTCAGGACAGCGCCGGCAATGATAACACGGCCGCAACCCAGTTCTCGATCGAGAATGACGGGACGGCGCCGACCGTGGCTCTGACAACAGGCTCTGCCGATCCGGTCTCTGGTGCCTTCACGATCACCGCGACTTTCTCGGAAGCCGTCACAGGCTTCGCCATTGGCGACTTCTCGGTTGGTAATGGTGCCGCATCGAGCTTCTCCGCGACCAGTACAACGGTCTACACCGCCACGATCACCCCTGCCGCCGATGGCACGGTGGCGGTCGATGTGGCCGCCGCCGCCGCCCAGGATGGCGCCGGCAACGGGAATGTCGCCGCAACCCAGTTCTCGATCGAGAATGACGAAACGGCCCCGACCGTAGCGTTCGACGGTCCCGCTATCGACCAGGTCGGGACCTTCACCTTGTCTGTCGACTTCTCCGAGGACGTGACCGGCCTGGTGCTGGCCGACTTCGCCGTCGGTAATGGCAGTGCCGCCAATCTGGCCGGCTCCGGGAGCAGCTACACACTCGATATCACGCCGACGGCAAGCGGGTCGGTCACGGTCGACCTGGCCGCAAACTCGGCTCAGGACGCTGCCGGAAACGGCAATATTGCCGCGACGCAGTTTGCGGTGGACGCTGATCTGAGCCTGCCGGAGCTGGACAGTCTCGTCGTCTCCGATGCCGATATTCGTCTCGAGGATGTTGGCGGAAGCGTCACGCTGACGGCAACCTTCAGCGAAGCCATGAATGCAAGCCAGACGCCGGTCTTCACATTCTCGACCGACCTCTCGGCAACATTGTCGCTCGATAATGGAGCCTTCTCGGCTGGCAATACGGTCTATACGGCAACCTACAGCGTGGCCGATGGCGGCCAGGTAGCCGCGGATGTCGATGTGACCGTGTCCGCAGCAGCGGATGCCGCGGGCAATGCCTTGCCAGACAGCCCGGTGAGCGACCTTCTAAGTGTCGAAATGCGCCGCGGCTCCCTGTCGGTCGCCGTCGCCATCACCGGGGCGACTGATGGAAGTTTCGACTTCAGTGGTGATCTGGGCGACTTCTCCGTCGCGACGGCCAGCCAGGCCGGCGCGACTAGCTTCGATGATCTGGCCGAGGGCAGTTATACCTTCACTGCGGCCGCTACCGATGGCTTCAATCTCGATGCGATCAGCTGCACCGGCGGAACATTTGTCCTCGATGCTGTCGCGGGCAGCGCAACGGTGACATTGGGCCCGACGGACACCGTGTCCTGTGAATTCACACAGGTCGCCGAGCCGGATGTTGATGAAACCGTCATTCCGGAAGTCACAATCGAGCTGCCGACGCTGGCCGATGATCCGACCAGCGCCACCAGCAGTTTCGATCTGGAAAACGTCGGGGGTGAGGCCTTCTACTTCACCGCGTCGACCGACCAGCCCTGGCTCGCCATCGACCCGACCGCAGGCTCCATTCCTGCCACCGGCAGCCTTGAATTTACGGTCAGCTTTACTTCGGCCGTGCTGGATCTGGCACCGGGCGCCTACACGGCAACAATCACGGTTGTCGAAGTCAGCCCTCCGGCTCAACGCGGTGGTGGTAGTAAGGCCAATACGCTGGAAACACTCCAAATTCCGGTGAACATTGCCATCGAACCGCGTCTCGGTGATCTCACCATCATCACCAGCACAACTGCTCCGGAAGAGGGTGAGGGAAGCTTCTCTTATGCCTCGACGCTCACAGCGCTGGACGGGCAAACCGTGACGACGACCGGCGGCAATGCCAGCACCACCGTCAATGATGTGCTCCGCGGGAGCTACGTCCTGACCCAGTTGGCGTCGGACGGCTGGGATCTCGCATCCCTTTCTTGCACCGGCGATCTGGACGGCGGCAATGTCTATGATCTCGCGAGCGGTCAGGTCACGATCGACCTCGATGCCGAGGAGAACATGGTCTGCACCTTCACCAACCGGCGGAATGAGGACTATATCCGTGGCGTGACCCTGTCGGCGATCCGCAACTTCATGGCTGCGCGTGCCGACCTCATCCTGACCAACAGCCCGCGTCTGGCCGGGCGGATGCGCAGCGACCGAAGCTCGGCAACGCCGAACAGTTTCGCTGCCGATTTCCGCGACGGACGGTTGAACGCCCAAATGTCGACGAGCCTGAGCGCCCTGCGTCAGGCAGTCGAGGCGAGCCAGCCGCAACAGCCGGGTGATGAGCGTTTCTCGCTGAATGGCCGGACCGGCATGTCCAGCTTGGATGTCTGGATGCAGGCCAGCGTCGCGAGCGTCTCGGACAACAGGGCCGGACTGGGTTCCGATGCCGATTTCTCAATCGTGCATGTCGGGACGGACATCATGGTCTCCGAGAATGTTCTCGCCGGTGTGCTGATCCAGTACGACCAGACCGACATGACGACAGGCGACTGGAATAGTGCGGTCGAAGGGAATGGCTGGATGGCCGGTCCGTATATGGTCGCGCGGATTTCGGACAATACCTATCTCGACCTGCGCGCCGCGTGGGGACAGTCGGACAATACCGTCAATCCGATCGGCACCTATACAGACAGCTTCGAGACTGACCGCTGGTTGATCGAGGCGAACCTGGCTGGTGACATTCTGCATGGTGGGTGGCGGGTCACGCCGGGTGTCGGTCTGGCTTACTTCCATGAGAGCCAGGACGCGTATACCGATACGCTTGGCATCGTCATTCCCGGTCAGACGGTCACGATCGGGAGACTCTCGGCCGGACCGGAAGTGGCCTACCGCTTCGAGAACGCCGCGGGCGGCTATGTCGAGCCTTACCTCAACGTCACGGCACTTTACGACTATGATGATGCCGATGTGTTCAACGCCGCCGGAACCCTGCAAACGCTCGGTCATCTGCGTGGTGACGCGCGGCTGGGTCTGACCATGGAGATGGCGAATGGCGGCCGGATCTCGGGCGAGGTGTCAATGATCGGCCTGGGCGAAGGCGATTTTGAAGCCAATAGCGCCATGCTTCGGATCCGCTTGCCGCTCTCGATGCACTGACCGCTCAGGTCATCTGCCGCGCTTCAAACTGCCAAGGCGCGTTCGCCTCTGCCAGGTCCTTGATCTGGCGGAGGCCCTCGCCTTGAAGGCTTGCGCGACCTAAGCTGGGACCCAATGACTCAATCGCGCGAAGACATCGAACAGGGTCGACTGGACCGACTGGTGGCAGCCGGCGTGGTTAGCCGTGCCGAAGCTGCGCATGCATCGGCATTGAAAGCCGGCGCCCGGGAGCCACTGGACATCATCCTGACGCGAGCGGGGCTGGCCAGCGAGGCGAGATTGGCAGCCTTTTTCGCTGCCGAGGCCGGGCTCGCGCACGCCGAGACGATCGATGATATCGGTGTTTTCGATGCGCCCGTGGATCTCTCTGAGTTCAATCCCGACTTTCTGGTCTCGGAACGCGTGATCCCACTCGGCACGCGCGGTGACACTTGTGTTGTCGGCCTCGTCGACCCGATGAATCACGACGCGCTCGATGGACTCCGCTTTGCCAGCGGGCGGTCCCTGGCCCCGCTCGTGGTAACGCACTCGCTCTTCAACGCCTTGTGCTCCGATCGTCTGACCGCCGAATCTGGCGATGAGCCTGATGAGGGCGAGGGAGTTCTTGATATCAGCCTCGATGCCGAGCGCTTGCGAGACTTGGCAACGGCCGGCCCGGTCGTCCGTCGGCTCGACAATCTCGTGGCCCGTGCGACGGACGCGCGCGCTTCCGATATTCATGTCGAGCTCCAGCATCGCGAAGCGCAGATACGATTGCGCGTCGATGGCGTCCTGAAGGATCATATTGCCTGGCCGACCGCCCAGGCGCTCGCCGTGATCTCGCGTGTGAAGGTCCTGGCGGAACTGGACATTGCCGAGCGCCGGCGGCCGCAAGACGGGCGTTTCTCGATGCCCGTTGCCGGTCGCACGATCGACCTTCGCGTGTCTGTCGTTCCCGGTCAGTATGGCGAGAGCCTTGTCCTGCGCCTGCTCGACCCGGAAGCGAGCCTCCGCGGCATCGAGAATCTCGGCCTGTCGCAATCCGTCAGCGAGCCTGTTGAGGCCATGCTGAACATGCCCCATGGCTTGATCCTCGTGACCGGGCCGACCGGCTCCGGAAAGACCACGTCGCTCTACGCTTTCCTTCGACGTCTGGCGAACGGAGAGCGCAAGATCCTGACGATCGAGGATCCGATCGAATATCGATTGCCCGGGGTCGCCCAGTCGCAGACAAATCCCGCGATCGACCTGACCTTCGCGAACGCTTTGCGGGCGTTTCTGCGGCACGATCCGGACGTGGTCATGGTCGGGGAAATCCGCGATGCGGAAACGGCCAGAACCGCGATCCAGGCGGCGATGACCGGCCATCTCGTCCTGTCCACACTGCATACGAATGACGCTCCATCGGCGATCAGCCGGCTGCAGGACATGGGGATTGAGGACTTCCTGTTGGCTGCAACGCTGGTCGGTGTCGTTGGCCAGCGTTTGGTCCGGCGCACTTGCCCGAATTGTGAAGGGGCTGGATGCGGCCGCTGCGAGGAGACCGGATTTCGGGGCCGATTACCTGTGGCCGAGGCCTTCCGCGTTGATGATGCGATCCGGGCTTCGATCCGGGAGGGCGCGCGTGAAACCGGTCTCGAACCTGTGCTGAAACGGGCCGGCTATCAAACAATGTGGCAAGACGGCCTGGCCTTGTGCGCAAGGGGTTTGACGACGCGAGCGGAATTGCTGCGAGCGCTCGAAGACACAGGCCAGGCGGACGCGGAGCAGCCTGGTGTCTGAACCACGACTTTGGCGCTATCTCGCGGAAAACGCGTCCGGCGGTGTCGAGCGAGGCGATATCCTGGCCGGCAGTTCCAGCCACGCCACCCAGCTTCTGGCAGCGCGCGGCGTGGTAGCCGTGGAGGTCCGGGAGGTCGGGTTATCCGGTAACCCGGCGCGGTCCGGTCGGCTGCCAAGCGCTCACATCGCGGACTTTACGGAAGACCTCGCGGAGCTTCTGGGGGCAGCCGTGTCGATTCATGACGCGCTTGCCAGCCTGGCTGAAGGCGAAACGCGTCGGCGTCTCAGGGAGTTCATCCTGCGCCTTGAGGCCCGTGTCCGTGGTGGTCATTCGCTCAGCGAGTCCCTGAAAAGCGATCCGGCCAACCCGCCGCGCATCCTGATCGCCATGACGGCCGCAGGTGAAGAATCCGGGCAATTGGCTGCGTCGTTGAACGATCTCGCCGTGCGTTTGCGAGCCGAGCAGACCCTGAAACGCGACCTGGCCGGTCAGCTGGCCTATCCAGCCGTTCTGGTCTGCCTGATCTATCTGACCCTCGTCTTCCTCGCCTTTATTGTCCTGCCGCAGTTCGAGATCGTGTTCGCGGATTCTGCTGTCGAGCCGCCGGCCGAAACTCGTTTCGTGATCGCAGTTGGCGCTTTCTTGCGCAGCTATGCGGTCTGGATTCCGGTCGGGCTTGTCGGCCTGGCCTGGCTGTCCCGGGCGGCGATGGCCCGTTTCCCGCTCGTTGCCACCCGAATCCGCCGGACCGTGCCGATTATCGGACCCGCGATGTGGAAACTGGATGCCGCGGCGTTTGCGCGGACTCTGGGTGTCCTTGTGAAGGCTGGCCTTCCGGTGAACCGGGCCGAGCAAGTGGCGCGCGGCGCTGTCGGGGATGCGGGAATGCGGGACGGGATGTCGAGGGCGGCGGATCGGGTCCGCGGCGGAACAGCCTTGTCGCGCGCGCTTGATGAGCAGAACATCCTGCCGCGCGATCTGATCCGGCAAATCCGCCTCGGCGAGGAAACCGGTGCGCTGGACACTTTCCTGCTGCGAACCGCCGACCGCTATGAACGCATGGCGCGATCGCGTCTGACTCGGGCACTGGAGTTGCTCGGGCCGGTTTTGATTGTCATCCTTGGTGCGTGCGTTGCTGGTGTCATCGCCGCGGTTATGTCGGGAGTTCTCAGTCTCAATGACGCTGTGTTCTAAAATGAAGCCCATGCGTAGCCGGTCTCGCAAGGAAGCCGGCATCACCTTGTTCGAACTCCTGGTCGTGCTGGTCATCATCGCTCTGCTGGCGACGATCGTTGCGCCACGCGTGATCGGATATGCGGGCCGCTCCAAGGTCAATGTCGCGACAGCCCAGCTCGCCTCGATTCAGACGTCACTGGAACTCTACTACCTCGATATGGGGCAGTATCCGAGCGAGGCTGACGGGCTCACCGCCCTGGTCGAGGCGCCGGAAGACGCGCCCGCCTGGCAAGGTCCCTATATGCGAAACACGTCCGGACTGACGGATCCGTGGGGGCGGGCTTACAGTTACGGGCTGGATGAGACGGGTGAGCGTTTCACGATTGGCAGCCTGGGTCGGGACGGACTGCCGGGTGGCGAAGGAGAGGATAGTGACCTATCCCGCAGCTGATCGATGACCGTGTCGCGGCGCACTCGGGGCTTTTCTCTTTTCGAGATGCTGGCGGCGCTGGTTGTTCTTTCCCTCGCCACAGGATTCGTGGCCAGCCGCCTTCGTCCCGCCAGCGCGTCCGATAGACTGGATCAGGCGGCCGTACAGCTGGCCGATGACTTGCGGAGAGCCCAGCTCGAGGCCCGACGTGCCGCGGCTCCGGTGCCCGTCATCGTGACCGAGACCGGCTATCGCATCGAGGCGGTCTCGGTCCACCGCGAGTGGCCGACCGGACTGGATTCCAGTTGGCAAAGTCGTAGTCGCAATGGGTGGCGCCAAACTGAGGCACTGAACATGGCCGGGCGTCCGCTATCCCGTGAAGAAGCCAGAATACTCATACGGCTGGAAATGGTGGAGCGGGTCGTTCGTCTGGACGCAATTTCGGGACAAATCCATGTCGACCGCCCGATGCAATAACGACGGATACGCCATCCTTGAAGCCCTGGTCGCGCTCGCGATCGCGGCGGGAGTGCTGACGGCGACCATGGCAGGGTTGGCCGGCCTGGCCCGCGGAGCCCGCCAGGCGGACCAGGTCCAGCAA
>NZ_CAJQOO010000113.1 GCF_905480005.1 uncultured Maricaulis sp.
CTGAAGAGTTATGAGATCATGTCGGTGACCTGGCAGTAGGCCACTCTTGCTACCCGATGCTTTGCCAAGCCGGCGCTCCGAAGGGGCGCCGGTTTTGCGTTTGGGGGATGCTCAAAAGAGGCTCAAAGTCCGGCGAAACAGTTCTGCCAACCCAACACCTGCGAGAACCAAAAGTCCCGACCAAGCGCTTTTAACCAGATCTCCAAAAGCCCATTTCAGGAATGACCTTTGAGATTTGAAGCCAGCTTCTAGCCCTTCGATCTCGAGAACTGCACTGGCGGCTGCCTTATCCGGTTCGGAAAATCTTCCGCGCTCACTCCGTTGGGCATGCGCTGATCCAAGAGGCTCAGTTCCTGGAAGCAGGAAGACTTGGCCAGATTTGCCGTCTCAATAACCAGCGATTTGGCCAAGTCAAAGTCTTTATGACCGATAGGGGAGAGCTCAACCGGATACTTCCCCAACTCACAGACAATAGCCTCGCCAAAATTGTGTGCAGCATCTTCTGCCGCGCGTCGGCACTTGATGATCGGCGATCCGTTGTGCAGCGTCCCTGATGGGCCTGCCCAGCCCATATCTGCCTGAAATCAGATGAAAAACCACGAGTCGCTTCGATCTGCAGGGTTTTCGCGAAGCGGCGAAAGTAGTCTTCAGACACGGAGTTCACCTTAATTCTCTTGCCGGGATTCCGCCTCAGAGGTTCAGTCGGGTCAAGGGTGAAACCGCGACGCGGCGCAAGCGCCCTTGACCCGACTGAACCTTTGAGGCCCGCTGGCTGGCATGAGATTTAAGGCGCGGTTTACGCGTTCCTCGACTTCTGACTACACCAGCTCCGGGTCATTCTTCTGGGGCGTCGCCCCGGCAGGATTCCTATTAGTCGTCACTGAAAGCGGGCGAGATAACTCGTCGGCATCAAGGATACGTGCGCAGACAAAGGCGGGCAGAGTTCAAACGCCTTTGGTTGACGGGCAAAGTTCCAAATCCGCATCAAGCGCCAATCCTCCCGCAACCGTTCCGACACTTCGAGCTCATTGCGGGAGATATGGAACGGCGTCCGTTCCCAACCATTGGTGGTTTTGACTTCGACAAATCGCGGCCGCCCTTCGGGCGTGAAGCTGGCAATATCATAGCCAAGCCCGTCGCCATCCTCCTCCGATACCCATCTCACATCCTTCGCAAGATCCGGACGCCCTGCGGACATTAGAGAGACACGTTCGAACTCCAGAACATGTTGCTCCCCGGCCAACCCCAGGGCCCTGTTAGCCTCATCTCGTTTTGCGACATCGAATTTGGCCGCGACGGTCTGAGTTTGCTCCAGCTCATCCGGAGGCAGGTTGTTGCTCAGCGTCGGCGGGGGATCGAGCCAAAGTGATCGCGGATCAAGCAGCCGTGGCGCTACCGCACCCGCGGACAACCAATCCGGATGGGCCGCAAGCCACTTCAGCACTGCATCAATGAGCGTGGTTTGAAAATTGAAAGCCGGCTTGTATCCCGTGATCCACGGTTCCCCGATTGCCTTCAGAACCGCGCTGATATTCTGGTGTTTCCATTCAATCGACGCGCGAGATCGCCCAGTCCGCTCAACGAGGTTTCGGTTGTGTGCGGCCTTGTTATAGCTCTGGCCAGACAAATCCGAACCCAACATCGCGAAATAATCCGCGACGATCAGATCGTTTTCCTCTTCAGACCAGCCTGCCATTTACCCAGGCTAAAGCCCAAATAACTGTTTGTCATTCAGCTATTTGGGCCCGCTAGTAGCGGCCCCCTACCCCTCGATCGCGAAGGTCAGGCCCGCATGCTTTTGCAGGCGGGCAATCAGGGTGTCGCCGAGCGCGGGGGCGGTTGTGTAGACCCCACCCGGCGTGGCGTCGCGGTCAATATCGAACGCCAGACACAGACCGGCTTCGGCGATCATGCGGGAGGTCGAACCATAGCCGGGATCACGCTGGCCGGAGACACTCGACGTCATCCGCTCGCCATCCGTGTTGAGGCCCGTGAACATGACGTCGTAAAAGCCGGTCTCGCGCTCTTCCTTTGAAGGTCCCTCACCCGGCTTGGGCGGATTTTCGGACATCGACTTGTCATTGGCGATCATCTTGGCAAAGCCCTCGCCCTGCTCGCCCGGCCCGGTCAGGAACATCTCGTCATAGGTGAAATCCTTGCCATAGCGATGGTCGAGCAAAGCGTTGGAGCGATGGATATTCTTGGTATTGATCGTCGCCATGATGAAAGGTGCCGACCAGGAATTGAGGTCTTCCTCGAAAACGACCCTGGCGCCCGAGGGCTGCTCCGGGCCGTCAAAACCCGGGACGAGCGAGAAGGGGTCTTTCAGCCAGTCGATGATTTCCGGCTGCTTGCCGGCCCGCTTCATGGTCTCGGCGAAGCTCGCCGCGGTGCCACCCGAGAAGGTGCCCTTCATCTTGCGGACGCGGCCCTTCACACGGCTGATCGGCGCGCCGGTCCTGGCGATGGCGGCCTGTTGCAGGTGATAGACACCGAGATCGAATGGAATGGAATCAAAGCCGCAGGACAGGACAATCCGGGCCCCGCTCTCACGCGCCGGCTTGTCATAGTCAGCAATGATGTCGTGCATCCAGGCCGGCTCACCGCACAGATCGACATAATCCGTGCCCGCTTTCACACAGGCGGCAACAAGCGGCTCGCCAAAGAGCTGATAGGGGCCAACCGTGGTGATCACGGCACGGGTTTTTGACGCCAGCGCGTCCAGTGAGGCCGGGTCGGAACTGTCCGCAACAAGGAGCGGCGTATCGGACGGCGCGCCAATCAGGTCGCGCACCTCAGCCAGCTTGGCCTCGGACCGGCCGGCCATGGCCCAACGGATCGCCGCATGCTCTGCAGCGAGATACTCGGCCACGAGACGCCCGGTAAAACCCGTCGCCCCAAACACCACGATATCGAATTCACGTTCTGCCATTGTCATCCCCGACCATTGAAATTCTGACTTGTGTTCTTGATGGCGAGGATAATTGGATGATCAGGGCCATACCCGCAAGTCGAAGCTCCAGTCGCTGACGCAAAAAAGGGGCGACCGACTGGCCGCCCCTTTTGACGTCGCGGGGATCGATTGCGGCTAGCGGAGCCCGGTCACATGGGCCGCCGGATCAACGCGCTGGCCATTATGGCGGACCTCGAGATGCAGGTGCGGGCCTGTCGAGCGCCCGGTCGAGCCGACCGTGCCGATCTCCTCGCCCGCAGCCACTGTGGCGCCCGCGTCGACCTCGATATCCTGCATGTGGGCGTAGAGTGTCTCCCAGCCATTGCCATGATCGATGACGACCGTATTGCCCCAGGCCGGCCAGCCATTATAGCCCGCCTCGGCATGGCGCACCGTGCCCCCGGCAGCGGCCAGGATCGGCGTGCCCGACGGGGCGGCGATATCGATGCCGCCATGACCGGCTTCGGCGCCGGCCGGGCGGGAGGGACGATTGCCGAAATGCGAGGTCACGCGACCCGCGGTGACCGGATGGCTGAAGGCAGGCGCTGCCGGTGGCTCGACCCGGCGCAGCGCGCGCGGCGCGTCCGCTGGCTTGGGCTCGCTGCCCGCAGCCGGTTCGGCTGCCGGTGCCGGTGATGCCGTGGGTGATGGCGGGCTGACATCGGCGCGCGGCGCCGGCTCCGCGGTCGGCTCAACCCTTTCCGGAGCGGACGGGGTTTCAGGAAGCTCAAGTACGAGAAAATTGCCATCCTCGGTGCGCCATTCCGTCTCCGCGTCAACGGACAAGCGAACCGTATTGCCGGCGTTGTCGGTAAAGGCGATTTCGCGCGCTTCAGACTCCCCCTCGGCATAGAAGATGAACTCGCCTTCGGCGCCCTCGGGGATGATCATCACATTTTGATCATCGCCACCGAATGCCAGTTCCAGATTGCCGTCCTCACCCGGCTCGACCTCATCAAAGATGATCGTGCGGCCATCCTCGGTCTGGAAGACCATCCGGCCCTCCACATCATGATGCTCGTGCAGTTCATCCTCATGCTCATGCAGCTCATCGCTGAAATGGAGGTCATGGTCACCGTCAGCATTGACGTCGCCATTCGGTGCAGCGTGGAAGCGGACGACATGATTATCGCCGGGACTGTTGAGGTCGACCGCCAGCTGGGTGCGATCTGTCAGGGCCGCCTGGGCGCAGGCGACGGGCAGGACCGACACGCCGGCCAGCATCACCGCCAGAAGGCGTGAGGACGGACGGGCCGAACGGCCTGAAAGGATGGCTTTGATACGCATTTCTCGATGTCTCCTGTCATCGGGACCGAAGGCCGACACCAGCTGGGCCGGGCTCCGCATCATGGTGATCAGCGTCGCCGCATAGGGCTTTCGCTCTGCGCCCCCCAGCGCTTCCAGACTTTCCGCGTCACAATCAATCTCGCGGGCTTCATGCAATTCACGCTCGATCCGGCGCAGCGGCCAGTGGAACCAGAGCGCCACCATCAGCGCCGCCCCGAGCAGCCGGTCCTGCTCATCGCCGCGGCGATGGTGAACCAGTTCATGGGTCAACGCGTAGCGGCTGGCTGCCGTATCATCGAGCAGGCCGGGATCGGCGAGGATGACCGGCGACCAACCGGTCAGGATGGGCGAGGCCAATCCGTCACGCAGGCGAAAATCCGGCGTCTCGACCCCGACCCTCGAAGCGAGAATGGACAGATAATCCTGGGCCATGTCCGGCGCCGGTCGGCTGCCGGAAACGAGGGCCGTGCGTCGCAAATGACGCAAGGCGGCACTGCCGGTCGCGAGCGCCAGGCCGAAACCGTAGAGCGCGATGAGCGCCAATGCCCAGTCAATGCCCATCAGGGCACCCATCAGGTCAAAGCGGGTCTCGGCGGCCGGCAGGGCCGGCCCGACCAGCGCCGGGCCATCCGGCAAAGGCGCATGCATGGCCACAATGGTGGTTTCCGGGATGAAATAGATAATCGGTGCCAGGGCGAGCGGGGCCAGGGCTGCCCAGCGGGCGGCACGCCAGAGCCCGGTGCCTGTCCGGCCGCGGGCGGTCTGCCATGAGGCGAAACCCAGTGCCAGCAGCCCCGACAACAAAGACAGGCCGGCGCCGACGAAAAGCGCATCCATCAATCCGGTCATGAGCGATCTCCTGCCTCACCCTCACCGCTGGTTTCCAGCAAGCGGGTCAGGGCCTCGGCCTCCTCGTCGGAAAACAGGCGGCTATTGGCGAAGGTCGTGGCCGGCAGCGGCCCCTCCATATCGAGCACATTGGCGGCGAAGTCCCGGATCAGGCGCCCCATCAGGGTGACCTTCTCGACCTGGGCGTTGAAGACGGAGAGACCATGCACGTCCTGGCGCTCGACCAGACCCTTCTCCGTCATCCGCGCCAGCAAGGTGCGTGTCGTTGAATAGGACCAGCCGGTTGGCCCGGCGATCCGGTCCTGGACCTCCCGCGCGGATTGCGGACCTGCGGTCCACAAATGCTTGAGAATGGCCAGTTCAGCCTGGGATGGAGCGGTGGCGGTCATGCTCTGTCTTCCTGCTCTGGCGCAAAGCCTCACCGGCTTGTGCGCTACACTTGTCACATGATGTGACACGCGTAACACCGACTGTCAAGCGCGTCGACGCTTGACGCTGGAAGAGGGGCGCATTCTAAGTGGGGGAATGAGCGTTGACGCAAATACAGGCACGACCATCTGGGTCGTCTCCGACGGTCGCCGCGGCATCGAGAACCAGGCGCTTGGCCTGGCAGAGGCGCTGGAGCCCCGTCTCGATGGCCCGGTGCAAATCGAGCGGGTCGTCGTGCGCAAGGATGGCTTTGTCACCCTGCCTGCCAATTCGACGCCGGACATCTGGATCGGCTGCGGCCGGGCCGCCATTCCGCTGGCCAGTCGTCAGCGGCGCATTTTCCCGGACTGTTTCTTCGTTTATGTGCAGGATCCGCGGTCCCGTCACAGCGATTTCGACCTCATCATCGCCCCCCGCCATGACCGGCTGGCCGGCGCCAATATCATCACCATGATCGGCTCACCCAACCGGGTGACCGGCGCCAAGCTGAGCCAGGAGCAAGCCGGTTTCACCCGGCAGATCGAGGCGCTCCCCTCACCGCGCGCCACGGTTCTGATCGGAGGCGATTCAAAGCGCTTCAAGCTCGATACGCCGGCCGCAGACTATCTGGAAGCCCGCCTGGACGCCCTGCACGCACAGGGTCTTTCCCTGATGATCACGGTGTCCCGCCGCACGCCCGACCTCGTCCGTGACCGTTTCCGGCGACATTTCGCCAATCGGGACCGGATCTGGTATTTTGACGGTGAAGGCCCCAATCCCTATTTCGCCTTCCTGGCCGCCGCGGACTGGATATTCGTGACCGAGGAATCCACCAATATGCTGGTCGAAGCCTGCGCCACGGGCGCGCCGGTCTATGTCCTGCCGCTGAGCGGCACGCCGGGCAAGTTTGCGCGGCTTCATGCCGATCTGGAAGCCCATGGCGCGGTACGCCCCTATCTCGGCGCGTGCGAAAGCTGGCAATATGAGCCGCTGCAGGAAACGCAACGCGTCGCGGAACAGCTCCTCGCACGTTACCGTCGCGAGCAATCCTCTTCGACTGGCGAGGCCGCGTGATGGCCCTGCTCGTCGCCCTTCTCAGTCTCTTGGGAGTGACCATGACCCTTCAGGATGATGGCGCCATCGTAGCGCGACATGACACGGTCTGGCTGGCCAGCCAGCCAAGCGAAGCCGACCTTGATGCCTGGGCGGCGTCGGGTGCCCGCATGGTGATCAATTCGCGGACACCGGAGGAAACCGCCAGCCTGCCCTTTGACCTCTCGGCAGCAGTTGAGGCGCGTGGCATGCGTTATGTCGAAATGCCGATTGGCGGCGCACATGGCGCAGATCCGGCCCTGACCACGCAACTCGCGGCCCTGTTGGAGGCAAGCGACGGACCGGTGGTCATGCATTGCCGCTCCGGCACGCGCTCGGCCCATCTGTATGCGGCCCATCTGATCGCCACCGATCAGGCCGGAGACGACCCGTTTGACACCATGAACTGGCCCGGCGGCCGGGACCGGGGAATGGTGCGCGCGCTCACGCCCCAATAGGCGTATCAGGCGCGCTGCACAGGCGGGCAGGCAATTGACGCCCGAGCGCCTATATAGAAGGCCAATCCCGACTCGGGGCCCTGCCCCTGCCAGACTTTGAGGTTCGACCATGTCCGAGACGCGTCACTCGCGCCTGATCATTATCGGTTCCGGCGCTGCCGGTTATACCGCCGCCATCTACGCCGCTCGCGCCATGCTTGAGCCGACCCTGATTGCCGGGCTCCAGCCAGGCGGTCAGCTGACCATCACCACCGATGTCGAGAATTATCCCGGCTTCGCGGATGTCATCCAGGGACCCTGGCTGATGGACCAGATGCGCGAGCAGGCCGAGAAGGTGGGGACCGACATGGTGTCCGACATCATCGTCGAAGCGGATCTGACATCACGCCCCTTCGTCCTCAAGGGCGATAGCGGCACGGTCTATACCGCCGACAGCGTGATCATCGCCACCGGTGCCCAGGCCAAATGGCTGGGCCTCGAGAGCGAACAGAAATTCCAGGGTTTCGGCGTCTCCGCCTGCGCGACCTGCGACGGCTTCTTCTACCGCGGCAAGGAAGTCGTGGTTGTCGGCGGCGGCAATACCGCCGTCGAGGAAGCGCTTTTCCTGACCAATTTCGCCTCCAAGGTCACGCTGGTTCACCGTCGCGACACGCTGCGGGCCGAGAAGGTCATGCAGGACCGCCTGTTCAAGCACGAGAAGATCGAGATCGTCTGGGACAGCGAAGTCGAGGAAGTGCTGGGCGACAGCGACCCGGCTGGCGTGACCGCTGTGCGGATCAGGAATGTGAAGACCGGCGCCACCACG
This sequence comes from uncultured Maricaulis sp., assembly GCF_905480005.1. Lineage (GTDB taxonomy): Bacteria > Pseudomonadota > Alphaproteobacteria > Caulobacterales > Maricaulaceae > Maricaulis. Next base: position 7,853 of record NZ_CAJQOO010000113.1, read on the forward strand.
GACATCCCGGCCCACGGCTTCTTTGTGGCCATCGGCCACGCCCCGGCGACCGAGCTCTTCATCGATCAGCTCGAGACCAAGGATGGCGGATATCTGGTGGTCGAGCCGGGCACGCCCAAGACCTCAATCCCCGGTGTCTTCGCCGCCGGCGATGTCACCGATGATGTCTATCGCCAGGCCGTCACGGCGGCCGGCATGGGCTGTATGGCCGCGCTGGATGCGGAACGTTTCCTGGCCGCCCAGGAGTAGACACCGCATCGGCAAGATGAGCGCCTGACGACATCCCGCCGTCAGCTCCAACCGGCAGCTCCAACCGGCAGCTAAAGCCTGCAGTCCGGGCGGGCTTCGGGGCCAAGACCGGCCCGGAAGCCCGGCTGCTCGATCGCTTTGCCCCTCCCGGACCCGCCCTGGCTCGGCATCTCGAAGATCGACCGACCCGGTCCGGCTGGCTTCATGCGAGGCTTGCTGACCGGGTCCGGGCATCGGGAAGACGTGGAATTTATTTAACGCCAGTCCCCCTTGCCTTGACGCACGCCCCCGCTAGTTTCGCGTCCGATCAAGCGCCAAAGGGCGCAGGCTGTGAGTGGAGCTTTCCCATGCGTCGTTATTTCCTTGCCGGCATCGCCCTGATTGCCATTGCCTCGACCCCGGCGAGCCACGCCCAGTCCCAGCCCATGGCGGATTTCTCGGTCTTTGCCGAAGCCAATGACAACTCCAACATGGTGATCGATCACGAGGGTTGGTCAGTCATCCTGCGCGGCATTGTTCTCAATGTGCCCCCGATGGACCGCGAACCCGAGCGGACCCGTCCGATCCAGACCGGAACCCGCATCAATACGGCGAATACGACGCGCTATCGCCATGAGGGCAACCGGGTCGTCTATCACGTGCTGAACGATGAATACCGGGAAGCCATCACCTTCCAGCGCGAAGATCTTGAGGCGCTGCCGGACCAGATTGGCGGCCTGTCGCGCCTGAGCAGCAACGAGCAGCTGGCCTATTGGTTCAACCTCTACAACGTCGCGATCATCGAGCAGACCATGCTCAATTATCCGGTGCGCTGGATCAATAATATGGAAGCGCATGGCTCGGACGAGAATGTCTTCGACGCCAAGATCCTGGAAGTCGAAGGCCAGCGCCTGAGCCTGAATGATATCCGCCACAATATCGTCTATGCGAACTGGGACGATCCGCGCGTCATCTACGGTTTCTTCAACGGATCTGTCGGCAGCCCGGAACTGCGCCGCTCGGCCTATACAGGCGCCGGTGTATGGGGTCAGCTTGACCGGACCGCCGGCGAATTCGTCAACGCGCTGCGGGGCGTGGAAGTCAATGAGCGCGAACTCCGTGTCTCCGTGGTTTATGACGAAGCCCGTGTCCTGTTCCCGGATTTCGAGACAGATCTGCGCGCCCACCTCGCTCGCTACGCCAATGAAGAGACGGCGGAACAGCTGCATGCAGACCGCCCCGTCTCAGCCCGTGTCTCCGACTGGCAGGTCGCCGACATGATCAATGGCTCGCGCCGCTGCACCGGTGTGGCCGGCCCGTCGACGATGACATCCTTCGCCTTCGGCAATGCCGAACAGACGCAGCAAACAGGCGTGGTCGCCAATTGCGCGACAATGCCGACCAATGCCGCCATCCTGATGACCGCTGTGCAGAACCGCCGCATCGAACTCTTCCGCGAGGGTCGCTATGGCGAGGTCTATACGGTCGACCTGCCGACCATCGACACCACCGAGCCGGCTGCGGATGCGGCACCCGAAACAGACGACGATAGCGGGACGGAGTAGCAGGGTCGCGATTCGTCCCATTCCCGTTAGACTGCCCCAAATCGAATCCGTACGGGAGATGACGGGGCATGGACTGGGACAAGCTGAAAACCTTTCACGCCGCGGCGCAGGCCGGGTCCTTGACCAAGGCAGCGGAGATGCTGGGATTGTCGCAATCCGCCGTGAGCCGGCAGATTGCCGCGCTTGAAGATGATCTCGGCGTCACCCTCTTTCATCGCCACGCCCGCGGCCTGATTCCCACCGAGCCAGGCAATCTCCTCTACGGGGCCGCCCATGAAATCGCGTCCAAGGTCGCGATCGCGGAGGCGCATGTCCATGATGCCCGCGATGAACCGTCCGGCGAGCTGAAAGTCACCGCACCTACGGCACTCGGAGCGATCTGGCTGGCCCCGCGCCTGGCCGAATTCAACGATGAATACCCCAATATCCGCATCCGCCTGATGCTGGACGATCACGAGCTTGACCTCGCCGGGCTGGAAGCCGAGGTCGGGATCCGGCCCTGGCCCTCGACCCAGAATGATCTGGTGCAACGCAAACTGCTCTCGGTGCGCCAGCACCTCTATGCCAGTCACGACTATATCGAGCGCAAGGGCTCCCCGGCCTCCGTGGAGGCGCTCGATGACCACGCCATCATCTATTACGGGCCACCACAATTGGCGCCGATCCCCGGACTCGACTGGGCGGCGAAGGCCGGCCGTGAGGAGGGGGCTGCGCCGCGCCCGGCCGTGATCGAGGTCAATACGATCTACGGGGTGATGAAAGCGGTGGAAGCCGGCATGGGCATCGCTGCCCTGCCCGACTATGTGGCCCGCGAAAACCAGAAGCTCAGCCGTGTTCTGCCAGAAGTGGATGGCCCGGATTTCGAGGTCTATTTCGTCTATCCGAGCGAGCTGCGCGGTTCACGCCGGATCGTCGCCTTCCGCGATTTCCTCATCGAACAGGCCCGCCGCTGGCAGAGCTGACGCGTCAGTCGTCTTTCGGTGGATATTGACGCGCATGAGCGTCGCGAACGACCAATTGTGGCGACAATGCAGCAATGCATGGCGAGAACCGGTATGTCGTCGCGATTATGCATAGCTGACATGCCGCCATAGCTCTTCTGCCAGGCGGCAAAATCGCCGATATACACACCCGACGCGGCGAGCAAGCCGCTCCTCAGATCTCCCCATCTGAGTTTTGTGCGCCCCTCCTCCCCATTCGGGCGCGCAACATCGCGCCGGGTCCCTCTCCTCCCCTTTAGGACCCGGCGCCATCTCTTTCGGGCTTCCCCAAGCCCGCTTCACAATACCTGCCCCGGCTCTCCCCAGAGCCGGGGCATTTTTTTGCCTGTGCCGCAAACAAAAGCCCCGGCGCCAGGCACCAGGGCTCTCGTCAACGAACCGATCAAACAGATCAGCCGATTGTGGACCGCAACATCCAGGCAGATTTCTCGTGCTCGGTCAGGCGCGGCGTCAGCACATCCGCGGTCGCCTCATCACCATGCTCGGCAGCCAGCTCGAGCGCCTTGCGGATCGTGGCGACAACTGTCTCATGTCCCTTCAGCAGGTCCCGCAACATGTCATTGGCGTCCTTGGCGTCACCACCGGACTTGATCGCGGCCGCACCAGACATTTCGTCATAGGAGCGCGGGGCGAGGACATCGAGGGCGCGGATTCGCTCGGCGATCATGTCGGTCGCCATCCAGAGCTCGTTATACTGGGTCTCGAACAGGGCGTGCAGATCGTGGAAGCGCGGTCCCGTGACATTCCAGTGATAGACATGCGTCTTGAAGTAGAGCGCATACGTGTCTGCCAGGACGGCGGTCACAGCGCTGGCCATGGCTTCACGTTGCGTGTCGGACAGACCCATATTGATGCTCATCACAGTCTCCTTGTTGGCTTTGGCCAGCGGCATCGCCGCGGCGTCCTGCATTAGGTAGACATCCCAATTCCATAATTCAAATCAGGATTAATTGGTTTTGATATTGAGCGTCTCTATAGCTAGCGCAGTTCCGCGCAGAAACGGCGAATCCGCATTCCGGCTTCCGTCAGGGCTTCATCCGAGGTGGCATAGGAGATGCGAAAGCCCGGCTCGAGCCCGAAGGCGACGCCTGGCACGGCCGCAACAGCCTCGGCCTCCAGCAGGGCCGCGCAGAAATCCGTGTCGGTCTCGATCACACTGCCGTCCGGTGCCGTCTTGCCAATCGTGCCGGAACAGTCCGCGAAGACATAGAAAGCCCCTTCCGGTGTCGGCGCGACGAGCCCCTCGGCGGCATTGATATCGGCCAGCACCAGGTCCCGGCGTCGCAGGAAGGCCGCATTGCGCGCGGCCAGGAAATCATGATTGCCGTTGAGCGCCTCGACCGACGCCCATTGCGAGATCGAACAGGGATTGGACGTGGTCTGCGAGGCGACCTTGCCCATCTCCTTGATCAGGGCGGCCGGACCGCCGGCATAGCCGATCCGCCACCCGGTCATGGCATAGGCCTTGGACACACCATTCATGGTCAGCGTGCGGTCATAGAGTTTCGGTTCGACCTCGGCGATGGTCGCGAACTCAAAGCCGTCATAGACGATGTGCTCATACATATCGTCGGTCATCACCCAGACATGCGGATGGGCGAGCAGGACATCGGCCAGGGCCCGCAGCTCGTCCCGGGTATAGCCCATGCCTGTCGGATTGGACGGTGAGTTGAGAATGAGCCAGCGCGTTTTCGGCGTGATCGCGGCCGCCAATTGATCCGGGCTGATCTTGAACCGGTTCTCGATTCCGGCCTTCACGGTCACCGGCGTTCCACCGACCAGATTGACCATCTCCGGATAGCTCACCCAGTAGGGCGCCGGGATAATGACTTCATCACCCTCATTCAGGCTCGCCAGCAAGGCGTTGTAGATGACCGGCTTGCCGCCGGTGGAGACATGGATCTGGTTGGCCTGGTATTCGAGATCATTGTCACGGCGGAACTTCTTGATGATCGCATCCTTGAGTTCCGGAATGCCGTCGACATTGGTGTATTTCGTCTCACCGCGCCGGATCGCGTCGATCGCCGCATCCTTGATGTGATCCGGTGTGTCGAAGTCCGGCTCGCCGGCGCCGAGCGAAATGACATCAATGCCCTTCGCCTTGAGCTCTCGCGCCTTCTGGGTGACGGCAAGCGTGGCGGAGGGTTTCACGCGCTGAAGCGCGGAGGACGGCGTAAAGGTCATGATGATGTCCCGGTAGAGCGAGGCTGGAAGTAAAAAGCCTAGTCCCGCTCGGCGCGCGCGCCAATCCCCCAGCTATGCAAGATCGCCCTCCCGCGCAGGCAATTCTGCATGACCAGGCCCGGGTCGGACCGGTTCGCCCCGCCCAGACATGGCCCCAATTTTCCCCGCAATCGCCGCATTACCGCCCTGTCACCTTCGTGATCCGGGATCAGCGTGACCGTGGACAGGGAAGCCGGTCGCTCCGCAAACGCCCTCGCAAAACGGAGCGGCCGGCACATATCGGGGAGGTTCGCATGGCGGCCGCACGCACACACTCATCAGTCGGGTCACAGGCCTGGTTCGGACTTACCCTGGCTCTCGCGGCGCTCGCCGCCGCCCTGCTGCTGTGGTCGGAGGCCGGCGCCGACGAAGCCCCGCATGACGGCCTCGAACTGGTCCGTCTCTCCGAGATCAATGAGGGCGCCCTGCTGATCCGGACGGTCGAACACGGCCAGTACCTGCCGGCGCCAATGGTCGCGACCGAGCTGGATTTCACGATCAATGGTCCGGTCATCCGCGCGACTGTCACCCAGCGTTTCGAGAATCCGACCGACGCCTGGGTCGAGGCCATCTACGTCTTCCCCATGCCCGAGGACAGCGGCGTCGATCGGCTGCGCATGCAGATCGGGGATCGTTTCATCGAAGGCGAGATCCAGGAGCGCCAGCAAGCCCGGCGCACCTATGAAGCCGCCCGCCGCAATGGCCAGCGTGCCAGCCTGGTCGAGCAGGAACGCCCCAACATGTTCACCACCTCGGTCGCCAATATCGGCCCCGGCGAGACCATCATCATCCAGATTGAATACCAGGACGTGGCGCGCTTTGCCGATGGCCGTTTCCAATTCCGCCAGCCGCTTGGCCTGACACCGCGCTATGTCCCGCAGGGACGCGACTACCAACTGGCCGCCACCGGCGCGCGCGGCAATCGCGCCGTGCCGGACGCCCATCGCATTACCCCGCCCCTGCTCGACCCCGCCGCCGAGCCGACCGACCAGCTGCGCCTGCCGGTCGCCATCACGGCTCGCCTGGATGCCGGTTTCGCCCTGGGCGAGATCGCCAGCCTTCATCACGCCACCCTGTCGAGCGCCGGGATGATGGCACGGCGCGCATCACGCTCGCGGATGGTCCTGTTCCGGCCAATCGGGACTTCGTCCTGACCTGGCGGCCGGAGGATCCCGAGACGCCCAGCGCGGCCCTCTTTGTCGAGGAATGGGAGGGCGAGACCTATCTCCTGGCCCAGGTCCTGCCGCCGGCCGAGATGGGCGCAGACACACCGCGCCGGGCCCGGGAGACGATTTTCGTGATCGATAATTCCGGCTCGATGGCGGGCGCTTCGATGCGCCAGGCCCGCGCCGCGCTGATCACCGCCCTGCAACGCCTGGAGCCGGAAGACCGCTTCAACGTCATCCGCTTCGACAATACGATGGAACAGGTCTTCCCCACAGCGGTTGACGCGACACCGCAAGCCGTCGCGCGCGCCCTCGCCTTCACCCGGCGACTGGATGCGGATGGCGGCACGGTCATGCTGCCGGCGCTCAATGCCGCGCTGCGCGATCCCAATCCGGAAGACGCGGAGCGCGTGCGCCAGGTGGTTTTCCTGACCGATGGCGCAATCGGCAATGAGGCCGAACTCTTCGCGGCCATCGAGCGCAATCTGGGCCGCTCGCGCCTGTTTCCGGTCGGCATCGGGTCCGCCCCCAACACGTATTTCATGAACCGCGCGGCCCGCCTGGGACGCGGCACCTTTACCGGGATTGGCCAGGTCAGCGACGTCGAGGAGCGGATGGACGCGCTCTTCACCGCGCTCGAACGCCCGGTCATGACCAATCTTGATGCCCTCTTCCCGGAGGGCGCGCTCAGCGAGATCTGGCCGGCACCCCTGCCCGACCTCTATCACGGCGAACCGGTCACCCTGACCGCACGCCTCTCCGGCAGGGACGGCGTCATGATCATCGAGGGCGAGATGGCCGACGAGGCCTGGCGCGAGACCTTGTCGCTGGCCGAGGCCCGACCGGGTCGCGGCATTGCCGCCCTGTTTGCCCGCAACCGGATTCGCGCCCTCGAGGAAGCCCGTTTTCAAGGCGCCCGCCAGGTTGATATCGACGCCGCCATTCTGGAAACCGCGCTCGATTTCGACCTGGTCTCGCGGCTGACCAGCCTGGTCGCGGTTGACGTCACACCGGCCCGCCCGGACGGAATTCCGCTCGCCTCGCGTGATGTCCCGGCCATGGCGCCGGACGGATGGGATTTCGGCCGGGTTCGCGAAGCCGAGGCGGCGCCGGTCCAGCGGGCCGATATCGCGGCCGGCCACCTGGCCTACCGCTCAGCCCCGGCCTCCGGCGGGCAGGCCGCAGACAGCAATGGCCTCGCCCTGCCGGCAACCGCGACGCCGCGTGAACTCCTGATGGGGCTGGGCGGACTGCTCATGCTCTTCGCCCTGATCTGGCTGATGACCCGGCGTGAGGAGCGCCTGTGGTGATCGCCTTGCCCCGCCAGTTTTCCCGCTTCCGCCTTCCAGGCCCGCGCCTTGTCGCGCTGGGCCTCATGGCCACCGGCCTCGTCCTGTTCGCACAGGGCGCCTGGCTGGGGGTGAAGGCCGATATTGCGCAGGTCCTCCTCGCACAGTCCTGGACCCGCGCAATCGACGGGGAGTCCGCGTCCACACCATGGCCCTGGGCCGATTTTCGGCCCGTGGCGCGGCTCTCCGTCCCG
>NZ_CAJQOO010000114.1 GCF_905480005.1 uncultured Maricaulis sp.
CGGCAGGCGTATAGCCGCGTTGCGCACCTGAACCGCATCGGCTATGGGTTCGCCTTCGACGCACCCATAGCTCAGCTGGATAGAGCGCTGCCCTCCGAAGGCAGAGGTCAGAGGTTCGAATCCTCTTGGGTGCGCCATTTCTTCGATCTCACGGCAACTCCCCTGGATTTGATCCGGGGTCGTGCCTCCGATGGGGCGGGCTGACCGCCCGGCGCGCGGTCGCGCTTGCGAACCCTGCGGGTTCGAAATGACGCCTCTTGGGTGCGCCATTTCCTCGATCTCACGGCAACTCCCCCGGATTTGATCCGGGGTCGCGCCTCCGATGGGGCGGGCTGACCGCCCGGCGCGCGGTCGCGCTTGCGAACCCTGCGGGTTCGAAATGGCGCCTCTTGGGTGCGCTATTTCTTCTTGATCTCACGGCAACTCCCCCGGATTTCATCCAGGGTCGTGCCTCCGATGGGCCGAGCGGGCCGATCGGCGCGCAGTCGCGTTTGCGACCCTTGCGGGTTCGATGTGGCGACTGCGCGGCCATTCGGTTTTCGTCCTTCGGGATCAATCCATTCCGCTGGCCCGGCGGGCCTGCCAGGTGTCGGCGTATTGCTGGAAGGCGATGGCCTGGCCGTCCTGGATCGTCCAGACATGGACAAACTGGGCGTTCATGGCTTCGCCGGTCGCGTTGAAGGTTCCGGTATAGCGCCCCATGACAGCGACCCGGTCTCCCTGGGCGATCATGCTCTCCGGCACGGCGGCAAACCCGTCCCACTCGGTGACCACGCGGCCGATCACGCCTTCGAGGACGGCATCCGGACCGATATAGGGATTGTTGTCGGCATAGGGGTAGTTCTCGGCCTCATTCCACACGATGTCGGCGTGAAGAAGCCCGGCAAAGGTCGGAACATCGCCGACGGCAAAGGCGTCATAGATGGCCTGGGCCACGGCCGCGCTCTCGGCGTCGGTCGTATCGGCTGTTTCGGTCGGCGCGCTGCAGGCAGCGATCGCCAGGACGGCCAGTGCGGCAAGAATTCGTCTCATGTTTTTCCCCCAAGCAATTGGAGGCGCGACTGAAGCATGCCGACCTTCGCATGTCCCGCGAATTCATATGAGCCGCGGCCCGGTTTCAGTCAGTGAAGACACCAGAGACCGGTGCAGACGCCAAAAAATACCTGCATGGCGAGGTCGAGCAAGCCTGTGAACACCAGCAAGGGAAGGCCGACATAGAGAAAGCCCAGCCACACGGCCATCAGGGTGAGTCGCGGCTCGGCGATCGTGTGGCCCATGACAGTCTGGGGTCGCTTTCCAAGCATCGCTGAGTCCTTTCGGTTATGCTTAACTCTCATTAACCGGATATCCCTAACGCTTCCTCCCATGCAAATCGATTTGGATATCGGCCAGCCGACATGGGACCTTGCCCTTATGGCCCGGCCCGCAGCGCTCCAGCAGGATTGGAGCTATGGAGAGGCTGTGACGCGGCTCGGCGGACGGGTCATTCGCGCCGGGCTGGTCGATGAGGGTGTCCTGGTCGGCCTGGCCCAGTTCACAGCGCGGAAAATTGCCGGCCTGGTCGACATGGCGCTGTGCACCCGCGGCCCGGTCTGGCTGGAAACCGTCTCGGACGCAAAGCGCCAGCAGGCCTATCGCTTGCTCAAGACCAGCCTCGGACTGTCGCGACCCCGCCTCGTCATGATCACACCGGACGAAGAGCGCGATCCCGGCACGCGGCGTCTAAGCCGGGTGATGACGGGTCATTCCACAGTGATCCTCGACCTGACTCAGGACGTTGACGCCTTGCGGGCCGGCCTTGACCAGAAATGGCGGAATAATCTCAAGGCCGCAGAGAAATCCGGCCTGTCTGTCGTCAGCAATGGTACCAAGCTGGCCCAGTATCGCTGGCTTCTCGCCAGTGAGGAGGGGCAACGTGCCGCGCGAGGCTATCGATCGACGCCGGCCGCGCTCGTACCGGAATTTGTCGAGGCCAGGCAGGACCGCGACAGCCTTCTCATCCTGCGGGCGGATGCCGGCAAGCAGAAGCAGGCCGCCATGCTGTTTCTGGTCCACGGGAGCTCTGCAACCTACCAGATTGGCTGGCTCGACCATGGGAATGCGTCGCGGGGCGCGCATAATCTCCTGCTCTGGAACGCAATCGGACAGCTGCAGGCGCGCGGGGTGCAGCAACTGGATCTGGGCGGCGTGAATACGAATTCGGGGGCCGGCATAGCGCGATTCAAGATTGGTACGGGCGGTCGCGTGACGACGCTGGCCGGGACGTATCTGTGATGACACCGGATCCTGTTGAGAGGGACACTGAATGCGCGTCATGACCGGCTTCATCGCGTCCGCCCTGCTTGCGGGCTTCCTGGCCGCTTGCCAGCCTGCCGACGGACTAACAGGGTCGGGCCCGATCTCGTCACCCTGCACGGCCCGCTCGGGCAGTATGACCGCGGGGCGATGCAGGCGGCTGAAGAGCCCATGTTTGCCAGTTATGGTGTCGCCTTCGAGCGCGCGCTCGGCCTTACCGCGTCCGAGTTGGCCGCTTTTGAGACCCGGACGCTGGACACCGACTTCCCGGCCGGTGGGGATACGCACAGTTTCACCGGGCCGCTTCTGTGCGATGTTCTGGCTTATGCGGGCGTGAACGATCGCTCAATCCGTGTCACCGCGCTCGATGGCTATCAGCGCGATATATCCGCCGACCGCTATCAGGCTCATGACGTCATCCTGGCCCTGTTTCAGGACGGCCGCCCGATGGGCATAGGCGGACGCGGTCCGGCCATGCTGGTCTGGCCGCGCGGGACGGATCCCGCGCTGACCGGAATGAATGATGATGACTGGGTGTTCGGAGTCTTCGTGATCGAAGTCCTGCCCGACTGATCTCAGTCCGTTCGAACATTCCCGATCACCCGACCATCGGCGAGGTGCAGGTCCATGCTATCCGCCGGCCCGGATCCACTGATCACGAATATGAAGCGGGCATCATCGTCGCCCTCGAGCCGGAAGCGGTGATCGCCGAGCGGTTGAAGGGCGGCACCGGGGCGACCGTCGCGGCTGTAGATCAACTGCCCGTCTTCAACCGAGACATTGCGGATCCCGTATGTTCCGGCATAGCGGGCCAGAGCGGTTTCGCTCAGCGTGACCGGCTCGGCATTGGCATTCAGGCCTTCCAGGGCCCATTCCAGCGTCAGGCGCGCACCGTCATCGCTGCCGGCGTCCAGCAAGGCGGCATAGGCATTGGCGAGCGCGGTATCGAGCGCGTCACCGGCGGCGGTCTCGATGTGTGGCTGAACGCCCGTGCCTTCCCAATTGGTGCCCGTGATCGGGTTTCTCGCCGAACCGGTGGAGACGAAGATGGTGAAGCCTGCCTCGGTCAGGAAGGTTCCACCCGGATTGCCGGCGCCATAGGTGGACTCGCCGATAATGGTGGCGCGCTCGAGGGCCTTGAGATGATAGGGAAAGGCTTCACCGGCTGACCCGGTCCGGGCGCTGGTCAGGACATAGAGCGGAATATCGGGGCGATTGCCTGCCGGGTGCGATGGCAGCGACCACATCTGATTGGGGTATTCCAGATCGCGCGAGACGAATGTGTTGATCAGGGTCTGGCCGCCGGGTTGGAGGAAGTGGCTGACCAGGTATTGCACCATTGACGGGGCACCGCCCCCATTCTGGCGGACATCAAAGATCACTGCATCGGTCCCGGCGATGAAGTCCAGCGCGGCGCGAGCCGTCGATTCCGCCGGCTGGATCGGGGCGAATTGGCGCAGATCGATATAGCCGATATTGCCGGGCAGGATCTCGACGCTGGCAAATCCGAAATTCTGGCGACGCAGCGGGGCCCACGGGTCAGCCGAACGTTCGCGCGCAGGGCCGGCACCATCGCGCCGTTGCATGGCGGCGACCGCTTCCGGGCCAACATAATTGACACCGAAATGGCGGTCCTCAGCAGAGAGGCGGGTGGTCAGCGCGGTCGCCAGGCTCTCACCGTCATCGAACCCTGCGAAGGCGCCCGCATCGAGTGCGGCGATCAGATCTGCGGCGATCTGCGCTGCGCGTTCAGCGTCATAAAAGCGCTCGCTGATGGTTTCTGCGATCTCACGAACTGCCTCATCGCGCGTATCCACTTCGATCGGCGATTGCGCCGCAGCCGCTGTGGCCACCAGTCCTGCTGTGGCAAAGGCGGCAAGCGTGGTCCGGGCAAATTCGAGCATGGTGAGGTCCTTTGTTTTCTGCCTTGGTATCGCGGACTGGCACGGCCTGTCTCAAGTGAATTCGCTTTCATCCTCCCGCAAGGCGGCTGCCATGAATGAGAAGAAAAGCCTTTCGGCAGGCGGCTGGCCTGCCTAAGGTGCGCTCAGTTTTTGGATTGGGGAGTGGAATGGACGGCTTCTTTGACGCTGCGACTACGGTCAGCGATTTCCTCTGGGGGGGTACCTGGGGCG
>NZ_CAJQOO010000115.1 GCF_905480005.1 uncultured Maricaulis sp.
TAGAGCGTTCCCTTGGTAAGGGAGAGGTCGAGTGTTCAATTCACTCTAGCGGCACCATTACTCGCGCATCACCGGAGAACCACCCCTGGGGGGACGAGGCTTGTCGTCACCGCCCTGTCTGGTATTGGCAGTAGGGACGGGCTGCACGGGCGAGATCCTGTGCGGCGGGGAAGACGGGGGACAATGTGCGACTATTCAGATCGGACTGGATCAGGGCCGGTGGCGCCCTTGCGGTCGCCATGTCCGCTGCGACCTATATCATCGGCACCCAGTCGCCAGCCAATGTGGCACCGAGCGCCGACGCCGTCGTCTACAGCGTTCTTCACATGACCGAACGCATGGCGGACCGGCAGGCTTGCCCGCTCGATCTCGGCCAGGCCCGCGCGCTCATCGAACAGCAGCACGCGACATCCGGCCTGATCCTCGAATACAGCCCGCTCGCCGATGGACCCGATGTTCTGCTGCACGAATTCTCGGCAGAGCACACACTTTCCGATGCCAACACACCGGCCCGGTGTTCCTGGACAATCGAGATCAGCTATCAGGGCCAATCCCTGGTCCACCGGGCGGTAACCGAACCCGCCGAGCTGCCGGCAAGTCCAGTCGGCTTGTCGGCCGAGACAGGCAGCCTGATCTCGGCCCCGACTCGATGAGCGCCTTCTTTCCTGAACCGGCAGTCCGGCGCGAAGGCCGACTGGCCGTCAGTGACGGGCATGAACTGCATTGGGAGTGCTGCGGCAACCCGCAGGGCGTACCGCTTGTCTTCCTGCACGGCGGGCCGGGCTCGGGCATTTCGCCCAAATTCCGGCGCATGTTTGATCCCGCCATCTATAATTTGATCCTGTTCGACCAGCGTGGCGCCGGACGCTCGACACCGCATCTGTCATTGACCGGCAACACCACGCAGGACCTGGTCGCCGACATCGAGGCCCTGCGAGCCCATCTCGGGCTTGAATGCTGGATGGTGTTCGGTCCTTCCTGGGGATCCACCCTCGCGCTCGTTTACGCCCAGAACCATCCTGTATCTGTCAGCGCGCTCGTCGTGGAAGCCGTATTCGCGGCCCGTCCGGATGAGCTGAGCTGGTGGCACGGGCCTGACGGTGCGCGGCGCTTTTTCCCGGACGCTTTCGCCGACTTCATCGCGCCGGTCCCCGCCGCCCTGCGTAACGACCACACGGCGATTGCGCATTGGTATCTCGCCGCCATGCAGGCCGAGATCGCCGCTGGCATGCCGGACCTGGCCGGGCTGGACCAACCCGAGACGCCACTGGAAACCCTGCGTCGCTCAGCCCTTTATCGCTGGACCGAGTATGAGGACCGGATGTCCTATCTCGACAATCCGGCCGAGACCGTGCGCGACGGGCTGAGCGTTCGAGGCCGGGACTTCCTCGCGGCCCATTCACTCATCGAAGCCCATTATTTCAGCCAAGCCTGTTTCCTGGAACCAAACCAGATATTCAATCAGGCGGGTGGTCTCGCCGATATCCCGATGGGAATACTCCACTCGCGCTATGACATGATCTGCCCGGCGCGCGTGGCGTTTGACCTGGCCGAGGCGTGCCCGCATGCCGATTTTCGTCTGGTGGCCGTCAACGGGCACGGCATGACCGACGCCACACAGCGTGAACTGAACAGTCTGATGGCCGATTTGACGGCCTCACTCACCGCCTAGGCGATCGGCGCAACCGGGCGCCAGGCGTGAATGGCGATCGCGACCTCTCCCCCCGCAAAATCTCCGCCATTGGCCGTGAGGACGACTGGCGCGTCGGCGTAAAAGGCCGTCGGGCCGATCACGCCGATATTGCTCGAGCCGGCGGCAATGCCGAGCGACCCACCGAATTTGCCGGGCTCCCCGGCGATTCCGCAGTCAAAGGACAGCGCACCGGTAATGGATTCGCGGGTGCGGACGGAGACAGCGAAGACCACCGATCGGGCCGGAATGACGAGGGTCGATTGCACGCTGCTGCCGGTCAGGCCCGCAATGACCTCATCACCCAGCCAGGCCTGCGTCGCACCGCCGGTATCGCCCTCGACGAGCAGGTGTTCGGGTCGCGCGCGCCGCCAGCGCTGCGCGTCGGCATCCCAGCGCACATCGCTGGCCTCGTCGCGGACATGGACACACCAGCGATCCCGGGGGCTGTAGGCATGCCAGCTGCCATCGCGAAAGACTGCGAGATCACCGGCAGCGAATCCGGACCAGCTATCGCCGGACGCGCCGGCCGGGATCAACCACGCCGCGCCCTCTCCCGGCTCGGTCGGTTGCGCTGCCAGGAAACGGCTTTCCGCAACCGTCCGGACCAGCGCATCGAGGCGAAGAAGCGCCTCATTCACTGTGACATGCTTTTGCGCCTGCGCGGGCTGCACGAGTGGAAGATGAAGGGTCGGACTGGTCTGGGACATGGGTTATCTCCTCGCTGGCCCGCCAGTCTGTGGCAATATGGAGGCTCGAGGATTGGGCCGTGCACTGTCCACGCTTCAGGCGGCCACTTGACGCGCGGACCATGCACGCTTTTTCTCCGCCGCAGAACGATAACGAGAAGATCGAGGAAACCGGGCATGACTGACACTATCCGCGCCCTTGCCGGGGATTTCCCGGCCCAGACGCCGGCCAGCTGGACGGTCCTGGCCGAAAAAGCCCTCCGCGGCGCCGATTTCGGAGCCACGCTCGGCCGCACCACGATCGACGGGATCGAGCGCGGTCCGGCCTTTTTCGCCCGTCCGGAAGGCAGCCATGCTGTCGATGCGGCGCCGCGTGACATCCACCTGCCCTGGGGCATCCGCCAGACGTTGGTCGAAGCCTCGCCCGAGGCCGCCAATGCCGCGGCGCTGGACGATCTCATGGGCGGTGTGTCGGAGCTGGAATTGCGGCTGGACCCAACGGGCGCACACGGGCTCAAGGCCAATGAAATCGACCTGCTGGATGCTGCACTCACGGGCGTTGATCTCACCCTCGCCCCGATCCATCTGGACAGTCTGGGCGGACAGGGTCACCACGCCCACCTGCTCCTCGCACTTCTCGCTCGCCGCCGGATTGATGGCGAAACGGTCAGTGGCGGGCTTGGCCTTCACCCGATCGAACGCGCGGCGCGCCAGGGCATCCCTCTGGACGCACAATGCTTCCCCAAGACTGCGGAACTGACCGAGCTGGCCCAGGCCGCTTTCCCCAATCTGAAAATCTTCCGCTGCGAAGCGGCCCACATGTACGAGGCCGGCGCCAGCGAGACGCAGGAACTGGCCATCATGGCAGGCTCCGCCGCGACCTATATGCGGTTGATGATGGAGACCGGGCTGGACGCCAATTCCGCCGCTCGCGCCATCGAGGCCCGACTCGCTGCCGATGCGGACATTCACCTGACCATCGCCAAGCTGCGCGCCGCACGCCGGATCTTTGCCCGGATCGCCGAGAGCTTTGGCGCCACGGGCGAGGCGCGGCGCCTGAGCCTGCACGCGACCACCGCCGGACGCATGCTGTCGGCGAGCGATGCCTGGACCAATCTGATCCGCAATGCCTGTGCCGGCTTTGCCGCCGCAGCGGGCGGCGCTGACGCGATCACAGTTCGTCCCATGACCGACGCGATCGGCCGGCCGACCCGCTTTGCCCGTCGTGTGGCGCGCAATCTTCACATCCTGCTGGCCGAGGAAAGCCATCTCGGCAAGGTCACCGACCCGGCGGCCGGCTCCTATTTACACGAGACCCTGGCGGACAGTCTGGCCAGCAAGGCCTGGGCGCTCTTCCAGGAAATCGAGCGTCGGGGCGGCCTCGTCGAGGCCTTCGCGTCAGGATGGCTGCAGGGCGAGATCGCCACATCGCGTACCGCCCAGCTGGCCCGTATCGAGAGCGGCCAGACGCCAATTCTCGGCGTGACGCAATACAAAGACCCCGATCCAAGGCCGGTGGAGACGGATGGCCTATGGCCCGAAATTGCCGCGCCGGAGGGGGCGTTGACCGCGACACGTTTTGCCGCCGCCTTCGAGACCGCGATGGAGGCCGCCCAATGACCCGACCGACCAACATGGCCGACACCACGACGCCCGACTTCACCACGATCGATCTCGGCGAAGCCCGCAGCCCCGGCGCCGGCTCCCGCGAACCCTGGACGCCCGCCGAAGGCATTCCGGTCAAATCACAATACCGCGCCGAGGAGAGCGCCGGCATCGACTTCCTGGGCTCTGTCCCCGGCGCTGCTCCCTTCGTCCGTGGCCCCTACCCCACCATGTATGGCCAGCGCCCCTGGACGATCCGGCAATATGCCGGCTTCTCGACTGCAGAGGACTCCAACGCCTTTTATCGTCGCAATCTGGCCGCCGGTCAGAAAGGCCTTTCGGTCGCCTTCGACCTGGCCACCCACCGCGGCTATGACAGTGACCATCCGCGCGTCGCCGGTGATGTCGGCATGGCCGGCGTGGCCATCGACAG
>NZ_CAJQOO010000116.1 GCF_905480005.1 uncultured Maricaulis sp.
CAACGCACCGATCCAGGGCTCAGCCGCCGACGTCATCCGCCGCGCCATGATCCGCATGGACGACGCCCTGCGCGCCGCCAATCTGGACGCGAAAATGTTGCTGCAGGTCCATGATGAACTGGTGTTCGAAGTGCCCGAAAATCAGGCCGACGACCTGATCGCCCTGGCCTCGAAAGTGATGGGCGAAGCCTGCGCACCCGCGCTGGAACTGAGCGTGCCGCTGGTCGTGGACGCAAAGGCGGGGATGACCTGGGGTGAGGCGCATTAGACAGGCCGGGCGCGCGCCGCACCAGGCTCACCGGTCACTCCAACTTGTCATCCCGGCCGGATAGCCTGCGAAAGCTGGCTGCAGAGCCGGGACCTATCTCTCGGCAGGCCTACAACTCCCCGACACATGCCCTGCCTTCACGGCGCCTGCGTCGGGGATGGCAAGAATGACGGGGTGTCAGGCGCGCGGACTGATGACGAGTTCTTCCTGCGCCCGGTCGAACACGAGGGAGCGGCCCTCGAAGAGCGGGAAGCCGAGGAACATGGCCGGGGTCTCACCCAATCCCAACGCACCAAAGGCCGGGCTGTCGAAAACGGCCAGCTCGACATCTGTCACTTGCCAGTTGCCCGTGGTCATCGCATTGCCCTCCACCAGGGGCGGCGCCTCGCCATTGCCGGAAAACCCGCGGATCGTCGCGGTGCGGGATGCCAGGTCTTCCGGGGTGAATGCCAGTGCGTCTGTTGCGGCGGCATTGATCACATTGTGCGAGGCGCCCAGATCCAGAACGGCCGCAATGTCAGTCCCGTTTATCTCGGCATCGAGAACCGCGAATCCGGCCCGATTGAGCGTATAGGGGGTGCGGCTCCAACCGTCGCTGGCTTGCGCGAAGTCGGTTTCGGGATTGAACAGGCGCATGGCCTGGTCGGCGAAATCGAATTCGACGGAATAGTCATTGAGTATGTTCGCGCCGATAATCCCGTAGGTCCGGTAAGTGGCGAAGGCTTCGCTGGCGCCCTGCGGACCGCCCACCACGTCAAAATCGGCAAGGTCGATATCACCGATTTCGAGGCTGTCCAGAGTGTAGAAACTCACCTGTGTGAGGCCTGCAGCGCCCTGCACCATGACCTGCCGACCTTCAATCGCCGGGATTTCCAGCGCCTCCACGAGGGCCGGGAAGACAACCGTGCCCTGGGCGCCGGTGTCGACGAGGAAGGGGAAGGGGCCCGCACCGTTGATTTCAACATCGATGATGAGATGCCCGCGCGTTCCCCGGTCCATCGTCGCTTCGACGAGCGGTTCCGGCTGGGCAAGCGCGGGGGACGCGGCACCAAGGATAAGGGCAGAGGCGAGCAGGGCATGGTTCATGAGGGTTTCTCCAAAAATCGCGTCCCGTCTATCAGACCCGTCGCCTCACCAAGCTTAAGAGTTGGAAATCTTGTTGGAATTTAATTCAGGGGAGAGTTGGCGGACAGGAATGAAAGACCCGCCCCGCAAGAAAAACGCCCACCTGGGACAGGCGGGCGTTTTCAGTTCCGGCAAGGCCTCGGTGGTCTACGCGTCCACTTCCGCTTCCAGCGCGTGCTCCTGGATGAAGTCGCGGCGCGGCTCCACCACATCGCCCATCAGCTTGGAGAAAAGCTCGTCGGCAGTATCGGCATGAGTCACCGAGACCTGGAGGAGCGAGCGGGCATTCGGATCGAGCGTTGTTTCCCAGAGCTGACCGGGATTCATTTCGCCCAGGCCCTTATAGCGCTGGATTTTCATACCCTTGGCACCCGAGACAACGACCGCATCCACCAGTTCGCGCGGTGAGTTGATGGTCACCGGGCCGGATTTCGGCACGAAACTCGCCCGGCCCGCATAATCATCGCTGACCGCGCTCGCGCGCTCATTGAGGCGCTTGGCATCCGGGCTGGCGCGCAGATTGCGGTCCAGCACCACGGTTTCGGTCACGCCGCGGACTTCCCGTTCGAAAACCAGATTGCCATCGTCAGGATCGACCCGGCCACCCCAGCCATCCTCGCCTTCATCGGCAAAGGAGTTGAGGCGCTCCGCGGCAATGCTCACCGACACGTCGCTCGGCTCGGGCACGAGGGCGCCGGCAAGGGCCGCGGCTTCCAGGGCAAAGCCCGGGGCCCGCGCCGTCATGCGATCAATCGAGAGTTTGACCTGACGCGCCGCAGCGACGCGAGCGGCCAGATCCTGCCCGGTGACGACTTCACCGCCATGCAGGGTCAGATGCGCGTCCGACACGCCTTCCTCGATGAGATAGGCGTCCATCTCGGCCTGGTCCTTCACATAGCGTTCGGACCGGCCCTTGGCGATTTTGTAGAGTGGCGGCTGGGCGATGTAGAGATAGCCCTTCTCGATCAGCTCCGGCATCTGGCGGTAGAAGAAGGTCAAGAGCAGGGTGCGGATATGGGCGCCGTCGACATCCGCATCGGTCATGATGATGACCTTGTGGTAGCGCAGCTTTTCGTAATTGATCTGATCGCGGCCTATGCCGGTTCCCAGCGCCGTGATCAGCGTTCCGACCTGGTCGGAGGACAGCATCTTGTCGAAGCGGGCCCGCTCGACATTGAGGATCTTGCCGCGCAGAGGCAGGACGGCCTGGTTCTCGCGGTGACGCCCCTGCTTGGCAGAACCGCCGGCTGAGTCACCCTCGACGATGAAGAGTTCGGACTTGGCCGGATCCTTCTCCTGGCAATCCGCCAGCTTGCCGGGCAAGGACGTTATATCAAGCGCCGACTTGCGCCGCGTCAGCTCACGCGCCTTGCGGGCGGCCTCGCGGGCAGCCGCGGCCTCGATGATCTTGCCGACCACCATCTTGGCTTCGGTGGGATGTTCCTCGAACCATTCGGCCAGAGCCTCGCCAACGGCGCCTTCAACGGCCGGGCGAACTTCCGACGAGACCAGCTTGTCCTTGGTCTGGGAGGAGAATTTCGGGTCCGGCACTTTCACTGACAGAACGCAGGTCAGACCCTCGCGGGCATCATCCCCGGAGATCGAGACCTTGGCCTTGGAGGCCAGGCCCGACGAGCCCGCATAATTGTTGATGATGCGGGTCAGGGCACCGCGGAAACCGGCAAGGTGGGTGCCGCCATCGCGCTGCGGGATGTTGTTGGTGAAGCAGAGGACATTCTCGTGATAGCTGTCATTCCACTCCAGCGCTGCTTCCACCGACACGCCATCCTTTTCGCCCTGGATCAGGACAGGCGGGGTGAAGATCGGCGTCTTGTTGCGATCGAGATGGGCCACAAAAGCGGCCACACCGCCCTCATAGACCATGGTGTCGGAATAAAGCTCGGCCTCGCGCTCATCGCGCAGGGTGATCTTGACGCCGGAATTCAGGAAGGCGAGCTCGCGCAGGCGGTGCTGCAGCGTTTCGCGACTGAACTCGGTCATGGTGAAGGTTTCTTCCGACGGCATGAAGCGCACTTCCGTGCCCTTCTGACCCGGCTCGGCATCCCCCATCATCTTGAGGTCTTCTTCGGCATCACCGCGGCGGAATCGCATCCAGTGGGTCTTGCCATTGCGCCAGATGGTCAGGTCCATCCAGTCAGACAGGGCATTCACCACCGAAACGCCAACACCGTGAAGACCACCGGAGACCTTGTAGGAATTCTGGTCGAACTTACCGCCGGCATGGAGCTGGGTCATGATGACCTGCGCCGCCGAAACGCCCTCTTCCTGGTGGATGTCGGTCGGGATGCCCCGGCCATCATCGCGCACCGAGGCCGAGCCATCGGCATGGAGTGTCACCAGGACTTCCGTACAGTGGCCCGCCAGAGCTTCGTCGATTGCGTTGTCGACGACTTCATAGACCATGTGATGAAGACCCGAACCGTCATCGGTATCACCGATATACATGCCCGGGCGCTTGCGCACGGCGTCGAGTCCTTTGAGGACCTTGATCGACTCCGCGCCGTATTCCTGATTCGCTTGTTCCGTCATGGTTTTGTTGTACAGGTTTCGCGGCTTTGTGACCACTCGCGCGCACACGCGTACGCACGCGCGCACGCGTGAGTCACCGGAAGGGCACAGTCACGCGTTCAACCGGCGGGATGCGCTGTGTGCCAACGGTTTCTACTCGCCGTCTCCGGTGCGTGGCCGGGCCCGGTAAAGGGTCAAATTCATGGCGTCACCATTGGAGTAGTTCTGGCCTTCGATCACTGCGAGCGCATCAAGGCCCAGGCCGAGATTATCGACCCGGTCGAGGAAGGCCTCGGCCTCGCTGGCATCGATCAGCGCCACTGTGCAGGCCGGGTCGTCAGCGAGCGTGTCCGCGGCGTCGGCGGGGCCATCTGCCAGACGCGTATCATAAGGGCCATGACGATAGACAAGGGACGGCTCGCGATAAGCGGATGTGACCAGTCGCGTCGGCTCACAGTCGGACAACGCCTCCACCGCCGCAACAATGCGGGGCGTCAGAAAAAGCGTGTCGAGACGTGGCAGGGTGCCGGCATAGACGGTCACAACGGCCAGGCCGCCCGCAACCAGTCCGGCTGCAAGCGCTTTCGGTTTGCGCCCTGTGAGGTAGAGGCCAAGCGCCGCGAGGGCCGAGACAAGGATTGCCACCCCGGCCACAATCAGGACCGGCGAAAGCTGACCCTCGGACCAGTGCAGCATGGCCGCGCCAAGCGCCGCCACAAAGCCACTCGTGACCAGCCAGATCGCGGCGTACAGGCCGGCAGCAACCCGCAGCCAGAGGGGAGCGCGCGCTTCGCCGGGCTGGAAGATCGCCGCCACCGCCAAACAGGCCATCGCCGGATAGAGGGGCATGACATAGTGCGGCAGCTTGGTGGCGATCAGCTCATAGACGAGCCAGGCCGGGACGATCCACGCAATCAGATAGCGCGTTGCCGGCTCGGCGCGCCGGGTCCAGGCAAACCAGCCCGCAAAGACGAAGAAGAGTGAGCCCGGCCAGAAGCTGAGCGATAACAGGCTGAGATAGTATCCCGGCGGTCCGGCATGGGATTGCTGGCTCTCGCCAACCTTGCCCATCAGACTGTCGCCAATCGCTTCTGCGTAGAACCCGCCATCGGACACGAGTCCGATCGCCACATACCAGGGCAGGGCAATGGCCAGGAAAAGCGGGACGCCCCAGAGGGGCTTCAGCGCCCCGAGCCAGGCAAGCTTCCGGTCCCAGATCACCAGGGCGATGAGGGTCAGGCCGACAAAAAGAAGGATGATCGGCCCCTTGATCATCAGCCCGCCGCCCAGTGCTGCCCAGAAAAGGGCCGGTCTCCACCAATGCCCTTTCGGCTCGAGATAGATCCGCATCAGAGCCAGATGGGCCGCCGTGATTGTCGCGAGCAGGACCGCGTCTGTCTTGGCGATCCGCGCTTCAAAGCCGACGGCAAATGCGGTCGCGACAAGGAGCGCCGCGCCATAGCCGGCATGGCGGCCATATAGCCGTGTCGCGATCGCCCCGGTCATCAGGACGGCGGCGAGTATGCCCAGGAAAGACGGGATACGGTGCGCCCAGATTTCCCGATCATCGGCCGTTCCGGTGACGGCTACCGCGATCGATTGGAGCCAGTAAATTCCGGCCGGCTGGAGATAGCGCTGCTCCTCCTGGAAGCGGATATCGATGTAGTCACCGGTTTCCAGCATCTGGTTGGTGGCGACCGCATAACGGGACTCGTCGCGATCCACGGGCGGCAAGGAGGATATCCCCGGCAACAGGACCAGCGCGGACAGGGCCACAAGGATCAGCCAATCCTTCCAGCCCAGCCGGTGTGCGCCCGATCCGGCGGAGGTCACGACGAACGCTCTTCGATCCGCCCCGGCGCCTTGGTGCGGCGGACCAGCCAGATCACGCCCATCGTATCGAATATCCCGACAAAGGCGCGCCCCAGATTGGTGTATTTCGACTGCCCGGCATGGCGGGCCCTGTGACTGACCGGATGATTGATCAGGGGGTGGCCATAGCGCTGGAAGAGCGCGGGAAGGAAACGGTGCATGCCCTCGAAACAGGGCAGGAGCAGAAAACTGTCGCGGTCGAATATCTTCACACCGCATCCCGTATCCGGGCAGTGATCGCCCAGCACGGTGGCGCGGAATCCGTTGGCGATGCGGGTGGCGATCAGCCGCGAAACCGGGTCATTGCGACGGACCCGTGTGCCCGCAACAAGCGGAGCGACGCCGTCAGCCGTCCAGGCTTTTTCGAGCATGTCAGGCAGATCAGCCGGATCGTTCTGGCCGTCACCATCAAGCGTGGCGATCCACGGGGCCCGCGCAGCCAGCACACCGGAGCGCACGGCCTGGGACTTGCCGCAGCGCCGGTCATGCCGGATCAGGCGAACACGGTCATCCTTATCTGCAATATCCTGGAGAATGTCCGGCGTGGCGTCGGTCGAACCATCGTCCACGAAGACGATTTCAAAGGCGCCGGCGCGTTCCATCTCACGCAGCACTTCCTCGCACACAGCGGCGACATTCTCCGCCTCGTCCAGCACGGCGATGACAACGGAAGCCCGCAATTCGCTGCCTGACCGGTCGGGTCGGCGAAAGTCCGTGGAGTTCATCTCGCTCATGAAACAGCCCTGATAACGTGGTGCGGAGTGTGTGCCGCTTTGGCGGCAGTTTC
Organism: uncultured Maricaulis sp.; assembly: GCF_905480005.1. Classification (GTDB taxonomy): domain Bacteria; phylum Pseudomonadota; class Alphaproteobacteria; order Caulobacterales; family Maricaulaceae; genus Maricaulis. The sequence continues at coordinate 6,582 of NZ_CAJQOO010000116.1, forward strand.
AAACCTGAATGCGGTTCGGTGACGAAAGTAGCTGTCAGCGCTAGCGCAGGATCAGAAGGATTGCGATCCCGGTCATGACACAACCGGTGAGGATGTCAGCGCCCCGCCGGACCTGGGGCGTCGACATCCAGTTCCGCGCCCGGTGCGCAAGACCGATATAGAAACCCGCTGTCGGCACCGCCATGGCGATCATGATGGTCAGCATCAGGAAATAGCTGAACGGCGTGATCGCCTCGAGCGGAACAAAGGCCGGGACCAGGGTCAGATAGAAGACGATCGGCTTGGGGTTGGAGAGCGGCATGGCAATGCCCGCCACAAAAGTTGCGATCCAGCCACGCTTCGAACCGGCCTTGAAGACCGGCTTTGGCCGCGCGCCCGTCCACGCACTCCAGAAGGCCTTGAATGCCATCCAGCCCAGATAGAGCGCGCCAACAATCTTCGCGGCGATCCAGAAGGCAGAGAGCTGGGTCGCGATGGCTGACAGGCCGGTCACCGCCAGGGTGAACCAGAACATGTCCCCCAGAAGGATCCCCGCGCCATAGACCGCCGCATGCCAGGGCCCCGTATCAAGGGTCCGCGCGATCATGGCTGCGATGCCCGGGCCCGGTGTGAGGAACAGGACGAGCAGGGCTCCGGCGAAGAGAAGAAGGGTTTCCGGCGTCATCGGTATCCGCTCGCTTTACAGGCTTGGCTATAGACCGAAACCTGCGACAGGGTCGAAGCATCACCTCAGTCGGGCGTGACCAGATAGCCGTAGAGTGTGTCAGAGATGGCCGAGACGAATTGCGCGTCCGGGATGGTCAGGATCACGGCAGCCCCCTCCTCCCGGTAAAGGGCCCGCTCGATCGGCAGGGTATTCATCAGATAGGTGAACATCTGCGCGGCCTCTTCCGGGTCGGACCGTTTCACCTCATCGCCGAAGAGGCGTAGCAATTGACGGCCGGAGTCCCGCGCCATCTCCAACATTTCCTCCCAATCATCGCCAATCAGGTCGGGCCGGATCCGGGCGTAGAGATGGGCCGCACGAACCAGGTAGCCATCGCGCTGCAAGAAGGACCAGCCGGTTTCGCATGCGGCCCGCAATGTGGCGCGGAGGCCGATTGCCGGATCAATCTCCAGCCGCCCCTCATTGGCCGTGAACTCCCCGAGACGCGCCCGATAGAGCTCGAAGATGACCGGGATGAAGGCATCCTTGTTTTCAAAGCGTCGATAGACCGCCCCCACTGACAGGCCGGCCGTCTCGGCCAGCTCGGCGATAGTTATGTCTGCAAAGGACTTTTTGCGCAGGCAAGCGTCCAGCGCCTGCACCAGCTTGTCGCGGGTTTCACGCGAACGCGCCTGCCGTGTCGGTCGCACTCCTTGACTCATGTCCAGATCACCCCTAAATGTGAACGCGAATTCGCATTCGCAAAATTAATCCAACTGATCGCACGCCGATCCGGCGGCGGTCAAGCCAGACAGGGAGTATAGTCGTGGACACGCTCATCCAATCCCCCGCCCTTCTCATCGGACTCGGCGCGACCAGCCTTTTCATCATTGTCGGCATTGTCCGGGACCTGATGCGTCGCGCCAACCCGGACCATGACCACGGCTCCACCATGAGACAGTATCGCAACACCGCGGCCTCGCTCTGGGGTTTGTGTCTGGTTTGCGTGGCCTGCTGGGTCCTGTCGGGCCAGCCCCTCGCGGAGATGGGCATGAGATCGCCGACCGGCTGGCAAGCCTGGCTGGTCTGGGCACTTGCAGCCGGAACGATCGCCTACCTGCTCTATTCCGTCATCGCGACGACACTCGATCGCAAAACCCGCATCAGGCTGCGCGCCGATTTTGCCCAGGCCGACGGCTTCGACCTGCTTCGCCCGCGCACCACAGCAGAACATGCAGGCTTTCAGGGCCTCTCCATCACGGCCGGCGTGACGGAAGAGATCATTTTCCGCGGCTTCCTTATCTCAACCCTCGCGCTGGCCATGCCGGTCTGGGCGGCGGCGCTGATCGTCATTGGCACCTTCCTGGTCGCCCATGCCTATCAGGGCCTGTCCGGCATGTTGCGCATCCTGCCGATCACGGTGCTGATGACAGCCGTCTTCCTGATCGGTGGATCGCTGTGGCCGGCAATCCTGATCCATATCGCGGTCGATGCCGGAGCGGGCCTCCTGGTCGCCATTGTCGATGCACATCGCGACGCCGATGACGCCCATCCGGACGAAGCGGCGGAGACCGCGACGACAGCGCTCCCGGCCTGATCGGCCCTGCCCGGCCGGCGAAACGGAGGGCGGCAGTCAGACCAGAGCGACTCGCCCGTCCTCCACCTCGCCAAACTGGATCCGCGATCCGAAGGGCTCAAAGAGAACGCGTTCCACGCCGGTCAACCAGGCTTGGGATCGCGACGCCAGGATTTCCTGCGCCAGACCTTCACGCCGGGTCGCATCGAGATGGGCGCAGGCCTCATCGAGCAAGAGCAGCGGCGCCACGCCCCACTGCCGTCCCAGCGCCCTCGCCTGGGCCAGGGCCAGGGTGAGGATCAGGGCTTTCTGCTCCCCGGTCGAGCAATCGCCAGCGGGCTGGTCCTTGCCGCGGTGCCGCGCCATGAGTTCAGTCCGGTGGGGGCCGCGTGTCAGCGTCCGGCCCGCCGCGCCGTCGCGTCGGCGACCCTCACGCAGGGCCAACACAAAACGGTCCTCGGCCTCGCCGGCCGTCAGACCCTCGGCGAGGTCAGCCTCGACCGCGCCATCCAGAGCCAGATCGGCCTGCGGAAAGACGCCTGCGGGTCGCTGGTCAATCTCCCCCTGCAAGCGGATCAGGGCGTCGAGGCGCGCCGCGGCCATGGCCACGCCATGACCGGCCATCTCCACTTCGAGGGCGCTGAGCCAGGCGGGGTCCTGCCCGCCCTCGTCGAGCAGGCGCTGCCGTCGCGTCCGACTTTTCTCATAGGCGCCGGCCGCGTCGGCATGAGCCGGATCGGCGGCATGAACCAGGCGATCGAAGAATTTCAGGCGATCGGCCCGTGGACCGGCGAAGAGGCGGTCCTGGGCGGGTGTCAGCCAGATCATCGGCAAGAGACGCGCTAGTGCGTTCTGGGCCGCCGGTTCGCCATCGATCCGGGTCTCGCGCCGGGCACTTCCGCGTGCGCCGACACCCAGGCGATAACCGCCATCGCGCGTATCGGCCTCGGCAAAGACCGCCCATTCCGCCGCAATCCCGCCATCGAGCTTTCGCGCCACACCGTCGGCGCCCGCCGAGCGCAGACCCCGACCGGGCGCGAGAAAGGACAGCGCTTCAAGCAGATTGGTCTTGCCGGCACCATTCTCGCCATACAGGGCCACGGGCGCGGCGCTGAGATCAAGATCGAGATCGCCATAGCTGCGAAAATCAGTCAGCCGCAAACGACGAACCGCCGCAGGCGGAACCGGCGGCGGCATGTCAATTCCCGGAGTTTCGGCGTCGCCCGTCACACCCGCAGCGGCATCAGCACGTAAAGCGCGTCGGGATCACCACTATCGGTGACCAGTGCCGGCGAGGCCGCATCGGCAAAATGGAAGCGCGCCTCATCACCTTCAATCTGCGACGCCACGTCGAGCATGTAGCGGGCATTGAAGCCAATGGCGAAGCCTTCATCCGAATAGGACACGGCAAGCTCTTCCTCGGCCTGACCGCTCTCCGGGTTATTGACCGCCAGGGTCAGCGCATCGGCGCCCAGCGAGAGCTTCACGGAGCGCGATTTCTCAACGGAGATCGTGGCGACACGATCAACGGCTTCAGCGAAACGCTTGTTCTCGACCGACATCAGCCGGGTATTGCCGCGCGGAATGACGCGCTCATAATCCGGGAAGGCGCCGTCAATAAGCTTGGACGTGAGCACGGCCTTGCCGAGGCGGAAACGGATCTTGCCTTCGGAGACCGAGACTTCGACATCCTCGTCGGCATCTTCGAGCAGGCGTTTGACTTCCTGAACCGTCTTGCGCGGGACAATCACACCCGGCATGCCATCGGCACCGTTCGGCAGGTCGACTTCGGCAAGGGCGAGGCGAACTCCATCCGTGGCCACGGCGCGCAGGGTCTTGCGACCATCCTGCTCGGCAGCGTGGAGATGAATACCGTTGAGATAGTAACGCGTCTCCTCGGTGGAGATGGCAAAGCGCGTCTTGTCGATCAGGCGGGCCAGTTCCCGCGCCGGAACCGAGAAGCGATGCTCGAGGTCCTCGGTCGGCATGACCGGGAAATCGCCCGGCGGCAGCGACGGAAGGGAAAAGCTGGAGCGGCCGGCCTTCAGGGTCAGGCGCGGATCGCCGCCATTCAGTTCCAGCGTCACATCAGCGCCATCCGGAAGTTTGCGGGTGATGTCGTAGAGCGTATGGGCCGGAGCGGTCACCAGACCCTCACCGTCACAGCTTGCATCCGTGGTCTCGAGGATCTCGATATCCAGATCGGTGGCCGCAAAGCTCGCCCCGTCAGGGCCTGCTGAAATCAGCACATTGGACAGGATCGGAATGGTGTTGCGCTTTTCGACCACTGCCTGCACATGGCCCAGGGCCTTGAGGAGCGTCGCGCGCTCGATCGTCAGCTTCATATCTCGCGTTCCGCTTTCAACGTCTTCTGCGTCAGTTACCTGAATCCACGTCGAAGATCTTTGTCTGTCTTGACGGCACCGGACGCAATTCACCCGAGCCGTTCGGGATGGGTCAAAGAGGATACATGAATTCGCACGTTCGCAAGAGATTTATCCAGCGTTAACGCGAATTTCCGCCGATGGAGCAGGGGTGTCAGCCCTGCAGCTCACGGGTGAGTGCATCAATCTCGTCCGCGACCGGATCACCGGCCTCGATCATATGCGTCACTTTGGAAACCGCATGGATGACCGTGGAGTGATCCCGACCGCCGAAACGGCGCCCGATATCCGGCAGGGACCGCGTCGTCAGCGTCTTGGCCAGATACATGGCAATATGACGGGGACGGACCACGGACTGGGTCCGGCGCTTGGAGCAGATATCCGCCGTCGTAATCCCGAAATGCGTGGCAACAACCTTCTGGATCTCGTCCACGGTCAGACGGCGCTCGGAACTCAGGGACAATTCACGCAAGGCCGTCGACACAACTTCCATGGTCACAGGCTGACCGATCAGCGCGGTGCGGCAGATGACGTTATTGAGCACACCTTCCATCTCGCGCGGGCTGGAGGTGATCCGGGCGGCGAGAAAGTCGCGCACCGCTTCAGACACATCAAAAGTCGGGTAATGGCAGGTTGCCTGGGCGATCTTGCAGTCAAGGATCTGGCGACGCAGGTCGAGATCCGGCTTGCCGAGCGGGCAGGACAGGCCACCGGTCAGCAGGGAGCGCAGACGCTCATCCTGCATTTGCAGCTCGGCCGGCGGCTTGTGGGAGGCCAGGACGACCTGCTTGTTCTCCGCGACCAGAGCCGCAATCGTGTGCAGGAACTCGTCTTCGGTCTTGGGCTTGCCGGCGATGAAGTGGACATCATCAATCAGCAAAACGTCGACACCCCGCACCGTCTCCTTGAAGGAGATCGTGTCGCGGGCCTTCATGGCGGTGACAAAGCCGGACAGGAATTCCTCGGCAGTCAGATAGAGCGCCCGGCGCGGACGCGGCGTCTTCTGAACCGCAGATGCCACAGCATGGAGCAGGTGCGTTTTGCCGACACCGTAATCGCCATAGAAGAAAACCGGGTTGAATGGTGGTGTCGCGGCACCCACCATGGTCCGGGCTGCAGCGGCAGCGACTTCATTGGCCGGGCCAACGCGAAAACTGTCAAATGTGAAGCGCGCATCGGTCAGCGCATCATCCACCGATCTCTCGTCGCCGGACTCGTGTTTGGCGGAGGCCGAGCGAATGGCGGTCGCGGCAGTTGCCGGACGCGCAGCGACCAGGGGTTGCGGCTCGCGCTCACCCTCGGACACCAGGAGAATTTCGCGATGCGTGGGGTCGAGTTCAGCCCAAAGTGCGCGAATTCGCGCGCCCCAGTGATCTTCGACCCAATCACGATTGAAACTGCTGGGCGCGACAATAACCAGCGCACCGGTCTCAGCCAGGCGGACACGCAAACGCGCGATTTCCTGCGAATACAGGGCCGGGCCACACTCCTCACGGAGGTGCGCTCGAACCTTGCGCCAGATCGCCGAAATACCCGCAGCGTCGAGCCCCTCAATGGTTGCCGCTTTAGCCTCGGAAACAGCCAATTTGTTAAATGCCATCGTCGGTCACACTTTTATTTTTCTCTCGCTGGTGCGAAAGCTATGTGTTTGTATTTTTGGCAAAATCCCCCCGTTCGCAGCACTCCACCCAGTCGTGCCGCTACCGGAAATTTTTCCGCATGGGAATAGTCGCCCTCAGAAGCCCAAAGGTTACTCCGAGGCCGGTTTGGGTCAACAGGATTCAGCTCCCAAAATTCGAGATTCTTCGCTTGACACGGGAAATCCGTGGCCGGACCGAAACTTGGCGTTTGCAACTCGTTTATGACAGATCAACTGGTCGTTTATGAGGACCGTGTGGAGCCAGGATTGTGGCCGGTGGAACGAGTCCGGCCGGGTTTGGCAACCCTCCGTACGCAGAATATTTTAATCAATGTCACCATGCGGCATTCGCGAAGAATGCCCGGCGTGCCGTGGTGCAGGCGCACAAAAAAATACGCCCGGGACGTGTGCCCCGGGCGTATCAGAATTGCAGTCCGTCAAGTGTGTCGGATCAGGCCGACATCGACTTCACGCGGGCCGAAAGGCGGGAGACTTTCCGCGAGCCCGTATTCTTGTGGTAGACGCCCTTGCCGACAGCGCGCATCAGCTCGGACTCAGCTTCGACCAGAGCGGTCTTGGCAGCAGCCTGGTCGCCAGACGTGATCGCCATTTCGACTTTCTTGACGAAAGTACGAACGCGCGAACGACGAGCCTTGTTGACGGCTGTCCGGCGAGCGATCTTGCGGACCATTTTCTTGGCCGAGTTGGTGTTGGCCATGGATGTAAACCTCTTTAAGCGGCCGGGACAGACTTCCCGGCTAAATCCGTGAGCGGCGGCGTATAGGCCCTTGCGGGCTGGGCGTCAACCGCCCTGTGTGTCTTGCCGCCTAGCGATGCTTGAAATGTGCAGCCCGTTTTTCAGCGAAGGCGGCCATGCCTTCTTTCTGATCCTCAAGCGCAAACTGGGACATGAAGACACGGCGCTCGAAGCGCACGCCTTCGGTCAGGCCAATTTCGAAAGAGCGATTGACCGTTTCCTTGGTCATCATCGCGACGGGCAGGGACTTCGCAGCGATCGCTTCGGCAGCCTCCATGACCACATCCATGAAATCGTCTGCCGGCACGACGCGGGAAACCAGGCCAGCGCGCTCGGCTTCCTCGGCGTCCATCATCCGGCCGGTCAGGCACATGTCCATGGCCTTGGCCTTGCCAACGGCGCGCGGCAGGCGCTGTGTACCGCCCGCACCCGGCATGACACCAAGATTGATTTCCGGCTGGCCGAATTTCGCCGACTCCGAAGCGATGATGAAATCGCACATCATGGCGATCTCGCAGCCACCGCCGAGCGCATAACCGGACACGCCGGCAATGATCGGCTTGCGGAAACGGGCCACGGCCTCCCAGGTCTCCGCGAACGGATCCTTGTTGTAGAGGCCGACCATGTCGCGCGACTGGAGTTCCTTGATGTCCGCCCCGGCTGCAAACGCCTTCTTCGAGCCGGTCAGGACCACACAGCCGATCTCGTCATCAGCCTCGCAGGCCGCCAGGGCCGCTGCCAATTCCGTCGTCAGCTCGTCGCACAGGGCATTGAGCGCCTCGGGGCGGTTCAGCGTAATGACGCCAACCCGGCCCTCGGTTTTGTACTGGATCGTCTTGTAGCCCATTTCGGTGCTCCATCTGACGGCGCGGAAGTCCCGCGCGGGAAAATCCGCGCCGCTATAACGCAGACGGAAGCGAGCGTCGATACCGGGCGACCCGTTTGAGTCACCCGG
>NZ_CAJQOO010000117.1 GCF_905480005.1 uncultured Maricaulis sp.
CGCTTAAGCGGCCTTGCCCAGCTTGGCGGCGCGCTTTTCCTCGATGCGCTGACGGGCGATCTCGTCGGCGATGAGGTTGGACGGGCGGCCTTCGCTCTCGGACTGGTCGAGGATCTCGCCCAGCGTGTTCTCGAGACCGACCAGCTTGCCCTGGACCCATTCCGGATTGAAGTCGCCGGCAATCTCGCCCATCACATTGATGATGCCGCCGGCATTGAGCACATAATCCGGTGCGTAAACCTTGCCGCGCTTGAGGATTTCAGCGCCCATTTCGCGCGTGGCCAGCTGGTTGTTGGCGGCGCCGGCGATGATCTTCGCCTTGATGCGGTCAATCGTGTCCGGATTGATCACCGAGCCCAGCGCACAGGGTGCGAAGACATCGACATCGAGCTCATAGATGTCATCGAGCCCGACGATGGTGGCGCCGTGCTCGGCCTTGAGACGCTCGAGACCATCCTGGTTGATATCGGTGATGAAGAGCTCGGCACCCGCCTTGGCCAGATGGCCGGCCAGATAGGCACCGACATGGCCGGCGGCGCCCTGGATGGCGACCTTGACGCCGGACATGTCCGACTTGCCCAGACCGCGCTCGACGCAGACCTTCATGCCGCGGAACACGCCCTCGGCGGTCACCGGCGACGGGTCACCCGAGGCGTCCTTGCCTTCCGGCAGACCGACGACATGCTCGGTCGAGGCGCGCACGGCCATCATGTCGTCCGGGCTCACGCCGACATCCTCGGCCGTGATGTACATGCCGTTGAGGCTGGCCACGGCCCGGCCAAAGGCCTCGAACAGAGCGCGACGGTCAAAGGAGCCTTCCGGCTTCATGATGACGGACTTGCCGCCACCAATCGGCAGGTCGGCCATGATATTCTTGTAGCTCATCCCCTGGGACAGGCGCAGCACGTCCTGGAGCGCAGCCTCCGAATTGGGATAGGTCCACATGCGGCAGCCACCGCAGGCGGGACCGCTGACCGTGGTGTGGACACCGATGATGGCTTTCAGCCCGGTGACTTCGTCGGTCGCGAAAAGAATTCTCTCGTGATTGTCGAAAGACGGATGCTCGAGAACGCTCATAGGCAGCAAACCCTTTTGTTCAGCTGATACGGCCGCCGCTTGCGGAGCCGCGATTTCGGGCGCCGGGATACCCTTTCAGAGGACAACACACAAGCGCTCGAAAACACCCCGAAACGTGGTCACGGTAACAATTCTTTTATGCGGCACCGCAACATCGGGAGAATTATTTCCCCAAACCAGGGGTTTTTGCGCAACCAACCACTATTCCGCCATGAGGGATGGGGGAGCGGTAGAAAATCAGGCCCGAAACCGGCCGCATGACGCACGGTTTCGGTCAGCGTCTTGTGCGCCTGCGAACCCAGCCAGAAGCGCTGGGCATACTGGCCGACCAGCAGGGTCAGGCGAATACCGGGCAAGGCCTCGCGCACCCTCTCCTGCCACAGCGGCGCACATTCCCGGCGCGGCGGCAGGTCACCGCCCCTGTCGTCCAGGCCCGGGAAGCAAAAGCCCATCGGGACAATGGCCAGCTTGGCCGGGTCGTAGAAATCCGCCTCATCGATCTGCATCCACTCACGCAGGCGGTCCCCGGACGGGTCGGTGAAAGGCTTGCCCGAGGCGTGGACGCGGGTGCCCGGCGCCTGGCCGACGAGGAGGATGCGGGCATCCGGATGGGCCTGAATGACCGGGCGCGGTTCATGCGGCATGGCATCGGCGCAGACCCGGCAGGCGCGGATATCCGCGAGAAGCGTGTGGAGATCAGGCGCGGCCAATCCGCCAGACACCCTTGAAACTCTCCGGATCCTCGACCGGCTTGCCCTTGCGCAAAATGGTCACCTTGCCCGCTTTGGCCAGACGGATGGCCGCCTGCCGGACATGGCCGAACTTGCGATTGAAGCGCTCCGGATCAACCGCCTTGGCGACATCGGCGGGCGAGATGGAGCGGCCCTCCGGTGCGGCCGCGACAAGACTCAGAATGGCGGCCTCGATCGGATCGGGATCGGTGAGCTCGGTTTCAGGCGTTTCGGTCATGCGGGTTCAGCCATGATGTTGCTTGGGCGGCAGGGAATAGGTCGCGCTGGCCTGGGCGATCAAGTCATCCGAGCCGCCAGCGGTGATATCACAATCCGTGACCGCCAGTCGCGACCCGAGTTTCAGCAGGCGGCAATGGCCCACCACCGGTCCGGGCGGGGCCTTGCGCAGGAAATTGATGTTGAGATTGGTGGTCACCGCCAGCGCCTGTTTTCCGACATGCCCCAGAATGACGGCATAGGCCGCGAAGTCCGCCAGGGTGAAGAGGGTTGGGCCCGAGACTGTCCCGCCCGGGCGCAGATGCGCGGCCTGCGCTTCAGCGCTCACAATGGCGCGCCCGGCTTCGATCCGTTCAATCCCGAATCTGATCCCGCCCTGATTCCATTGCGGGAAGACCTCGTCGAGATAGGCCGCGACTGCCGCGGCATCCATGGACACGCTCAAACCCATCATTTCCGCCGGTCCGCCGCCTGCACCACAGGCGAGACAGGACCGCTCCCTTCTTGTCTCATGCAGGTGAAAGCTTTGCCGTCGCCGCGTCGTGCGGCAAGTTGCGGGCACAGCCGCCAGCCAGACGGGACACCCCATGCGCCGCGATCACCGCCCCTATTGGATGCACCGTTTCTGGGAGCAGTTCGAGAATGCCTGGGCTGGCCATTTCCTGGCCCCGCACTTCGCCGAGATCGGCCGCGACCCCAAGATCGTCCTGCCCTGGGCGGTCGAGGTCTTCGGACCCAATATCACCGCCGGTGACCATCTCCACATCATCGCCAACAAGCATGACCCGGTCCGCCTCACCGTCTGGTCACCGCAGACCCAGTCCGGCCGGATCAGCCTGGGTGATCATGTCTTCCTGGCGCCGGGCACACGCATCCTCGCCGCCGGCGAGATCGAGATCGGCGATGCGGCCCTGATCGCCAACAAGGTCACGATCACCGATTGCGACTGGCACTCCATCCATGACCGCGTCGACCCGCAGCCGGACTTCAAACCGGTCAAGCTGGGCCGGAATGTCTGGATCGGTGATGGCGCCTTTGTCGGCAAGGGGGTGACCATTGGCGATCATTCCGTGGTCGGTGCGCGCTCGGTGGTGACCAAGGATGTCGAGCCCTGGACCATCGTCGCCGGCAATCCGGCACGTGTCATCAAGCGCATCGACCCCGACGCCCCGATGAAAACCCGCTCCGACCTGTTCGCCGACGTCGAAGGCCTCGACCGTTTCATGGACACCGCCTACCGGCAGTCGCT
>NZ_CAJQOO010000118.1 GCF_905480005.1 uncultured Maricaulis sp.
TCGGCCTCCAGATGCGTCAGATACGCGTCTGCCAGCCGTCCGGATGCATTGCTTTGTTGAGCCCGCAGCTCATAGGCCCGCTGGTCGATCGTGCTGCTGGCCGCCGCCATGGCGTAGTGGGAATCACCAAAATCCCACAAACGCTGTGACAGGCGCAAACCGACCTGGTTCTCGATCTGACTGCCGGTCAGCCCGCTGTCGCCGGACGCGGAACGGCCGAAGGTTGAAACCTGGGGCAGACGCAGGGACTCCGCCTCGCGATAATCTGCAGCGGCCTCGTTCTGGCGCGCCATGGCGCCGGCAATTTCCGGCGCTCGCTCGGCGGCAATCTGCAGCGCATGGGTGAAGGACAGGCACTCGCCCGTCCGGGTTTGCACCTGCGCCTGAGCGGGCGCCGAAACGGCCGCCACGCCGAGCCCGGCCATCAGGACCGCGCAGCGCAGGGTGGGAAGGACACGACACATCAACATGGGCTCACCCGGTCCGGGCGCCGCGGAAAAGCGACTCGCTGATCGGCTCGAGGAGATAATCCAGCGTGGTCCGGCTCGAGCCGGAGAAGATGAACACCTCGACCGGCATGCCGGGAATGACATCCAGCTCGCCCAGACGCGCCGCCTGGTCAGCCGGTATGCGAATACGCACCTCGTAGTAGGAAACACCCGTATTCTGATCGGTCTTGAGATCGGCACTGACGCTGATCACCTCGCCATCAAGGCGCGGCGTCATCCAACTCTTGTAGGCCGTCACGCGGGTCCGGACCGCCTGCCCCTCATAAACAGCAGCGCGGTCGGCAGGCTGGATCCGCACCGATGCCGTCATTTCGCCGGCAGCCGGCACAATTTCCAGAATCGCCTCGCCCGGCCGGACGACACCTCCGCGCGTGGCAAACCGCAGATTGAGCACCTCCCCGCCCTGGGGGGCCAGGACGACGGATCGGTTGAGAACATCCTGGGCGGCGGACAAACGCTCGGTTGCCTGTTCCAGCTGACTGCGGACTTCGAGCTGGTCGGTAGAGATCTGGCGCGAGAAGGCAGCCTCGGTCTGCGCGATCTGGCCGGTCAGGTCTTCCTCAAGCGTGGCCGCCTGCTGGGCTTCGGTCCGCAAGCGGGAAATGTCGGCTTCCAGCGTCGCCACGTCGCGTTCCATCGCCCGCAATTCGTCGAGCCTTGCCATCTGGCGCTCATACCGCTCGCGCAGGAGCGAAACCTGGTCCTCGGCCGCTGCGAGCACACGTTGCGTGACGCGGATCTGCTGGGCGTGCAGCTCGCGTGAGGACGCGGCACCGTCACGACGCGCGGTCAACACGGTGATGTCCGCCTGGAATGACTGGGTTTGCTGGCGGAAGAGATCGCTCTGGCGCATCACGACAGCGTCGCGCTGCGCGACGGTGAGATCAAGCGCATCCAGCGGCGAGTAGTCTGGTTCGTCGAGCCCGTCTCGCAGGGCAGCGAGGCGCTGTTGCGACCCGGTCAAGGTGGCCATTTCCTGAAGCAATTCATCCCGTGCCGCCTCGGAAGCCGTCTCCTGCAGGGTCAACAGGGGTTCGCCGGCTTCAACATGGTCGCCATCGCGCACCAGTAATTCCTGGATAATTCCGCCCTCGAGGTGCTGCACGACCTGGCGGTCGTCCTCGACCACGATCTGGCCAGCCGCCGGAACGCCTTCGGCGAGCGGGGCAAAGCCGGCCCAGGCGAGAAAACCGCCAAGTCCGATCAGGCAGACCAAGGCCGCGCGCCGCACGAATCTGTCGCCCATAAGGCTCGGCCCCTGATTACTGTCTGCCATCAGGCTGCCCCTCCGCGACCAACAGCCTGACCGCCCGCGCCAGGCCCGGTGGCCAATTTGAGAAACTGTTCAGCCGGCGCCGCCATGACATCCCCATTGCGGACCAGCAGCACGGTCGTGGCGCGTTCGATCACGCGCCGGTCGTGGGTGGCGGCGAGAATGATCGCGCCGCGTTCGGCAGCCTGGCGCAGGGCGTTGACCAGGCCCGGCGCCGCGGCCGCATCCAGATTGGCCGTCGGCTCATCGAGCAGAAGCAGAACCGGATCGCCATACAGGGCCCGGGCCAGGCCAATCATCTGACGCTGGCCGGCGGACAAATGCGTGCCGCCCGGTCCGACCCGCGTATCATAGCTGTCGGGCAAGGCGAGGATGGTTTCATGAGCCCCGGCGGCCCGCGCCGCAGCAATGATGGCGTCACTGTCGGCTTCGCCAAGCCGCGCGATATTCTCACCAACCGTCGCCGGCAAGAGCTCAACGTCCTGCGGGACATAGCCGACATGGCGACCGCGATCGGGGCCCGGCCAGTCGTGAAGATTACGCCCGCCAAGGCTGATGGTTCCGGAGCCCGGCTGCCAGGCGCCGGCCAGGGTCTGGAGGAGGGTTGTCTTGCCGGCCCCGTTTCCACCGGTCACGGCAATCAATTGCCCCCCGTTCGCGCTCCAGCTGAAGGGCCGGATTTGCGGTCCTTCAGCGCCCGGAACCACGACTGACAACCGGTCCAGCTTGAGGTCCGCCGCCGGGCGCGGCAATGGCGTGTATTGCGGCTCGGCTTCAGTTCCGTCCAGGCGCTCCATCAGATCCTTCCAGGCAGTCCAGGTCTGGATCGTATTGCGCCAGCTGCCCACGATCTGATCGATCGGGCCCAGTGTCCGGGCCAGAATGATCGAGGACGCAACAATGGCACCGGGCGAGATCTCCTGGCTCAGCGCCAGCGCGGCCCCGCCGCCCAGAACACAGATCTGCAGCACTTGCCGGGTCGATCGGGAGATCGCGGAAAACTTGCCGTCCTGCTTGGCCGCGTCGAGCGAGAAACCCTGACCGGCCTCCTGGTTGGCCCGCCAGCGGCGGTAGGCCGCCGGCACGAGACCCATTGCCGCCATCGCCGAGCGCTGGCGCTCGAGCCCGGTGGCGAACTCGCCGGCACTGCGCAGGGCGCCTTGGGAGAATTGCCCGGCCTGGCGGGTGGTCAATTCGGCGGTCACAGCCACCGCGAAGACGACGATGGCACCAACGAGACCGATCGCCCCGAGCACCGGGTGGATCAGGAAAAGCACGACAAGGAAAAGCGGCGCGAATGGCAGATCCGCGAACGGCATCAGGCTGCCGGACTGCAGAGCCGTCTGGATCCGCTGTACGGCACCCAGGTCTCGGGCCAGATGCGGCTGGCCGGAATCAGTCTCGAAGCGCGAGAATGCGAGGGGCATCAACAAGGTGTCCAGCTCCTTGCCGGCGAGCGCGCTGACCCGGCGGCGACCGGCTTCCGCGGCGCCATAGACACCCAGCAGAAAGACTGCGAGCACGGACAACCAGATCAATGTGTCGATCGAGCCCGAGGAGAGAACCCGGTCATAAACCTGCAGCATGTAGAGCGGTGAGACCAGGAGCAGGATATTCGAGGCAAGCGAAAACCCGGCCAGGCCCGCGATATAGGGGCGCAGGCGCTGCCTGACTTGCAGGGCTAGTGGTTCTTGCATGTTTACTCCCACTCAGGCGGCATGCCGAATCCCCTGCACCTTGCGGGTGCAGGACGGGTCACGCTTCCTCCGGTTGGGAAGATAGCGCCCGAAGCATGATTTCACCAGCGCTGACGCGGGGTTGTGTGCAGAAACTGAACGCTATTTGAGCCCGACACGCAGCAAGTCGTGCAAATGCAGGATCCCGACCGGTCGCCGGGCGTCATCGACAATAAAGAGCTGAATGATCTTCGGTTGCCCCGCAGTCATGAGGCGCAGGGCATCCGCGGCGAGCATGCCCGCCTCTCCGGTGCGCGGGTCCGCGGTCATCACGTCCCCCGCACGCTGATCGACCAGGCCGGCGCCCATATGGCGGCGCAGATCGCCGTCGGTGATGATCCCGGCCAGCTTGCCCGCCTCATCGACGATTCCGGCACAGCCAAAACTCTTGGTCGTCATCTCGATGAGAACATCGCTCATCGGGGCATCGGCCCCGATCAATGGAACTGCGTCACCGGCATGCATGATGTCCCCAACGCTGGCGAGCGCAGCGCCGAGCGCCCCTCCCGGATGAAAGGTCTTGAAGTCGGAGGCGGTGAAGCCGCGAGTCTCGAGCAGAGCCACGGCCAGGGCATCACCCAGCGCCATCATCAGCGTCGTGGACGTCGTCGGAGCCCGGGTCTCGCCGCAGGCTTCCGGCGCGGCCGGTATGAAGAGGCGATAATCGCCGGCCCGGCCCAGCGTACTGTCCGGCTGCGCCGTCATCGCGATCAGCGGCACGCCGAAACGACGGCAATAGGCGATCAGATCGCCGAGTTCCTTTGTCTCGCCGGATTTGGACAGGGCGAGGACCGCATCGCTGGCTGCGATCATGCCGAGATCGCCATGACTGGCCTCGGTCGGGTGGACATAATAGGCCGGGGTCCCGGTGGATGCGAGCGTCGCAGCGATCTTCCGCGCAACATGGCCGGACTTGCCGACACCGGCGCAGATCAGGCGACCCTCGAGCCGGCTGAGTCGCTCGATCGTTTCCGCAAAGTCGGACCCGATTGATTGCTCGAGTGCGACCATGCCTTCGCATTCCGTTGCGATGACACGGCGGGCGGATTGCACGGAATCATTCTGGGACATGCCGTCTCCTCTCGATCGACCCGCGCGGTCAGAACAATACGACGCCGGATCGGGAGACCCCATACCAGAACCGCGCACGTCCGGGGAAGAGACGTGCGCGGCTAGTGCGGCAAGATGCGCCTGGCCCTTGGGGGACGGAGAAGAGCCTCACATCCGGTCGCCGCTAGTCGGGGCGGATGAGTCATGCCTTGTGTGTGGGTTCGTTGAAGAACCAGGCCCGCCCCGGAAACCTGCACTCGTTTTATAACACAACCCGATTGCGAAGCCTAAGCAAAATCTTGAACCTGTGCCCTCCCCTGTGCGCGTCTTGCCCCGCAGGCTCTGCCGGGCTATCGCTGCGCGAACAGGG
Source organism: uncultured Maricaulis sp. (assembly GCF_905480005.1). Classification (GTDB taxonomy): domain Bacteria; phylum Pseudomonadota; class Alphaproteobacteria; order Caulobacterales; family Maricaulaceae; genus Maricaulis. Next base: position 4,939 of record NZ_CAJQOO010000118.1, read on the forward strand.
ACCAATTGGGAGTCGACACATGCCGCAACTCGCCCTCATTCGGCACGGCCAGAGCGAATGGAATCTGCAGAACCGCTTTACCGGCTGGGTGGATGTCGACCTGACCGATGAAGGCATTGCCCAGGCGAAGCGGGCCGGCGACCTTCTGGCCGAAACCGGCTTCAAGCCCGACCACGCCTTCGTTTCCGTGCTCAAGCGCGCCATCAAGACGCTTAATTTCACCCTCGAAGGGCTCGATCGCCTGTGGATCCCCATGGAAAAGTCCTGGCGGCTCAATGAGCGTCACTACGGGGCCCTCGCCGGGCTCAACAAGGATGAAACCCGGGCCAGGCATGGCGATGAACAGGTCAGGATCTGGCGCCGTTCCTTCGACACGCCGCCCCCGCCCTTGACCGAAGATCACGCCTATCACCCGGTCAATGACACGCGCTATTCGCATGTCCCGCGAGACATGCTGCCGGCCTCGGAATCCCTGAAATCGACGCTCGACCGGGTCGAACCCTATTGGAGCTCCGACATCCTGCCGCGCCTTCAGAAGGGCGAGTCCCTGGTCGTCGCGGCGCACGGCAACAGCCTGCGCGCCCTGGTCAAACTCCTTTTCGACGTGTCCGATTCCGACATCATGGAAATCGAGGTTCCAACCGGAAATCCGCTCCTGATCGACCTCGAGGATGACGGGCTGAAAATCACGGCGGCCCGCTATCTCGATCCCGATCGCGCCAAATCCCTGCCGCCGCTTCCGGGCGCATGAGCACGGTCGACGACCGACGTTACATGGACCTGGCGCTGGCGCTCGCGCGGGCCCAGCAGGGCCGCACGGCGCCCAACCCCGCCGTAGGCTGTGTCCTGGTCAAGACCGGGCGCATTCTCGCCACCGGATCGACCCGCGATGGCGGGCGTCCGCACGCCGAACGCGTCGCTCTGGACAGGGCGGGCGATGCGGCGAACGGAGCCACGGCCTATGTCACCCTGGAGCCCTGCGCCCATCATGGGCAGACCCCGCCTTGCGCCCAGGGCTTGATCGATGCCGGCATCACCCGCGTCGTCATCGCGTGCCGGGATGAGTTCCCGCACGTGGCTGGCAAGGGCGTGGCAATGCTCCAGGCCGCCGCCATAGCAACCGAAATCGGACCAGGCCGGGCCGACGCTCACGCGCTCTATGCCGGCTTCTTCCAACGTCTGGAGACGGGCCTCCCCCAGGTCCGGGTTGATGACCGCGCCCATGGCTATGATGCTGAACTCCGGGCGGAAACCATCGAAGCCGCGGAAGAAGAACTCAAGGCGCATGGCCGTGCCGGCGTGAACCGCATCTGCATTGCGCCGGACCATCCGCTGGCCGGCCGGAATTGGCTGCCTGCGCTGCCCGACTGATGGCACACTGGCTGTTAACGCTCCTCCTGTAAGGTGCCCGCCTGTATAATGACACCGACAGGACCGCGCCGATGACGGGCCGAAAGATTGAATACAAGACGCTGACGCAGGACGAAGTCGACGCCATTTGTGCGCGACACGAGCGTCTGTGGTCCGGCCGTTCCGGTGGCGCGCGGGCAAGTTTCGCCTACACCATTCTGGAAGATCTGGTCCTCGCCAATCGCGACCTGTCAGATGCTGATTTCAGCGGCGCTGTCCTTCGCGGCACCATTCTGTCCGGTTGCACGCTCAACAGCGCGATTTTCTTTGCGGCAGACTTGCGGCGCGCCAATCTGGAGGGCGCCTCCCTGCGCCGCGCTGATCTGCGTGGTGCGGTCATGCGTGGCGCCAATCTGACCGGCGCGGATCTGACCGAAGCCGATCTTCGCGAAGGTGCGATCGCCCAGATGGACAAGGAAAAGGGTCTGGCGGTCCTGACCCACAAGACCCAGGAGAATGACGCCGGCACCGCCAATTTCACCGGGGCCAACCTGTCGCGCTCCAAAATGGCGGGCATTGCGGCCCAGAAGGCCGACTTCACCGACGCCATGTTGCTCGGGACACGACTGATCCGGGCCAATCTGCGCGGCTCCTCTTTCCAGGGCGCCAACCTGGAAGGGGCCGACCTTTCCGGCGCCGACCTGACCGATACAGATTTCACCCATGCTGTCCTGATCGGCACCAAGACCGTCATGGCCAAGAAACAGGGCATGAATACCGACGGAGCGCTGACCAGCACACCGGTCGGCATTGACGCCAAGGAGCTCGAGCAACCGGTTGCCGACCAGATCGCCGAACATGTCCGGTGGTGCGACACCAATGGCAAGGAGGGCAAGCCCTCCCTGTTTGACGGTACCGACCTTCGGGGGCTGAACTCACTGGCCGGCAAGACACTGACGGCCTTTCATGCGCGCGGTGCGACCCTGTACGGCCTCGACCTTGAAGGGGCGCAATTGCAGGGTGCCCGACTGGAAAAGGCCGATCTGCGCATGGTCAGCCTGCGCGGCGCGGATTTGCGTGGAGCCGATCTGACCGGTGCCAATCTGTCCAATGCCGACCTTCGCGACTGCCAGCTCGGACCACTGCTTCTCGAAGGCAATCGCCTGCTGCCCGCCTCCATCGCCGGCGTCCGCGCGCGCTACACGGATCTGCGGGGCGCTGACCTGCGTCAGATCAAGGCAAGCGGTGCCGATTTCTCCTATGCGACCCTCAACGGGACGAATGTGAAGAAGGCGAGCTTCAACGGCTCCTGCTTTACCGGCGCGAAGGTTGATGAGGACTTCGTCGATGAAGTGGATTCCGTCGACGGCGCGGTTGACTTCAACGCCGCCTGACACGTCCGACACTCCGAATGCGCAAAGAAAAAGGCGGCGAGCTTGCGCTCACCGCCTTGAAGGACAATCGGAGGGGAATTCAGTCCGTCAGCGACGGGTCAGGCGGCCTTGGTCTTGCCACCCTCGATCAGCTGAGCGCGGGTTGACCCAACGCCGGACTTGATATCGATCCGCTTCGGTTTGGCCGTTTCCGGGACTTCTCGGACCAGACGAATTTGAAGCAGCCCGTTCTTCAACCCGGCATCGGCCACTTCGACATGGTCGGCCAGGTGGAAACGGCGCTCAAAAGACCGCTCGGCAATCCCGCGATGCAGGAAGCGGCGATCATCGCTGTCCGACTTCTCGGCATTCTTGCCGGAAACGGTCAGGACAGTTTCCTGCACCTGGACCACGAGATCCTCCTCACCGAAACCGGCGACTGCCAGTTCGATCAGGTACTCGTCATCAGCGACGTGCTGGATATTGTAGGGCGGATACCCCTGAGACTCGATCTTGGTCGCCGAATCCATCATGTCCGCAAGCCGGTCAAAGCCGACGATCGAGCGGTAAAGCGGGGTGAAATCAACAGTTCGCATATCAGTCCATCCTCCTTCAGAGCGATAAACAGGCCCGGCGAGCCGGGCGATTGAAACAAAGCCAGATCACAAGGATCCTGGCTGGTCTTGCGGGCCCCGTTTGGCGACCCGTGCATGCTATTTGGGTAGCGAATTCCGGGTCCGCAACCCCCCGCATTCAGGATTTGCGCAAGCGCTCGCGCTTGGCTACCAATTGCCCGTCACACACAGGAGTTTTCCAACATGCGTCACGCTCAATTGCTCGCGCTTCTCGCCGGTACGGCCATTCTCGCTGCCTGCAGCGGCGGTTCCGAAGAATCCGTCGACAGTCCGGACACCGAAGCCATGACCGACACCGTTTCCGAGGTCGCGGAAACCGTCGCGGAAGAGCCAGCCGCTCCCGACCTTACCGAGATCACCGCCGTCATGGCGGGCGAATGGCGCGGCAATACCGGCCAACGCGACACGTCGCGCAATCCGCGCGAAACACTGGAATTCTTCGAAGTCGATCCGAGCGGAACGATCGTTGAAATCTGGCCGGGTGGCGGCTGGTATACCAACATCCTTGCGCCGTGGATCAGTGCGAATGGTGGCCAGTATGTCGCCGCGCATTTCAGCCCGGACTCCGCCAGCAATAACCGCCGGCGCTCCCGCGCATCCTTTGAGGAGATGGTCGCAGACACCGCGCTCTACGGCGACGTGATGACGGTGGACTTCGATGTGAATACCCAACTCGCGCTCGAACCCGGGTCGGTTGATACGGTTCTGACCTTCCGCAATATCCACAACTGGATGTCGCGCGGTTTCACCGAACGTGCCCTGGCCGACTTCCACACCGTGCTTCGTCCGGGCGGCGTGCTGGGCGTGGTCGAGCACCGCCTCCCCTCTACCCGCGAACAGGACCCGGGCGCCTCGAACGGCTATGTCCAGCAGGCCTATGTCATCGCGCTTGCCGAGGAGGCCGGTTTCGAGTTCGTCGGCGCATCCGAAATCAACGCCAATCCGGCCGACACGGCGGACCACCCGCTGGGCGTCTGGACCCTTCCGCCGGTACGCCGCAACCCGCCCGAGGGTAGCGAATTGGCTGCCGACTGGGACCGGGAATCCTATGATGCCATTGGTGAAAGCGACCGCATGACCCTGCTCTTCCGCAAGCCGGTCACGGAAGAAACGAGCGAGTAATGCGCTCCTGCGTTCTTTTGATCGCAAGTGTGCTGTCCGGCTTCCTGTCATCGATTGCCGTCGGGCAATCGGTCGAACGGGAAGCCGGCCCGCTTCCGCGCTTCTACCCGCACCAAGAGACCTATCTTGAAATCGAGGCAGAGCGTCGAACCCACTTCAGCCTCACCTACACGGTCGCCTCCGAGGACGGGATTCCGCCAGCGGAGATCGAGATGTGGTACGAGCAGGACGGGGAGCGGGTCTCATTGGCGATTGATGGACGCGGGCGCATCACCCACCGTCCGGACGCCGAGACGCTGGCCAATGCCCCGTCCGTTTTCATCAATCAGGAAGGCGGCGGCATGTCCTTGAACATGCAGTTCGAGGCCATTCTGCCCGGTGGACCGGACTATGCGGTGGCAGACCTCAATCTGGCACTCGGCCAGGCCAATCACGCCATGCGCGAAGCGGCTGGCGTGGCGGCCCTGTTCGCGCCGAATTTCCGGACCCTGATCTTTGTGTTCGACGGACCGGCACCCAGCGCAACAGCGATCATGGCAGACGGGTCGAGCCGCGCGCTGACGGCGCAGGAAAACCGGATCATCGTGCGCCCACGCGACCGATCCATGCGCAATCTCACACGGATCGAGCTCGGCGACAGACCGTTTCGGGTTTTGCTGGACAGTTAGAGAGCCGCTGGAGCAAGCCGCTCGAGGGCTTGCTCAAGAAGCTCCCGATTGGCCGCTGCGACCACCTGGCCGCCAGCTGACGGATCGCCGCCACGCCAGTTCGTGACCACGCCTCCCGCGCCGGTCACCACCGGAATGAGGGCCTGAACGTCATAGATCTGAAGGCCGCTCTCAACCACCAGGTCAACGCCGCCAGATGCCAGCATGGCATAGGCATAGGCATCGAATCCGAACCGGCAAAGGCGAGTCGCACTGCGAACAGCCTCGAATGCGTCACGCTCGGCCCCGTCAAACAGATAGGGATCGGTACTGGCGAGAATGGCCTGATCCAGCGCCCGGCAGGTGGAGACAGCGAGGGGCTGTGAAACGTCCGCGCGGCTGTAATGCGCGCCACCGGGCCAACCGGAGAAACGTTCACCGATATGCGGTTGATCAATCACGCCGAGAAGCGGCTTGCCAGCCACTTCCAGCGCGATCAGGACAGTCCAGGTAGGCAGGCCGGCAATGAATGCGCGGGTGCCATCGATCGGATCAAGCACCCAGCGACGCTCGCCGGTGCCTGGGCCTGTCCCTGAGCCTGTGCCCGTGCCCGTGCCTGCGCTTGTACCGAATTCCTCACCGAGGATGGCATCCTGCGGTGCCTGTCGGGACAGGAGCTCGCGCATCGCCGTTTCGGATGCGCGGTCAGCCTGGGTGACCGGGTCGAAGCCCGCGCTCAACTTGTTCTCGATATCCAGACGGGTCCGGAAATAGGGCGCTATGGCGGCGCGCGCCGCGTCCGCCATGGCGTGGGCAATCCGAAGATCGGCCTGGAAATCGTGATCAGACATGGCAAGGCGCCTAGCACGGCCTGCGGGCCGGTGCCAGACGCCATGATACCAATCCTGAAAAGGATCAGGCCGCGTCGTTCGCCGCCTCTTCCGGCTCGAGCGACTTGGCCAGTTCGAGCAAGCGCTTGCGGGGACGTTCACCGAGGCGGTAATAGGCCCGGATCAGGTCGACGGTTTCCTTCTGGGAGAGCACATCAGCTGCCAGCGTCTCGTCGCCATGCATCTCGTCGCGCTTGGACAGGCCCTCATAGAAGTACTGCACCGGCAGATCGAGCGATTCAGCCAGCTCGAAGAGCCGGCTGGCGCTGACCCGGTTGGCCCCGCACTCGTATTTCTGGATTTGCTGGAAACGGATACCGACCGATTCGGCCAGTTGCTGCTGGGTCAGGCCCAGAAGGCGGCGCCGGCGGCGCAACCGTTTACCCACATGTAGGTCGATATCATTCGTCATAACTACTCGCCGCCTAATCTTCGCGTCTCAAAATGCGCCGCTATGGGACGCACACCTCACAGGGGAGCAAAGCGCGTGCCGGGCGAAGGCAAGCACCAGTCTTCCCCTGAAATGGGCATGATTAAGGCTGTAGGCGGGATACCCAGTCGATACCGGCCAATTCACTGACAAACCTGCGCATTTTGGCAATGAAATCCGCGTGATCGGGGCGTAACAAGACGCGGTTCTCGTCCATGTACAGACCGCGATTGATCTCGATCTGGATCACATTCACGCCCTCCATGGGGCGTCCGTAATGCTCGGTGGTGAAGCCGCCGGCATAGGGATTGTTCCGAACTGTGACGAATCCGAGGTCCTGGAAGAGCGTCTCGACCGTGTCAGACACTGCTTCGCGGCAGGAGGTTCCAAATCGGTCACCCAGGACGATATCCGCGCCGCGGCCGCTGAGGGCCGGCATGGAATGCATGTCCACCAGGATCACCGAGCCGAATCGGTCCCGCAACCGCATGACTTCATCGTGGAGGGCGGCGTGATAGGGATGATAGAAGCGCGCCAGGAGGTTCTTGGCTTCGGCGAATCTCAGCCGTCGTCGATAGAGCGTCCGCCCCTCCGCTCCGATCCGCGGGATAACGCCGAGCCCTGATGCCGCGCGGCGGGAGGGGGCTATCTCCTTGTCCGGAACCCGATCGGCAAACATGCCCGGGTCCAGTTCGCCGGGCCCGCGATTCACGTCCACGAACACGCGGGGAAACTCCGCACAGACGAAGCCGGCCCCATATTCCGGCGCGAAATCAATGAGCTGGTCGACATAGGCGTCTTCGGATCGTCGCAAAAATTCGACAGGCAGTCTTGTTGAACGACTCAATTCATCGTCATAATCTCTACCGGAATGCGGTGAGGCGAGGATGAGTGGGCGCGCCAAATTCTCTGGTGGTCGCCCAATCCGGACGACCCGCCTGCCGGGCTCCGGCCGCTGGCCTGCCTCCGTGGCGAACGAGGTTGGAATCGGGGTTGCCATTGATAAACAGTGGTCAGCTGCATCTCGCTGGTCAAGCATGTGCGCGCGTTCAGGGCGTTTTTACCAGATGGGTCTAGGGTGCGCTCACGTTGAGATTTCGCAAGGGTGGGAACCAAGATGGCAAAGATTCTTCTCGCGGAAGATGATGACTCGATGCGCGACTTCCTCGCCAAGGCGCTGAAGCGCGCCGGGCATGAGGTATTGGTGTGCTCGGACGGCGAGGAAGGCCTGGATGCGATCGGTGAACAACCGGCGCAATTTGATCTTCTTCTGACAGATATCGTCATGCCGGGCGTGGATGGTATCGAGCTGGCCCGTCGGGCTGCCGAGATCGATCCGGCCCTCAAGATCATGTTCATCACCGGTTTCGCCGCCGTGGCCCTCAATCCGGGATCCGGTGCGCCAACCAATGCCAAGGTCCTGTCCAAGCCCTTCCACTTGCGTGAGCTGGTGGATGAAGTGGCCCGTGTGATGGCGGCCTGACCCGCCAACGAGCGACACGATCAGACAAGAACGCCGCCCATTCGGGCGGCGTTTTTTTTTGGCGGCGCACAAAGAAAAGGGGCCGCCCGAAGGCGGCCCCGATCCTTGTCGTCGAAGGTCTGGGACTTACCAGGCCTTGCGGACGTTGACGTAGAGGCGACGACCGAGGAGGTCGTAACCAGAACCGAGCACTTCACTGCCAGAGCCCTGGGTTGCGCCAGAAGCGTTCTGGTCAACAACAGCCGGATCTTCGTCGAGCACGTTATTGATGCCGACGGTGATGCCCCAGGTGTCCATTTCCCAGTTGGTGGAAAGGTCGTGATAGTAGACCGCATCCCAGCTGTCGACGGCATCGCCACCGAGCTCGGAAGCCGCCTGCAGACGATCACCGTAGTTGACGCCCACGACGTTGGAGATGGAAGCCTGCTCACCCAGGTAGCGGATGCGCCAGTTGATGTTCCAGTCACCAAAATCGAAGCGGTTGTTCACGGTACCGCGCCATTCCGGGTTACCCCAGTCACCAACGAAGTTGTTGGTGTCGGAAGCAGCCGTGGTCTGGCTCAGGATCTCTTCAGACTTCGTGAACGTACCGTTCATGTCGTAGTTGAAGCCACCGAACAGATCGATGTCCATGTTGAAACGACCGTTGAAGTCCCAACCCGTAGCTTCCTGCGTAGCAACGTTGAACGGTGTGTTGTCAACGAGCAGCAGCTGACCGGTGTTCGAGTCACGCGTACGGCGTGCACAGAACGGGTCATTCGGGAAGTTGGTCGAGTTGTAGCACTGAGACAGCGAGAAGGCCGTGCCCGGGATCGCGATGGAATCCTGGACTTCGATACCCCAGTAGCTGACGCGCAGTGACGCATCGAACGCATCCGTGAACGGCTGGTCAAAGACAAAGCCGACCGAGAAAGCGTCAGACGTTTCAGGCTCGAGACCCGGGTTACCTGCACGGAAGGCCTCGATCGAGGACACACCGTTCAGGCCCAGAGCCGTCGGATCGACGCCTTCAGCCACACAGTTCGCAAGCACAACCGGGTCACGACCATCATTGGCCGGGTCGTAGGTGCCGCTATTGTTGGCAGCCGTCGGAACCACACACGGATCGGAGAAGCCCGAGGCAAAGCCGGTCTGGCCGCCCAGGAAGAGTTCGCGAAGGTTCGGAGCACGGAAGGACGTACCCAGAGTACCGTTGAAGGTCAGGCTGTCATTGACAACCCAAGCACCACGCACCGAGTAGGTGGAGTTCTGACCATAATACTCGTGGTCGGTAAGACGACCGGCGAGATCAACGGAGATGTCTTCGGCAAACGCTGCACCGGAAACGAGCGGGATCGAAAGCTCGCCGTAGTACTCGGTCAGGGACGCTTGGCCAACAGAGCGACGGTCGGCGAAGTAGCCAGCCGCACGACCCTGCGAGGTCACGGTGTCCGTACCGGAGTCGAGCGAGTCACGACGCCATTCGATACCGATCACGGCGTTCACTTCACCAGCCGGCAGTTCAAAGACCGGACCAGTGGTGAAACCACCCATGATCAGCTGGTCAACCGTCGTGGTCGCCGTACGATCGATGCGCAGGAAGTCATACTCTTCCGGAGTACCGAAGCTCGGAGCAGTCGCGCCGTCTTGCGGGTACAGGTTCGGGTGGAAGAGATCGACCGGCACACAATTGCCCGGGTTCAGGAAGCCGAACAGCGTGACGTTGGAGTTGTCGTAACCACAAACGATCTCACCGCCTTCAACGCGGGTGGTGGCGATCGTGGCCGTCAGACGGTCTTCGTCAACCTGCGGACGACGCGAGTAACCCATCGAACGGGTGTAACCGGCGAACATCTCGTACGACCAGGACGGAGCGAAGCTCCAGTCGCCCTGAACGCCCGTCATGAAGCGGGTGTACTGGGTTTCCACGTCGATGTTGGAACGCTCGATCGGCGAAGCGAAGATCGGAACAACATCGAAGCCGAACGGGTTGAACGGGTTGCTGGCGCCAACGGTCGGGAAGATCTGACCGTGGTAACCGGAGCGGTAGGTCGTCTGCGAGTTGGTGTGAAGCAGCTCGGTGAAGACCGTCACGTTTTCCTGACCCAGGATGCGGTCGATCGTGTAATCGCCCGTAAACAGGAAGGAGTAACGCTGGCTGTCCGGAATAACGTCCGTGGCCTGGTCGAGGTAGGACGAACGGTTCTGCTCATCCGTCGACGTGCCCGTGGACCAACCGAGGATCGGGTTCGCGAAGTTCGAAATGCCCGGCGTGGAGTACACGTCGGTGCTGAACAGACCCGGGTTGGCGAAGTAGGACGCCAGGTTCGGTGCACCATCAACATAGTAGTTGAAAGTACGGATCCGGTTGATGATGGAGCCTTCACACTCGGACAGCAGCGAGCCGTCAGCCGCGATCTCGATGTCGCGCGAGCAATACAGGCCATCGGTCGGATCGTAGTTGTAGTCACGATCCTGAACCTGCAGGCGCTGCTGGTGGAAGTATTCCATGGCGAACATGAAACGGCCGTTCTCGGAAGAATCGCCCATCGTCATGTTCCAGCGGTGCGAACCACCACCGGACTCTTCCGGCGTAGACGTCACGGCACCAACGCGGAAGCCATCGAACGAGTCGTTCAGGATGACGTTGACCACGCCGGCAACGGCGTCAGAACCGTAAACCGAAGACGCACCATCCAGCAGGATGTCGACGCGCGCGATGGCGTCGGTCGGGATGATGTCGAGGTTCGGCAGCGACGGAGCGCCTTCAACGCCCGACGGAGCGACACGACGGCCGTTGATCAGCAGCAGCGTCTGGTCAGGATTGAGACCACGCAGCGTGATGGTGTTGGAGCCCGGGCCGGCGTCGGTGACGAATGCACCGGCGATGGCGTTGTCGAGCTGGACGCCCTGGGCCACGGATGACGTCTGAAGAATTTGCGCGGCGTCGATCAGACCGGCGTCGCGGATTTCTTCACTGTCGATGACCTGAAGCGGAGCCGGCGAGCTGAACGCATCACGACGGATACGAGAACCGGTGATGACAATGGTATCATCACTGGATTCTTCAGCCTGCTCGTCTTCGTCCTCGTCCTGGTCTTGAGCGTAGGCCGGCGAGATGGTCAGACCGGCGGCAGCAAAGCCAGCGAGGATGGTGGAGCGCAGAAGACGCTCCCGATCCCAAATATTGCTCACGATTGTACCCCTTTGTTACGTGTCTCCCGGTTCTGCTTTGGCGCAGAACTCGGGATGGCTGGGTTAAACCCTACCTATCTGGACTATGTCGGAGCGGGGTTGGGGATGAAAGCAGGAGTCGCCGCATCGCCGCATTTCTGTCTCAATTGTTGCAAAAAAGTCATAGGCTGGTCAGGCCTGGGAAACGCTTCGGCCATGCAGCGCCTTCCCGCGTTCACGCGCAGGGTTGGACGGGAATTCCTGCCGGTCTGCAACTCGGGTGCGAGAGACGGCTTGCGCTCCGCGGAAGGTGGGGTTAGAACCCCGGCTCTCTTGAGACGGATGGGCGATTAGCTCAGCGGGAGAGCACTTCGTTGACATCGAAGGGGTCACTGGTTCAATCCCAGTATCGCCCACCATCAAGTCTCAGGTTTTCATGACACAAGCCAACCCGCCCTCTCCCGGCCGCATCAGCAGCGCCGCACAGTCGCCGCTGATCCCCGAGACCGCCGACCTGCCTTATCAGACCATGAGTGAGATGTTCACGTATCTGGCGGCCGAAGGCGCGGAGCAGGGCGGCGACCCGCTCAAGCTGGACGATGTGGAGATCAAGCGTTCCTACGCGATCTGCCTGGTGCCGCGTTCGGGCAGTACATTCCTCGCGCATCTCCTGAAGGAGACCGAGCAATTCGGCTTTCCGAATGAATGGCTCGCGGTCGCGCTGGCCGAAGACCAGGCGCGCCAAACCGGCTCCGGTGACTGGGACACGCTGTTTCGCCGGATCATGGCGCGCCATGCGTCGAAGAACGGCGTCAGCGGTATCGAACTGGCGCTCGCCCATCTGACCTGGGGCCGCCAGGCGACCCGCCGGCATGACGTGCTGAACCCGAGCTGGACCTATTTCTACCTGCGTCGCCGCAACATTGTGCGCCAGGCAATCTCCATGCATGTCGCCCACCAGTCCGGCGTCCTGCACTCCTTCCAGATGAGCGATGATGCCCGCACGGTTCGTGATGCCGTGCTGTATGACACGCTGGCGCTGCGCAACTGGATCAAATTCATGCAGGATGAAGAATTGAAATGGGAGCGCGAATTCGGGCGCATCGGGATTGAACCGATCCGGCTGTACTATGAAGACATTACGGCCCGGCCGGAACGCGCGGTGCGGCTCTTCTCGAATGCACTCGGCTTGCCCGAGACGCCCGTTGTGAAAGCGAGTCCGATCGAACGCGTCGGCACGTCGCGGACGGATGAGTGGGAAGCCCGTTATCGCGAGGAGGATGCGGATTTCCTCGCCGGCCTCGTCATGCATCGCCCCTTTGTCCATACACCCGTTTCGATGAGCTGACCCGTCAGCGTGAACTGCGCGTGCGCCCTACCCCTGACCGGTCGGCCTCGCTATCTCTCGCAGGCGACAAGGGAGTGAGTGATGGAAGACCGGCTGCGCGACGCGCTCAAGACGATCACCGAACAACAATCCGGGCGAGACCTGATCGATGCCGGACGCATCGAAGCGGCCGGTATCGCAGGCGATACAGCCACCATCATCGTCAAGCCGCCTGTCGCCGGCTCGCCCGATCTCGATCGCCTGCAGCCGCAGATCGAAGCCGCGGTTACGGCGCTGGACGGCATTGATCGGGCGCGGGTCGTGATGACCGCTCACCGCGATGGCCAGTCTGCCAAGCCCGCCGGGCGACCGGCACCCAAACAGGCCGCAGCTTCCCCGGGCCAAAAGCCCGCCAGGCGCATTATCGCTGTCGCCTCCGGCAAGGGCGGGGTCGGCAAGTCGACGATCGCCGCCAATCTCGCCGTTGCCCTCGCCCGCGAAGGCCTGAAGGTCGGCTTGCTGGATGCCGACATCTACGGCCCTTCTGCGCCGCGCCTGTTCGGGATGAATGACGTCCCCGGCCTGCGCAAAACCGATTCCGGCGTGCAGCCGGTCGAGGCCCATGGCGTCAAGCTGGTTTCCATGGGTTTTGTGGTCAAGCCGGGCGCCGCCGTGGTCTGGCGTGGCCCGATGGTCCAGGGCGCGATCCGGCAATTCATGATGGACACCGATTGGGGCCAGCCTGACGTGCTGATCATCGACATGCCGCCGGGCACCGGCGATGCCCAGCTCGCCATCGCCCAGGACATGCCGGTGGATGGCGCAGTCATCGTCTCCACACCGCAAGACCTGGCGCTGGACGATGCCCGAAAGGCCATGAGCCTGTTCGAGCAGACCCATGTCCCCCTGCTGGGCATGATCGAGAATATGAGCGTCTTCCTGTGCCCGCATTGCGGCGAGAGCAGCCATATCTTCGGCGAAGGCGGTGCCCGCGCCGAGGCCGAGCGCATGGGCCTGACCTATCTCGGCGATATCCCGCTGCACCCGGAATTGCGCGTCCGCTCTGATGCCGGCGAACCCGCCGCGCTTGATGACGGCCCGGTCGGCAAGGCTTTCCGCAAGGCGGCACTGGCGGCCCTCGAGGCTGCAGAGCAGGCCAACAAGCCGACGCCGGAAATCGTCCTCAGCTAGCAGGCCCGGCCAACCGCAATCCGCCGACCTCAAGGCCATCAGGGGCGTGGACGCCAAATATCCCTGACAAGACCTCCGGCCTCAGCGCGCTGTCAGGCGTGCCGTCTGCGCGCACCCGTCCGTGATCCAGCACGACCACCCGGTCTGCCCGCCTCGCCGCCAGCTCAAGCGCATGCAGCGAGACAATGACGAGCGCGCCCTGCGCGGCCTCGGCCGCCAGAATATCGAGCACGCCGAGCTGGTGACGCACATCAAGCGCGGCGGTCGGCTCGTCGAGCAGGATAATGCCTGCGCCGACACACAGCGTCCGGGCGAGAAGCACCCGCGCCTGCTCGCCCGATGACAGCGTGTCGAAACGCCGGTCAGCCAAATGCGCGACTTCCGTCTTCGCAAGCGCCTCATCGACAGCCGCCCGATCCGCATCGGTCAGGCTGCGCAGGGGTTTGAGATGCGGGATACGGCCAAGCGCCACCAGGCGACGCACCTCGATCGGCCAGGCCGCACGCCCGTCAGGCGGGAGATAGGCAACGGCCTGCGCGCGGTCACGATCGGCCAGGTCAGCGAGCGCGTGCCCGTCATGCGCCACGCGCCCGTGCGCGGGTTCCACCAGTCCGGCCAGCAAACGCAGGAGGCTGGATTTGCCGGCCCCGTTGGGACCGACCAGCGCCACCAATCCATGTCCCTCGAACGACAGCGAGACATCATCAAACAGGGCCTCTCGACCCGGCTGATAGGAAATCGCATCAAGGACGAGACGGGTCATGGTGCGCGCCTTTGCGTATGACGGACAAGCCAGAGGAAGAAAGGCGCGCCGATCAAAGCGGTCAGGACACCAAGATAGAGAGGAATGCCGGGACCCGAGAGCAGACGGGTCGCGAGATCCGCCAGGATAATCAGAACCGCGCCGCCCAGGGCCGAGGGCAGGATCAACGCGCCGGCTCGCCAGGCCACAAGCGGTCGCAGGACATGCGGCACGACGAGGCCGACGAAGCCGATCGCACCGGCGACCGCCACCCCGCCGCCGACCGCCAGCGCTGTTCCCAGCACGACTGCAAGCTTCAGTCGACCCAGACCAATTCCCAGCGAACGGGCGGTTTCCTCACCCAATCCCAGCGCATCGAGCCCGCGCGCCAGCGGCACCAGGACGATCAGACCCGTGAGAATGACCGGTGCCGCGAAACCGACCTCGGTCCAGCTGGCATCGCCGAGCGATCCCATGAGCCAGTACGCGATTTCGGCCAGCGCCCAGGGGTTTGGGGCAAGATTCATCAGCAAGGCGGTGACCGCCCCGGCGGTCGCATTGACCGCGACACCGGCGAGAATGAGCGTGGTTGCGCTGGCACCGCGCCCGGCAATTGCAAACAGGGCGAGAACGCCGAACGCCGCACCGATGACACCCGCCACAGGCAGGGCCAGCGCGAAAAGCGAGGAGAGGCCGAAATATAGACAGATGACCGCGCCGAGCCCCGCACTCGCCGACACGCCGACAATGCCCGGGTCGGCCAGCGGATTACGGAAAAAGCCCTGCAAGGCGGCACCCGCGGCACCAAGCCCTGCGCCCACGAGTATGCCGAGCAGGACCCGCGGCAGGCGTAGTTCGCGCAGCACCAGACTGCCGAGCTCGTCATCCGGCGCGATCAGCGCCGCCGGACCGGCTCCGCCACTACCGGCAAACAGGGCAATTGCGGAAACCAAGGTGAGGATCACCGCAAGCAGGAGGTTGAGCCTGAGCGGGGTCATCGGTCGCGCTCCCAGGCGTCAATTGCATCGGCAATCAACTCCGCCGCATCGATCAGGCGCGGGCTTGCGCACGGCCAGACACCGGCAGGAATTTCAGCACGGTCCGGATGATCCAGAAGCCGCCGATAAGCGGTATGCCGGCGGGCGCGATTGAAGGTACTGGCATAGCCGTCAGCAAAGAAGCTGGTGAGGACGATATCGGCCTGCAGCCCCAACGCCAGTTCCGGGTCGGACCGCGTCCAGCCAGCGGCCCCCCGCTCGGCCATGACATTGATACCGCCCGCGGCATTGATTGCCGCATCGACATAAGTTCCGGCACCGGCCGAACCACCCGATACACTCAGATAGAGCAGGCGGGGCTGGCGCGGCCGCTCCGCCGCCCGCTCGGCCAGGCGCGCGAGACGCTGGTCGATTTCGGCAATAGCCAGATCGGCCTCGCTTTCGCGGGAACTGGCTGCGCCAAGCGCGATCAGATTATTGCGCACACCCTCAAAATCGTCTGCCCAGGAAAGCTCGACAGAGTCATGGCCGGCGCGTTCGAGCAGCCGGGCAGTGCGCCCTCCCTCGCCCGTTCCGAACACGGTCAGTTGAGGCGAAAGCTCAAGCAGGCGTGCCGCATCCGGCCACGCCCGGGGCAAGGAGCGCGACCAGGGCGCCGCCGCCGAGACCGGTTGATCAACCTGCCAGGACAGGGCCGTGATCCCGCCTTCCGGTGCCAGGGCCAGCACGTAGGCGTCCGCGCACAGCGAAGTCGAGGCGATGCCGCTTTGCGGCACCGCCCCGTCCTCAGCCAGAGCCGGACTAGCGATGAGAGAGACGCAGGCCGAGATACAAGCCGCGGCCCGGCGTGTGATAGCCGAAGACATCTTGATACTCCTCATCGAGCAGGTTTTCCCCGCGGGCATAGATTTCGACGCCCTCACGGACCTCCCATCCGACCTGGCCACCCACAAGCGAATAGGCCTCCAGCCGGACCGGTTGGAAGGTACCGAAATCGGTGTCGGTCTGATCACCGGTATGGTCGAGCGTCGCCGATGCCGAGACGGGACTATCTATCGGCGCCCAGGACAGGGTCAGTGAGGCCAGGCGTTCCGGGCGGCGGATTTCCGCGACCCCGTTTTCCTCACTTTCCAGCAGGCTGACCGAGGCGAAGAGCGACCAGGCCGGGTCAATATCCCAGGCGGCCGACATTTCCACGCCCCGCCGGTCCGAGCGGGTAGCCGCATTCAGCGCCGTCGCCGGAAACGCGCCGAAGTCCGTATAGATTTCATTCTCCAGCTCGGAGCTGAAATAGACGACCGAGACGCCCGCCGCGCCCGCAAGCAGGCTCTGATCCCAGGCGACTTCCCAACCGCGGGACTCTTCCGGTGCCAGCTCCGGGTTTCCGGTAAAGAAATCAGGGAAGAAACCAAATAGCTCATAGATGCCGGGATTCTTCACCGCCTCGCCAAAATTGGCCCGCAGACGGCCGCCAACCGGATCAAAACCCCATCCGGCACCGACCCGCCAGGTCGTCGAGTCCGCGAAGAGGGAGTGGACATCATGCCGGACAGAGCCGGTCACATCGAAAGCGCCGCGCGACAGGCCATAGTCAAACGCCAGCGCATCGGCTTCGAGCCGACGCGTCTGATTGGAACCGGCACCATTACCGGAGAAGGATTTCAGGCGGTCCTGGTCATGCTCGACGAGACCGGTAAGACGGTGCTGATAAGGGCCGGTCTCCCAAATTCCGGTCACCTCGTAATGGGCCTGAAGGCGTTGCCCCAGGGCGCGCGATGTCTGCGCACCCGCGAACCGGGAGCGTGAGGTGTCATCGGTGAGCTGAAGCGCGACTTCATGGCTGAGCCCGACATCGCCCCATTGCTGCTCACCCAGCAGGGCGAGCCGCGCCAGAACAGTGTCGCCATCTGTGCGCAGATCGACATTATCCAACCGGCCATCAAAGTCGGTATCGCTATCGTATTCACTCTCGCTCGCGATGCGGCGCGCCGTGCCCTCCAGCTGCCAACCTTCGCGGATTTGATAGCCGCCCGATAGGGAGATGACCGTGTTGACGTAACCGTCCCGCTCGCCACCAAGGCCAGCGACATCAATACCGTCGCTTCGATAGTCGCTGGCACTGCCGGACAGCCAATGATCACCAATCTCGCCACCGACCTGAACGCTCAGGCGTCGCGTGTCGAAACTCCCGCCTTCAAGGCGGGCACCGAGATCAAGACGGTTTTGCGGACGCCGCGAATTGAGTCGAATGACGCCGCCGATCGCATCGGCACCCCAGAGCGCGGATTGCTCGCCTCGTGCGACCTCGATCGAGGCCAGGTCATCGAATGCATAGTGCGAGAAATCAGCCTCGCCGGTGAACGGGTTGGATGCTTCGACGCCATCGATCAGGACCAGGACATGATTGGCTTCCGAGCCGCGAGCCCGGATCTGGGTCAGAGACCCCGGCGCACCGGAGCGCGAGACGGCTAGGCCGGGGACCGCGCGCAAGGCGTCAGCGGCAAAGCTGGCACCGCGCGCGTCCAGCATGTCGGCATCGAGCAGGCTGATGCTCGACGTCGCCTGTTCGGCGGGCAGCGCGATCCGCGCTGCGGTAACATAGATCACGTCTTCCTGATCGGGGGTTTGGGCATGAAGCTGGATTGGAACTGTTAGCCAGGTGGCCGCCAGACAGAGCTGGTGCCGGGTTCTGATACGCATATGCCACGTCTCCATAGCAGTCTGGCCGATGCCCGGAGCGGCCATCGGCGGTTGCAGAGGAGTCGTCAGAAACGGATATCACCGCGCCAGTCTCGTGAGCTCCCGCACGAGCGGACAGACGACAGTGACGGCAGGTCTTCCGGCTTGCGGGTCAATGCGAATGGAGCGCCTTCCCAGGGTCGCCCCCAGTGGCATCATGCTCCACCGCTCGCCGCCTACGGCTGCGGGAACAGCGCTGGACTTGGCCGAGGCCGAACCAGCTTCCCTATTAATCCCGTGAGGGAACCATCACGGCGCGGACGCTATGTCGCGACCGTTCAAAAGGCAATGCAGACGGGTCAGTCGCGCGCGGCCAGCTGGCGTTCGAGATCACGCAGGCGGATATGGAGATTGCGCTCCCTGACCCGCTCGGGCGAACCCAGGGTCTTTTCGAGCTTGCGCATCGACTGGCGTGTCTTGCGCCAGCGGCGCCACAACAACAGGATCTTGGGACCTTCAACGAGGTAGCGGCGCCACATGCGCGCCGGCTCCTGGGCGAGGCGATGCAGCCATTCGAGGCGCGCGCGCTGCATCCAGACCGGTGCCCGCTGCGCCGCTCCGGCGAGAAAGTCGAGCGAGGCGCCGACGCACAGGCCAACGCCGGTACAGTCACCGCGGTCAAGGCAGGCCTCGGCGATCATTTCCTGCTGCGGTGAGCCGACACAGAAGAAAGTGAAGCGCGACGGATTATCGGCGACAAACTTCGCGCAGGCCTCCACGGCCTCGCGATTGCCGCGAAGACCCATTGGCGGTTCATGCCAGCGAATATCGGTCAGACCATAGCGGGCCCGGACCGCATCGATCACCTCGGCATTGCCACCGATCACCGTAACCGTCTCGTCGGGCGCGATGACCGTGTCAAACAGGCGCTCGGTCAGATCCGAGCCGGGTGTTACTTCGATGGTCTCGCCGGAAATCCGGCCGATTATCTCGAGGACACGACTGTCACAAACCGTCAGCCAGGCCTGGGCGTACAGCGTCGCCAGAACAGTGTCGGTCTCCAGACGAACCAGATGATCGACATTCGGCGTAACGACAAAGGCGAACGGACGCGTCGCGTCGCGCTCGGTAATCCGGCGCAAGGCAACATCCATGCTGATCTTGTCGAAGGCCGAGTTCAAGAACCACACGTGTCGCGAACCGGTACGCCGGTCGACGAAACTCTCACCCGTAGCCATGACCATGTTGCACCACTCTTGTCTCGATACGCGTCAGATCGCGCGCTTGCCCGCGACCCGTGCAAAAGCCGCGCCGCTTTTGCCGCACGCCTTG
>NZ_CAJQOO010000119.1 GCF_905480005.1 uncultured Maricaulis sp.
ATCTCGGCCCTGCGCGGAAACGCCGCCTCGCTGGATGACACGTCGGGTCAGGCTTCAGAGCAATGCACAACCGTCGCCGCCGGCGCTGAAGAGGCCTCCGCCAACATGCAGAGTGTCGCCGCGTCAGCCGAGGAGCTCACATCCTCGATCGAGGAAATAAACCGCCAGGTCGTGCAATCGGCCGGACTCGCAGACACTGCCGTCGACAAGTCCCGCGCGATGAGTGAGACAATCACGGGCCTCAATGGATCGACCTCCCGCATCGGCGATATCGTCAAGCTGATCCAGGGGATCGCCGACCAGACCAACCTGTTGGCCCTCAACGCCACGATCGAGGCTGCGCGAGCCGGCGAAGCGGGGCGCGGATTTGCCATCGTCGCCCAGGAAGTAAAAACGCTGGCCGGCCAGACCGCCGAGGCCACGGACCAGATCGGCCAGCAGATCGGCGAATTGCAAGGCAGCATGACCGGCGCGGTGTCAGCCAATACCGATATCTCCGACGCCATCGAACAGATCAACGCGTCCTGCAATGCGATCGCCACTGCGGTCACCGAACAAAGCGCCGCAACAGCCGAGATCGCACGAAACGTCTCGGAAGCCGCTCTGGGTACCGGTGATGTTTCCAACGGGATCGGCATCGTCCAGAACGCCACGCTGAGCACGCGAAACATGGTCGAAAGCGTTGTCGGGTCGACAGAAATCCTGTCGCAGCAGGAGGCCAACCTGACCGAGCTGCGCGAGAACATCGTCGGCTTCCTCGAGGATGTCCGCCGTGTCGGCTGACCCGGCTTAATCATCAAGACGTAATTTTGTTCTTGATTTGTTCCGGTTTTGAGTCATCATGAAGCATGACCGAGCGCCCTGGTGGCTACGCCCTTAATGCCCCTCAGGAGGCCTCTCTGCCCCACCGCCCCGGAGCAAGAGGCCGGGGCGCTCGGTCAAACATTTCCGGTCGCTATGAGAGTGTCGTCCATGAGGCCTTCGATGATGGCTGGACCGAAGCGGATGGTGAACCGCCCAGACTCGCGACCATTGTCCTGAAAGACGCGTCGCGCTCCATCATCTCGACCAATCAGTCACCCGACATTTCCTTCGACCAGTCGATCAATCCCTATCGCGGCTGCGAGCATGGCTGCGTCTATTGCTATGCCCGGCCCAGCCACGCCTTCTGGGGCTACTCCCCCGGCCTCGACTTCGAGAGCGTGATCTTCGCAAAACCGGACGGGCCGGCTCTGCTGGAAACAATTTTCAACAAGATCGGCTACCAGCCCAAACCCATCCTGATCGGGGCCAATACCGACGCCTGGCAACCGCTGGAGCGCGAGCGCCAACATACGCGCGACATTCTCAAGGTCTGTGCCCGCTACCGGCACCCGATCAGCGTCATCACCAAGTCCGCCCTGATCCGCCGCGATCTCGACATCCTGGCCCCGATGGCGGCGGACGGACTGGTCAAAGCCGCCATTTCCGTGACCACGCTCGACCGACGTCTGGCCCGGGACCTGGAGCCGCGCGCCGCCGCGCCGCATCGCCGGCTGGAAACCATCACCGCGCTCAAGGCGGCGGGCATTCCGGTCACCGTGATGATGGCCCCCATCATTCCCGGCCTCACCGATCACGAGATTGAAGTCCTGCTCGAGGCTGCGGCCGATTCTGGTGCCGATAACGCCGCCTATGTCCTGCTTCGCCTGCCGTTGGAAATTCGCGACCTGTTTCGAGAATGGCTGACCGACAAACGGCCGGACGCAGCGGGCCGCGTCATGTCGCTGATCCGGCAGATGCGCAACGGCAAGGATTATGACGCGCAATGGGCAACACGCGGTCGCGGAACCGGCCCCTATGCCACCCTCATCGCCAGCCGTTTCCGCAAGGCCATCACACGCTTCAAACTGGATGCGCCGCGGGCGGTTCTCGATCCAAGCCGCTTCGAACGCCCGCTCGGGAGCGCCGCGCAACCCAGCCTTTTTTGATGATCCAGCCTTTTTGGATGATGACGTCAGGCCTGCTGCTGCCGCAGCGGTCTGGACGACCCGACCAGGGTGGCGATTTCCGCGCGGATGGCCTTTGACTCGGCATCGAAGCTGGCGATCTGGCCGCGCGTGATCGGTCGGGACAGCAAATAGCCCTGCAGGATCAGGTCCGGCTGGAAGCCGAGCGCGCCAAGCTCGTCGAATTCTTCCACGCCTTCGACCACCACCGAAATGCCCAGATCACGCGCCAGGTCGATCGTGGCGCGGACAATGATCTGGGCTTCCGGATCATTCTGCAGACCGGTCATGAAAGACCGGTCGATCTTGATCTTGTCAAAGGGGAAGGCCCGCAGATAGCTGAGCGAGGAATAGCCGGTCCCGAAATCATCAATGGCCAGCCCGACGCCCAGGTCCTTGAGGCCGCGCAGGACCTTGATGGCGCGATCCTAGTCATCAATGAGCACGCCTTCAGTAATTTCAATCTCGAGCCGGTGCGGGGCCAGTCCGGATTTCGCAAGGGCGCGCTGGACCGAATAGACAAGATTGCCCTGCTTGAACTGGGCCGGGCTGACATTGACCGCGACCCGACGGTCATCGGGCCAGCCGACCGCTTCGCGACAGGCCGTTTCAATCACCCACTCACCCATTTTCAGGATCAGGCCGGATTCCTCGGCGATCTGCACGAATTCCGTCGGCGCGACATTGCCGCGGCGGTCGTCATGCCAGCGCACCAGCGCCTCGAAGCCCGAGATGCGGCCGTCACCCAGGCGGATTTGCGGCTGGAAATTGAGCGTCAGAAGATCGTCCTCGATCGCCAGCGCCAGATCCGCCTCCAGCATGCGGCGCTCCTGCATCATCATGCCGAGCTTGGGGTCGAAATCACAGACCCGGTTCCGGCCCTCACCCTTGGCCCGATAGAGAGCCAGGTCGGCCTGGTTCATCAATTTGTCCGGGTCCTCGCCGTCCAGCGGGAAGAGCGTGACCCCACCCGAGGCCGATACTTTGAGATGCAGCTTCCCGATGCTCAGGGGCGATCCGACATTATTGACCACGCGCTGCGCGGTGGTCAGCACATCCTCGCGGCAGCTCACATCCGGCAGGAGAACGGCAAACTCATCGCCGCTCAACCGCGCCGCGATGGCATTGCGCGGCAGGGCGTCCAGCAAACGCTCCGACACTGAAACCAGCAATCGGTCCCCGGTGGCATGCCCGTGGACGTCATTGACTTCCTTGAAGCGGTCGAGATCGAAGAACATCAGGGCGACGAGGGAATCTTCATTCCAGGCCTTCTTGAGTTCAACCTCGAGCGCCTCGCGGAATTTCAGGCGATTGGGCAGGCCCGTCAGCGTGTCATGATGCGCCAGATGGGTCATGCGCGCCCGCGCGCGCTCCTCGGTGGAAATATCCCGAAAGACGAACAGCCGGGCTTCTTCGCCGCCGAAATCCATCCAGCGCGACCGGACCTGGGCCGTCATCTCGGCACGATCGCGACAGCGCAACCGGCAGGTCAGCGCATCGCCATCATCGGCCTCATGCATGGCTTCGATCGCGCCATAATCCAGCGCCAGCTTTGCGAGCGGCATGCCAACGAGGTCATCGCGCTCAAGATTGAGCATCTCGCAAAAGCGCTCATTCATGTCGAGCATCATGCCATCGCGCACCATGACCACGCCTTCAAAGGTCGCTTCCGCCAGGGCCCGGATGCGGCGCGTTTCTGCTTGCCGGCGCTGACCGAGATGTTGATCGATCACGGCGGTCGCAAGGCCGACACTGGCGACAAAGACCGCCCCCAGCGCAATCGTGACAGCCAGCAATTTGGGCGACAGGGAACCGCTCGGCAGGGCCTCGGCCATGACCGGGTCCAGCTGCATCGCGCCCATGGAGATGTAGTGCAGGCTGACGACGCCCCCGACCAGAAGAGCGGCCCCGCCGATCACGCCGCGGCGATCATTCAGGCCCAGCATCAAGGCCCCCGCGGCTGCGGAGAACTGCACGCCCAGCGCCAGGGCGGCGATCACCAGGCCGAAATCCCAGCTCACGATCGCGCTGCCCCGCATGGCCTCCATGCCCACGAAATGCATCGCGGCAATGCCGCCACCGACAACGGCGCCACCGATCGGCGCTGCATAACGATGGGTCCATCGAACCGCGACGGCCCAGCCGCCGGTGGAAACGACAACCGCGAGAAGGAGCGATACCGCCGTCTCGATCAGTCGAAACGCAACAGGGGTCGCGCTTTCATAGGCCAGCATGGACACGAAATGCGTGCCCCAGACCCCGGTCCCTGTGACGAAGCCCGCGAAGAGCAGCCAGGCCGGTTGCCGTGCGGACTCGGCCGCCTGGGCGCGACGCACCAGAAAGCTTGCCGCCAGCGCCGACAGCGCGCACAGAAGCGCTGCGACAGCCACCAACCGAAGATCGTGTTCAACCGTCAGGCTATGATAAACGCGAAACACCAAATGCCCCAAAGGATCTGCTTTGAGTGTGAGCTTTCCACAAAAACCCGGTCATAGCCTTAACGGGGACGATGCTGATTCCGCGCGCAGGATCGCCGGGGTCGATGAAGCCGGACGCGGGCCGCTTGCTGGTCCCGTTGTCACAGCAGCGGTGATCCTCGATCCGGCACGACCGATCGAGGGGTTGGGGGATTCCAAAGCCCTCACAGAGGCCCGTCGACGCGCCCTGGTCCCGCTGATCCGGGCCCACGCCTGGGTCGGGATCGGCATCGCCGAACCGACCGAGATTGACCGGCTCAACATCCTTCATGCGACCATGCGCGCCATGGCGCGTGCCGTCGCACGGCTCCCGATCCGCCCGGACCATGTCCTCATCGACGGCAACCGGATTCCACCCGGACTGCCCTGCCCGGCCGACGCGATCGTGAAGGGCGATGCCAGCAAGGCCTGTATCAGTGCGGCTTCGATCATCGCCAAGACCCTGCGCGATGATCTGATGATGAACGCCGCCGCGCGTTTTCCGGGATACGGGCTGGATGGCCACAAGGGCTATCCCAGTCCGGCCCACAAGCAGGCGCTGCGAGACCTGGGCGTCACGCCCATCCACCGACGATCCTACGCGCCGGTCCGCGCCGCGCTCGAATCCCGGTTTTCCACAGATGCGAATCAATGTGGATAACTTGATTCAGCGTTAACGGCCCGTTAGCCCTGTTTGCCCGAAAACTTGCTCCTGAAATGCGAGTGGAGTGGCGTGTCATGGCCAAGACAAAGATCGACCAGATCCTTGAAGGTGAATGCGTGGAAGTGATGAAATCGCTTCCCGACGAGAGTGTTGACCTGGTTTTCGCTGACCCGCCCTACAATCTCCAGCTCGGCGGCGATCTCCACCGCCCCGACAATTCCAAGGTCTCCGCGGTCGATAATGACTGGGATCAGATCGGTGGATTTGACGAGTATGACCTGTTCACCTGGAAGTGGATGGAAGAGGCCCGCCGTGTCCTCAAGCCGAATGGCGCGATCTGGGTGATTGGCAGCTATCACAATATTTTCCGCGTCGGCGGCATTCTCCAGGATGCCGGATTCTGGGTGCTCAATGACATCATCTGGCGTAAGTCCAATCCGATGCCGAACTTCAAGGGCACGCGCTTTACCAATGCGCACGAGACCCTGATCTGGGCCGCCAAGACCAAGGACGCCCGCCCGACCTTCAACTATGCGGCCATGAAAGCCCTCAATGACGGTGTGCAAATGCGCTCCGACTGGACCCTGCCGATCTGTACCGGCGGCGAACGCCTCAAGGATGCCGACGGCAAGAAGGCGCATCCGACGCAAAAGCCGGAAGCCCTGCTTCACCGCGTCCTGCTCTCGACGACCAATCCGGGCGACGTGGTTCTCGACCCCTTCTTCGGAACGGGCACGACCGGTGCGGCCGCGAAACGCCTCGGTCGCCACTATATCGGTATCGAGCGCGACCAATCCTATCTCGAGGTCGCCCGGAACCGTCTTGATGCCATCGCTCCGGCGGCCGGCGACACGCTGGATGTTACCCAGTCCAAGCGCGCCCAGCCGCGCATCCCGTTCGGCGCCCTGGTCGAACGCGGCATGCTCAAGCCGGGCGACACACTCTATTGCCCCAAGGGACGTCACACCGCCCGGGTCCGGGCCGACGGATCGCTGATTGCCGGTGACCGCGCCGGATCAATCCATCAGGTCGGGGCCCAGCTCCAGAGTGCTCCCTCCTGCAATGGCTGGACCTATTGGCACATTCGCACCAAGCAGGGCCTGGCACCGATCGACGTCATGCGTGCGGAGATCCGTGCCACGCTTGAGAATTGAGGCCTCTCGCATGACCGGGAGTTCCCGCGCGCCCAACGCCGAAGTCGCAACCGGGCGCCCGACCTCGATCGCCTGGACCATGCTGACCGTCATCCTGGTGACCTCGATTCTCGTCTCCGGGTCGGGCGTTCTGGTCGCCGGGCTTGCATTCTGGACGCAGCTCGAAAACCAGCAGCTCGTGCAGCTGGAAGATTACATCGATGAGCGCGGGCGCCGGAATGGCACCCTGTTCGAGACCGTCACCCAGGTTCACCAGACCTCCATCACGCGCCTGGAGGCGGGTCTTCAAGGTCTGTCAGACGACGCTGTTGCGGCCGAATTCGACGCACTTTTCCCGCTTCAGGAAGACGGGACGCGACGCAGCCGGGATGATCTGTTCGACGGCTATCACGACACGCTTGGCAATCATCATTCTGGCGTCGGGGCCTATCTCAATCGCCCCGGCGGCTGGTCGGACGTGGAGCGCCGCCGCCTAGTCGCGGCTTACCAGGTTGTCGACAGCACCGGCCAGAGCCTCTCCGGCCTGGTCGACAACATCTATTTTTTCACCTTCGACAATGAGTTGGTGATCTCCGCCGCCGGCCGCGAGGATCGACTCCTTTTCTATCGCCGCGAAGCCACCGCGACATTTGACATCAACAATGCCGACTTCACCGCCCTGTCGCGACCGGAGAACAATCCCGACCGCAACTTCGTATGCGGTGAGCTGAGCCAGCTCATCTATGTGCGGGATGCCCAAGCGCTCACCACCGGCTGTTTCACGCCCTATGATGTTGCCGGAGAAGCGATCGGCGCTTTCGGCACAACCATCCAGCTTGGCGACTATTTCGAAGCGGCGATGGCCAACCCGCCGCCGCATGGCGTGAACATGCTGATCGACCAGTTCGGCAATCTGATCGCCCATCCGGACCTGTTTGGCGAAAATGTCACGGAGGACCTGGTTGCCGCGCTTTATGCACGCTTTGGCCTGCAGGCCATTATCGATCAGTTGCAGGCGCTTCCGGCGTCCGAGACATCCGGCACAATCGGCAGTGCGGACGGGCGCTGGATCATTGCCTTTGCGCGCCTGGACGGTCCGGGCTGGATGAGTCTGTCTGTTGTCGATCGCACCATCCTGCGCCGCGATATCGCGTCACAACTTGTCTTCACGCTCGGCCTTGGCCTGCTTGGCGTCGCCCTGCAGGCCCTGCTGGCCTATTTCCTCCTGTTCCGCAGCGTGGTTCGCCCGCTGGTCGACCTGACCCGGCATTTCGGGGCAACACGCCCGGCGCCGGCGGCCGATAACCCGGCCCTCACACGCGTGCTGGGCGCGCCACATGAAATCGGCGCGCTGGCTCGGACCCTGGAAGAGCAGCGGCTCGACAGTGCCGAGGCCTTCGAGAACCTGGAAAGCCGGGTCGCCGAACGCACCCGGGACCTGGAAGCCGCCAATCGCGCGAAAAACGCATTCCTCGCCAATATCAGCCACGAGATCCGCACGCCTCTGAACGGCATTCTCGGTCTCGCCCAGGTCCTGCGTGCGTCCTCGCGCTCCAAACAGCGCCAGGACCAGGCGCGCATGATCCAGGAGAGCGGCGAGACTCTGACCGCAATCCTCAACGACGTGCTCGACATGTCCAAGATTGAAGCCGGCAAGATGGACATCTCGCTGGAACCGGCTTCGCCGGCAACGCTCCTCGGCGATTTGCACTCCCTGTTCGAGGCCACGGCGGCGGCGAAGGCGCTGGACTTCACCCTGACACTCGATCCGGACTTGCCCGCCCAGCTCGAGATCGATGCCCTGCGGACCCGTCAGTGCATCGCCAACCTGGTGTCCAATGCGATCAAATTCACCCAGACCGGCTCTGTTGCCATTGCGGCGCGCTGGTCCGCCTTGGCCGGGGCGAGCGGCACGCTGGAAATCACCGTCTCCGACACGGGCATCGGCATCGCGCCAGACAAGCTGGACATCTTGTTCGCTCCATTCAGCCAGGCCGAGGCGGCTATTGCCGGCGAGTTTGGCGGCACCGGTCTGGGCCTCTCCATCGCCCGCGACCTGGCCCGCCTCATGGGCGGCGACATCACCGCCCGGTCCGTCCCTGGAAAAGGCTCGACCTTCGTCTTCACCCTGCGCGCGGAACAGACCGGCGTGGCAGAGGTCAGACTGGAAGACCGCGCGCCCGACGATCTGGCGACAGATCCGATGTACGCGCCCCTGTGTGGTTTGCGCGTCCTGCTGGTCGAGGACAATTTCATCAACCGGCAGGTCGCAATGGCCTTCCTCAAATCCCTTCAGGTCACGATCACCGAGGCGGAGAATGGCCAGCTGGCGCTCGAGGCCCTGGACCGTGAGCCCTTCGACATAGTGCTGATGGATGTGCGCATGCCGATCATGGATGGCCTGGAAGCCACCCGGCGCCTGCGCGAGAGCGATCGGGCCTGGAGCGACATCCCGGTGACAGCCCTGACGGCCAATGCGTCCCGGCAGGATGCGGACATCTGCCTCGGTGCGGGAATGGATTCCTTTGCGACCAAGCCACTCAAGGCCGCGACCCTTTTCGAAGCCATGCGCCGGGCCCGCGAAAGCCGACCTTACCGACCCGACTGACCGCGACTCCCGAGCACTTTGCGCATGACACTGGGCAAGGCCTCGGCGTCCAGCGCCCTTTCCTCTGCCCAATAGCCGGTTTCCGGTTCCCAATCCGCTGCGACTTCGACCTCACGCACATCCAGGCGCAATTCGAAATGCGTGAAGATGTGGCGCACGACGCCGCGCGGCACCCAGACGGCCTCAAACGGCAGGCTCAGGCGGCCGGACTCCGCCTCGATCCAGTCACTGGACGGCACTTCGGTCATGCCACCCAACAAACCGGTCTCGGCGCGCCGGCGCAGCCAGATCTGGCCCTCGCGCCGCACCAGCCAGGCCGTCCCGTGGCGGACAGGCTTGGTCTTCTTCGGCGCCTTGATCGGATAGTGCTCCATATCGCCGACCTGCGCCGCGGCGCAGGCAAATTGCCAGCAACAGGCCGCACAATCGGGCTTGCGCGGGGTACAGATGGTGGCGCCGAGATCCATGATCGCCTGCGCATAATCGCCCGAGCGCCGCGGATCGGCGATCGCCCCGGCCTCGCGACGGATTTCCGGCTTGGCCCTGGGCATGGGCGTGGCAATGCGATGGAGACGGGTGATGACCCGTTCGACATTGCCGTCGACCACGCTGGCCGGCTTGTCAAAGGCCGCGGCCAGGATGGCATTGGCCGTGTAGTCACCAATCCCCGGCAGCGCGCGCAGTCCGTCCATGGTGTCCGGGAATTGACCGGCATGCGCCTCGGTCACGGCAACGGCACAGGCATGCAGGTTGCGAGCCCGCGCGTAATAGCCCAGCCCGGCCCACTCCCGCAGCACATCATCACGCGGCGCGGCGGCCAGATCCTCGACCCGCGGCCACAGAGCGAGGAAGCGATGCCAATAGGGCGTCGCATGCGGCACCGTGGTCTGTTGCAGCATGATTTCCGAAAGCCAGATCGCATAGGGATCCGCGACGTCACCTGCAGACCGGTCTTCCGGACGGATCCGCCAGGGCAGGCTGCGGCCTTCTCGGTCATACCAGTCCAGCAAGGTCTCGCGCAGGCGGGGAATAGCAGATGTCATGACAGGGCAGACCGGTTGCGGGCGAAGGCATTCAAAGCGACACTGGAAGCATGATGCGCAAACCGCCTCCGTCAATGCTGGAACAAGCTGCCAGCGACTTCATCAGCAGTCGCCGGGGCCGCCCGGCTGCGCGGCCACAGCCTTCCATCGTGCGTGCGGTGGAGCGGGTGATGAAGCCGCTCGCCCGTCAGTTCGGGGTCGGAGTCGAGCAGTTGCGCGAACATTGGAGCGAGATTGTCGGCGAACGCCTGGCCAAGTGGAGCGAGCCGGAGACGATCCAGCGCTCCGGCGGCATCAACACGCTTGTTATCCGGGCCCGCGGCGCTGCCGGAGCTATCCTGCAGGCGGAGTCGCGTCGCATCCTGGAGCGGGTGCGCACCTTCGCCGGGGATCGTGCACCGACGCGGATCCGGGTCATCCACGGCCAGGCCCGGCGCTCGGCTCCGGCCACGCCGCCTGCGGCTCAAGCATCCGTGAAGCCCATGAAATCATCGTCACAAGTGAGCGAGGGGGTGGAACAAACGACCGAGGCCCGCCTATTGTCGGCGCTGAACCGGTTTGAAAGATCGGTCAAAGCCCGCGAGGGATCGTGACCTACTGGCAGGGGGACCCTGAAATGAGCCTGACCCGACGACTTTTCTCCGCTGCAGCCATAACGGCTGCGCTCGCCGTGTCTGCCTGTGGCGGCAGCGATGCACCCGCCGGTGGCCAGACCAGTTTCGAGCGCGAAGGCGATCGTGGTCTTGGCAGCCCGACCGCGCCGATCACCATGATCGAATACGCTTCCGTGGCCTGCGGCCACTGCGCCACCTTCCACAATGAAGTCTTCCCGATGATCGAGGAAGAGTTCATCGAGACCGGTCAGGTCCGTTTCGTCCTGCGCGAGATGATCACCGGCTCGCCGCAATTCGCCATTGCCGGCTTCTCACTGGCCCATTGCGTGCCGGAAGATCGCTATTACGACATGGTCAGCCTGCTCTTCCAGCAGCAGAATGCCATCTTCCAGGCCGCCCAGACCCAGGGCAGTGCTCGCAACCAGTATCTCGCGATTGCCAGCGCGATGGGCATGAGCGAAGCCGATTTCAACCAGTGTCTGTCCGACGAGACCATCACCCAGGACATTCTGGATTCGAATGACCGCGCCGGCGATGAGGGCATTACCGGTACGCCGCGTTTCGTCTTCAATGGCGAATTGCTCGACTCGCGCCGCGCGCCGGGTGAGTCGGCCTTCACCTATTATCTCGGCAATCGCCAGCTGCTCATCGATGGCGAGCCGGTGCCGAATTTCTCGGATGAGGAAACCTTCCGCCGCATCCTCAACCATCTCATTGCCGAGACTTCCGCCGGAGCTGAGAGTGACAACGGCGCTGCCGACACGACAGAAGAATAGAGCCTGCCATGAGCGTCCTGCGTAACCTTGTCACCACATTCGCCCTCGCTGCGTCCCTGGCCTTGCCAGGACTGGCCCAGGCCCAGCTTGCCGACGGTGCCGGCGAGCTGCGCCCGACGGATCGGGTGACAGGGGCGCCGGACGCTGATCTTCTGATCATTGAATACGCCTCCTTTGCCTGCCCGCATTGCGCCTCCTTCCAGACCGATGTCTGGCCGATGATCGACAGGGAATTCGTCGAGACCGGCCTCATTCGCTATTCGATCCGGCCGATGCTGACCTCGCCGCCGCAGATTGCCGGAGCGGGCATTATCCTCTCCGAATGCATTCCGGAAGACCGCTATTTCCATGCGGTTGACCTGCTCTTCGCCGAACAGGCGACGATCTTCCAGACCGCCCGTGATGGCGGCGATGTACTGGCCGTCTATAACCGCATTGCCGCGGCGACGGGCGGATCGGCGGAAGGGCTTCTGGCCTGCCTCCAGGATCCGGCGGCCAATGAGCGCGTCAACGCATACGCCATTGCGGCCGCTGAGGACGGTATCCGCTCCACGCCGAGCTTCATCATCAATGGGGATTTGCTTGCCATTGGCCATGAAGGCGAGGAAAGCGGGACCCACAATCACGCCATGGCCGGTCCGACCATCTTCCTGCATGGCGGCGAACCGCTTCTGATCAATGGAGAAACGGTTCCCGGTCGTTTGGACGAAGACTCTTTCCGCCGAATCATCCTTCACTTCCTCGATGTGACCGATTCGGCAGACTAGGCAGGCATTCTGAACAGTCCGGCTTCACGCCACCGCCGCAATTGGATGTCAAACTGGGTATTCGCGGCGCAAGGGAGACCGGGTGAAGTTCACACAGCTCAGGCTGGCCGGATTCAAGTCATTCGTCGAACCGACGGAATTACGAATTGATCCGGGCCTAACAGGCGTGATCGGACCCAACGGTTGCGGCAAGTCGAATCTGCTTGAGGCCCTGCGCTGGGTGATGGGCGCGACCTCTGCCAAATCCTTGCGCGGTGACGGCATGGAAGACGTGATCTTCGCCGGTACCGATGCCCGCCCTTCCCGCAATTTTGCCGAAGTCGTGCTCTCGGTCGACAATGCCGACAAGCTCGCCCCGGCCCGTTTCAACGACGCCGACACGCTCGACGTCACACGGCGCATCACCCGCGGCGCCGGTTCCGCCTACAAGATCAATGGCGAGGAAGTGCGGGCCAAGGATGTCCAGCTCCTCTTCATGGATGCCGGTACGGGCGCCAATTCGCCCGCCCTCGTCCGCCAGGGCCAGATTTCCGAACTGATCGCCTCCAAGCCGCAAAACCGTCGCCGCGTCCTGGAAGAGGCCGCCGGCGTGTCCGGTCTGCGCGCCCGCCGCCATGAGGCCGAGCTGCGCCTGAAAGGCGCCGAGACCAATCTCGACCGGCTGCAGGAAGTGATCGACGAGATCACCGCCCGCCACGGCTCGCTCCAGCGCCAGGCCCGGCAGGCTTCGCGCTATCGCAAGCTCTCCGCCTCAATCCGCTCGCTGGAAGCGGCTGTTTGGCTCAATCGCTGGCGCGAGGCGGCGAGCGCCGTGGAAACCGCCGAGGCCAGCCTGGCCGACAAGCAGACGGCCACCGAGGACGCCTCGCTCGCCGCCGCCGAAGCGCGAACCCGGGCCGAAGTCCTCGCCGCCTCGCGCGAACCGGCACGCCAGGCCGAGGCCGAAGCGGCCGCCGCCCTGCGCTTGCTGGAGCGCGAGCGTGACCGCCTGCAGCGCGACGCGGAAGAGGTTCAGCGCTCCATTCACGGACTGGAACGCCGCCTGGACGACCTGGCCAATGCCACACGGCGGGAAACCGATATTGCCGAGGACGCCCGCGCCAGCCGGGCCGAGGCGGAAAACCAGATTGCCCGCCTCGACGAGGAAACCAGCCGCGAACAGGCGTCGCTGGACAGCGCGGAAACGGCCTCGAACGAAGCCGAAACCACCCGCCAGGCCGCCGAGGAAGAGCTTGACCGCCGCGCCGCCGAGGCGGCTGACAAGCGGGCCTCGATCGAAACCGCCCGGCGCGATCTCGGCCGTCATGAATCCCGCCTCGCCCAGATTGATCGCGAGATTGAATCGGCGCGGGCCGAGTTCGACCGGGTCCGCAAGTCCACCGCCCTGTCGGATTTGGAGCGGGCCGAGACAGAAGCCGGCAGCGCAGAA
The DNA here is from genome assembly GCF_905480005.1 of uncultured Maricaulis sp. Lineage (GTDB taxonomy): Bacteria > Pseudomonadota > Alphaproteobacteria > Caulobacterales > Maricaulaceae > Maricaulis. The sequence goes on from NZ_CAJQOO010000119.1 coordinate 13,479, forward strand.
ACCGCGCTCCTCGAGGCTCGCGCCGCGCTCGAGACCGCCGAAACCGCCCGCCAATCGGCCGCCCAGGCGCTGGAAGCCGCCGCCGATGCCTGGCGTGAAGCCTCCGGCCAGCGCGAAACGCTGGAGCGCGAAACGCTGGCGCTGGAGCGCCTGCTTGCCGGATCCCAGGCCGAGACCCTCTCCCCCGCCATCGAGGCAGTCCGCGCCCGCCCGGGCTATGAACATGCTCTCGCCGCGGCGCTGGGGGATGATCTGGACGCCTCGCTCGATGCCAGCGCCTCACGGCACTGGGCCGAGACGGGCTGCCATGCTGACAGTCTGCCCGGCGGCTGCGTGCCCCTCTCCGACCACGTCCAGGCTCCGCCGGCGCTGAAGGCCCGACTCGATGCCGTGGGCGTGATCAAGTCCGAGAAGGCTGCCAATGCGGCCATCAAGCTCAAGCCAGGTCAGCGCCTGGTCACCCGCGAAGGTGATCTGTGGCGCTGGGATGGCCTGGTCGCGCGAGCGGACGCGCCGTCGGCCGCGGTCGCGCGGCTGGAACAGAAGAACCGCCTGGATGCCATCCGGGCCGAGCTGGATGAGAGCGCCACCGCCCATGACCAGGCGCGCGACACAGAAGCCTCGGCTCGCGAAACCGCCCGCACGACCCGGGAAGCGGAAGCCGGGGCCCGCGCCAGGATCGGCCCGGCCGAGCGCCAGTCACGTGACACCCTCGCGCGGATCTCCGATCTGCGCGAACACGCGGCCAAGGACGCCGCCCGCGCCACGGCTCTGGAAGAACGTCTCGACCGGCTGACCGCCGAACAGGCGGAGAACCGCGCCGCCATCGACCAGGCCCGTGCGATGCTGGTCGAGGCGGAGACAGCCGAGGGCGATACAGACGCCCTCGATGCCGCGCGCGAAACCGCCGACGGGGCACGCCGTGCTGCCGCCGATGCCCGCGCCGCACTGGAAAGCGTCAAGCGCGAACGCGAACAACGCCGTCAGCGCCGTATGGGCTTCAAGCGTGATCATGATGCCTGGGCGGAACGCTGCAAGTCGGCCGAGGCGCGTCTGGAAGAAATCGCCACCGAGCGCACCGGCGCTGAGGAACGCCTCGAGACCGCCCGCGCCCGCCCCGAAGTGATCGAGGATCAGCTCTTCGAACTGGCCGGCAAGCTGCGCAAGGCGGAAGCGACAGCCGAGGACGCCCGCCAGGCAGCCTCAGCCAATGAGGGCGAAGTGAAGCAGGCCGACAGCGCTGCCCGCCAGGCGGAAGCCGCAGCCTCCGCCACCCGGGAAGGCCGCGCCGCCGCCGAAGCGACGCTCACCGCCGCCCGCGACCGCCTGGCCGAAACCACGGACCGGCTGCAGGACGCGACCGGCGAAGCGCCGGGTACGCTCAGCACGCGTTTTGACGAGGACGAAATGTCCGAACTCACCCCGTCGGAGCTGGAGCGTCGCCTGGACGAGGCCCGCCAGTCCCGTGAGCGACTGGGCGCGGTCAATCTGCGCGCCGATGACGAGGCCGAGGAATTATCCGCCAAGATCGAGGAGATGACGCGTGAGCGCGATGATCTCATCGAAGCGATCGCGCGTCTGCGCAAGGCGGTCGAGGAATTGTCCCGCGAGGGTCGCGCCCGACTGCTGGAAGCCTTCGACATCGTCAATAACCACTTCCAGACGCTGTTCGAGACCCTGTTCGAGGGGGGGCATGCCGAGCTGCGCCTGACCGAGCATGATGATCCGCTGGAAGCCGGTCTGGAAATCTTCGCCTGCCCGCCGGGCAAGCGGCTGGACAATATGGCACTCATGTCCGGTGGCGAGCAGGCCCTGACCGCCTCGGCCCTGATCTTCGCGGTCTTCCTGTCCAATCCGGCACCGGTCTGTGTCCTCGACGAGGTCGATGCCCCGCTGGATGACGCCAATGTAGATCGCTATTGCCGGATGCTGGCGGAAATGCGCCGCCTGACGGAGACACGTTTCCTGGTCATCACCCACAACGCGCTGACCATGTCGCGCATGGACCGGCTCTACGGGGTCACCATGGCCGAACGGGGCGTTTCCCAGCTGGTCTCGGTCGACCTGGTGAGCGCGGAACAGCTTGTCGCCGCCGAGTAGCGAATACGATCAATTATATCAGCAACTTACCAAGCGCGCAGGCTTGCTTGACTTGCCGCAGGGCCGTGGATAGTGTGCGCGCGCCTGTGGGGGGCTCTTCTTCCGCAGGCAGACCGGTCCAACATGTCAGGCGAAGACGACAACCCGCGCACCCATTCCCGAGCCGATCTGGACGAGCTGCAGCAGCGCATTGATGCGAAGCGCAGCAAGCACCAGGAACCGGCCGGAAAACCACCCAGCTCCGCTTGGTCGCTGGGAATGCGTTACGGGTCAGAATTCTTCGGCGGCGTGCTGGTTGGCGGTGTGCTGGGCTTCGGGCTCGACCTCATCGCCGGAATCAGTCCTTTCGGTCTGATCATCGGTACGATGCTGGGTTTCGCGGCAGGCACTCTTAATGTGGTGCGCGCCGCACGCGAGATAAGTTCGGAGTCCGACGGCGATAGCGCCTGACGGTTTCACGGGTTCAAGACGGCGCAAGCCGCAAGACATGAAAGAGGCCGGGCGTGGCAGACACCAACCCGATCAAACAGTTCGAAATCCACGAAGTCTTTCCCTTCGAGGCATTCGGTCTGAATCTGGCGTTCACCAATTCCAGCTACTTCATGATGCTGACGGCGGTTCTGACCATCGGACTGTTCACGATCGCCATGTCGAGCCGGGCCCTGGTGCCGAACCGCGCCCAGTCGGTGGCCGAGATCATTTACGGCTTTGTCGCCGACATGGTCCGCTCGTCCGCCGGTCAGGAAGGCCTGCGCTTCTTCCCCTTCGTCTTTACGCTCTTCATCTTCATCCTGGTCGCCAACATGCTCGGCATGTTCCCTTATTTCCCGGCGCCGGGTGCCCACTCCTTCACCGTGACCAGCCACCTGATCGTGACGGTTGCGATGGCCCTGCTGGTCTGGCTGACCGTCGTTGTCTACGGCGTCTATAAGAATGGTGCCAAATTCCTGCGCCTCTTCGTACCGTCCGGCGTGCCTTGGCCGCTGCTTTTCATTGTGACGCCGATCGAGATCATTTCCTTCATCTCGCGTCCGATCAGCCATTCCGTGCGTCTGTTTGCCAACATGCTGGCCGGACACATCCTGCTTAAGGTCTTCGCCGGCTTCGTCGTCGGGCTCGCGGCCTGGACCGTCGGCATGGAATGGGGTCCGATCCCGGGCTACATCTTCGGCATCGCGCCGTTCGCGATGACGCTCGGCCTGACCGCTCTCGAATTCCTGGTCGCCTTCCTGCAAGCCTATGTGTTTGCGGTGCTGACCTGCATTTATCTCAACGACGCCCTGCATCCGGGTCACTGATCCGCAGGCGTCACAAACCGCAACAACCTGATACAGCCCCCTCAAAGGAGTTTTTGATATGGAAGAAATGGGCAAATACATCGGTGCTGGCCTCGCTTGCCTCGGCATGCTCGGCGCTGCTGTCGGCGTGGGTAACATCTTCGGTTCCTTCCTGCAGGGTGCCATGCGCAATCCGTCGGCTGCCCAGTCGCAGTTCGGCAACCTGATCTTCGGCTTCGCCGTGACGGAAGCTCTGGGCATCTTCTCGCTGCTCATTGCCCTGCTGCTGCTGTTCGCCGTCTGATTATTCAGGAAGGTGGCCGCATCACCGGATGCGGCCCCTCTCCTTTTGCTCCACCTGATTAGAGGAGCCGGCGTCCCATGACGCACGCACCGCATTCAGAAGTGGCACAACACGTCGCCGACGCTGCTGCCGACCATGCAGATTCGGGCGTGTTCCCGCCCTTCGACCCGACCTATTTCGCGTCGCAGCTCTTTTGGCTGACGATCTTCTTCGTGATTTTGTACGTCGCGCTGGATCGTTTCATTCTGCCGAAGATCAAGACGACGATCGAAGACCGCCGCGATCGGATCGCGGACGATCTGGACGCTGCCGCCCAGGCCAAGGCTGATGCCGAGGCCGCCGGCGAAGCGTATGAAAAATCGCTCGCTGAAGCGCGTACCAAGGCGCATGTCATTGCGGCGGATACGCGCAAGGCGCTCGACGCCGAGATCGCCAAGGAAACCGCTGGCGTGGAAGCCGAACTGGCGACCAAGCAGGAAACCGCGGAAGCGGCGATCCGCAAGGCCAAGGAAAAGGCTTTTTCCGAAGTCCGCGGGATCGCGACCACGGCAACGTCTGCGGCTGTCGCGGCACTTGCCGGCGTGGATGTCTCCGAGGCCGATGCCGGCAAGGCCGTCGACGGCCTGCTCAAGGCGAAGGAGGCCTAGGCCATGATGATCCGTGCTGAAGAAACCGGACATGGTGAAAGCCAGAGCCTGATGGAATGGCTGGCTGCCCAGCCGGGTGACCCGTCCTTCTTTGCCTTCCTGGCCCTGATCGTCTTCTTTGCCCTGCTTCTGCGCATGGGCGTCCACAAGACGATTGCCAAGACGCTGGATGACCGCGCCGATGCCATCTCCTCGGAGCTGGACGAGGCCAAACGCCTGCGTGAGGATGCCGCTGAAATGCTGGCCTCCTATCAGCGCAAGCAGCGCGAGGCGGAAGCCGAAGCCGAAGCGATCATCACCCAGGCCAAGACCGAGGCGAAGTCGCTGAAAGCGGAAGCCCGCAAGGAAATGACCGAGCGTCTCGAACGCCGCACGGCCATGGCCGAGCAGCGCATCGCCCAGGCCGAAGCCCAGGCCACCGCGGAAGTCAAAGCCGCCGCTGCCGAGCTCGCTGCCCAGGCGGCTGAGGAAATCCTCAAGACGCAGTTGAAGAAGACCGATCTGAACAAGATCGTCGACGCCGACATCAAATCGGTTGGCGAACAGCTCAACTAGGCCGCTACCGGCCCTGAGATGACAACAAGCCCGCGGCGCAAGCTGCGGGCTTTTTTCATGGCCAGACCACGTCCAATCGGACAGATACTACCGATAATGGCCATTATGAGAGGTAACCGGACTCATAGTTCCTATTTGACAGCCTTCGAAACAGAATGTACTCGTCCGGTTAAACGAGTTTTTGCACATAACCGGACGAATATGGCTGATTATAAATCCGACGCGCTCAAGCCAATCGATGCACTGCTCGAACAATTGGGCACGCAAATCGAACGTTACCGGATTGCCCGCCGTATCAAGCAGGAAGACCTCGCCAAACAGGCCGGCATCTCCAGCCGGACACTCAGACGGCTTGAATCAGGCGGAAACGGGACGCTGGACACGGTCGCTCGCGTGCTTCGCGCGCTCGGTATCGGGGACCGGCTGCTCGCGCTGGTGCCGGATGCAACCCTCAACCCGCTCGATCCGCGGAGCGGCCAGAAGCAAGCCCGCCAGCGTGTCCGCGACAGCGCACCCGTGCCGGATCGCCCCTGGCAATGGGGTGATGAGGACGAGGCATGACTCGCGCCGATGTCATCCTGTGGGGCCGCCGGATCGGGGCAGCCCTGTGGGATGATACGCGTGAGGTGGGGGCTTTCGAATACGTGCCGGAATTCACCCGATCCGGAATCGAGCCAGCCCCCCTCACCATGCCACTTCAGCCCGGTGTTTTCCAATTTCCCGACCTCCCTCGCGGAACCTTCAGGGGCCTGCCCGGCCTGCTGGCTGACAGCCTGCCGGACAAATTCGGCAATCTCCTGATCAATCGCTGGTTGGCCGAACAGGGCCGCGAGCCAGGCAGTTTCAATCCAGTGGAGCGGCTTTGCTATACCGGACGTCGGGGCATGGGTGCCCTGGAATTCGAACCTGCGGCGCGCGCTGGCTCCGATGGCACGGACCGCGCACTGGACGTCAGCGGACTGGTCGGGCTTGCCGACCGCATCGTCAAGGACCGCCTGGAACTGAAGGGGCGGCTGACCGGCGATGGCGACCATCTTGTGCTCGAGGACATATTGCGTGTCGGCACGTCTGCCGGCGGCGCGCGGGCCAAGGCTGTCCTGGCCTGGAATCCGGCCACGGGGGAATTTCGATCGGGTCAACTCGACCTTGCGGCCGGCTTTGAGCCCTGGCTGCTGAAGTTCGACGGAGTCAGCGAGAATGCTGACAAGGAGATTGCTGATCCGCTCGGCTATGGCCGGCTGGAGTATGCCTGTCACCTGCTGGCGCGCGAGGCCGGGGTCACCATGGCCGATTGCCGGCTGCACGAGGAAGGCGGCCGCGCGCACTTCATGACCCGCCGCTTCGACCGCACGCCCACCGGCGGCAGGCTGCACATGCAGACGCTGAGCGCGATGCGCCATTTCGATTTCAACCAATCGCGCGCCTACAGCTATGAACAGGCGATCGAGACCATCCGTATGCTCGGCCTCGACCATCAGGCGCGGAAGGACATGGTACGGCGCGCCCTGCTCAACATCGTCATCCGCAACCAGGACGACCATGTGAAGAACATCGCCTTCCTGATGGACAAGGCGGGGCGCTGGTCGCTCGCTCCAGCCTATGACGTGGTACATGCCTACAACCCGTCCGGCCCCTGGACCTCGCAGCACCAGATGTCCCTGGCAAGCAAGACGGACGGGTTTACACTGGAAGACTTGATCCGCTTCGGGCGCTTCGCCGATATCAAGCCGGCGCGTCTCCACGCGATGCTGGACGAGATCCTTGCGGCGGCAGGGAATTGGTCAAAACATGTGGAGGCAGCGGGCGTGCCGGACACGCTCGCCCGGCAAGCGCGATCGAGTTTCCGGACTGACTGGACCTAGGATTACGGCTATTCAGCCGGGTCCACATCCTTTTCGCCGAAGGCCCAGCGCACACGCTTCCACAGCCAGGGCCAGCGGCGCAACAAGCTCGTGATCTTGGCATGCAAGGTCTTGGAGGCACCGGCGACGAGGATGAGGCCGAACAGGCCAACGAAAGCGCCGATCGGCACAAGCGGGAAAGGTGTCAGGATCGCGATCGGGACTGACAGCACCATCAGGATGAGACCAATGGCGATGCAGATGCCACGGATGATCAGCACCACAAAGGCGCCGATCGGGTGGCTTCTGGCCCAACCATTCAGGCTCTCATTCATTGCTGCAACCATCTCCAACCCCGTCTGTCGGGGCGCACCATCGATATGGGGCGCGCAGACAGACAGACAACCATAAACGCGTAAACATCACCCCAATGCGAGACAAAAGCGCCGAAATTCAGGCACCGCCTGATACTCGTCCGCGGCATGTTGCATCTGCGCACCGGTTTCACAAACCGGTGTTGCAGCAAAGGGCGTTCCGAAAGACCCATTCATCGCGGCACTGGCAAAGTGCCCGCACTGCGATGACCGTGCGCATAATTTATCTCGCTCAAGAAGCGGCTGTCATCCGGGACCGTCTCCATGACAGTCCCGGACAAGAACCGGTCTATTCCGCCGCTTCGACCGTGTCGATCGGCGGTGTCCAGCGCAGCACCGGCTGACGGGCCGCCCGGGTCTCGTCGAGACGCTTGGTCGGCGCATGCACAGGGGCGGCCAGGAAACGGTCCGTGTCCCCGTCCTTCGCGGCTGTAGCGAGGGCTTCGAGCACTTCGATAAAGCGATCCAGACCGCTCATCGACTCGGTCTCGGTCGGCTCGATCAGCATGGCGCCGTGCACGACCAGCGGGAAATACATGGTCATCGGGTGATAGCCCTCATCGATCATCGCCTTGGCGAAGTCGAGCGTGGTCACCCCCGTATCCTTGAGGAAACGGTCATCGAACAGGGCTTCATGCATGCAGGTACCCTCAAAGGCCACCGTCATGACAGGGCTCAGCCGGGCCTGGATGTAATTGGCGTTGAGCACCGCATCCTCGGCCACCTGCTTCAGCCCATCCGAACCATGGCTCATCATGTAGGTGAGCGCGCGGGTGAACATGCCCATCTGGCCATGGAAGGCGGCCATGCGGCCGAAAGGGTCACCCTTGGCGTCGGCCATGTGCTCCACCATCGCGAGTCGACCTTTCTCGGTCTCGACGACGTAAGGCACCGGAGCAAACGGCGCCAGCGCATCAGACAAAACGGTCGGGCCGGAACCCGGACCACCGCCGCCATGCGGGGTGGAGAAGGTCTTGTGCAGATTGATGTGCATCGCATCCACGCCCAGATCACCCGGGCGGACCCGGCCGACAATGGCGTTGAAATTGGCGCCGTCGCAATAGAAATAGCCGCCCGCCTCGTGGATCAGGTCCGCGATCTCCCGAATATCCCGCTCGAACAGGCCGCACGTATTGGGGTTGGTCAGCATGATGCCGGCGACATCATCGCCGAGCTTGGCCTTGAAGGCCTCCATGTCGACCCGGCCGGTCTTGTCCGCCGGGATCTCGTCAACGGTGAAGCCACACTGGACCGCGGTGGCCGGATTGGTGCCATGGGCGCTTTCGGGCACGAGCACCCGGCGACGATGGGTCTGGCCATCGGCGTCGAGACGGGCCCGGATCGCCATCATGCCGCAGAACTCGCCATGAGCACCGGCTTTCGGCGACAGGGCGACAGCGGGCATATTGGTCAGCGTCATCAGCCAATGGGCCAGCTCGTCCATGACCTGATAGGCGCCCTGCACGGTCGCGGCCGGCTGCAGCGGGTGCACATCGGCGAAGCCGGGCAGGCGCGCGACTTTCTCGTTGAGGCGCGGATTATGCTTCATCGTGCACGAGCCGAGCGGATAGAGGCCCAGATCAATGGCATAATTCTTCCGGCTCAGGCGCACATAGTGGCGCATCGTCTCCGGCTCGGCGAGGCCGGGCAAACCGATCTCGCCCTGGCGCTCGAGGCCGCCCAGACGGGTCTTGAGCCCCTTGGGTTCCGGCAGGTCAACGCCGCAGCGATCCATGTCGCCGCGCTCGAAGATGAGCGCTTCGGCCTGGTCGAGACCACGGCTGCCCGAAATCGTGTCGGCATAGCCCCCGGTGGCGATATTCTCAGCCATTCGGGTGGGACGTCCTTGCGTATTCATGCCCATCTCAAAGCACTCCTGCCAGCGCCTTCGCGAAGACGGCAATGTCTTCCGGCGTGTTGGTTTCGGTCGCAGCCACGATCAGATAATTCTCGAACCGGCCCGGATAGAGACGGCTGGCGGGTACACCGCCCAGCACGCCGAACCCGGCGAGGTCATTGACCACCTGGTCCGCATTTCTCGGCAGCAGGAGGGTGAACTCGTTGAAGAAGCTGTCATTGACCACTTCCACGCCCGGGATCGAGCCCAGCACATCGGCCAACTCGCACGCCGTCTCGTGGTTGAGGCGGGCGAGCTGGGTCAGTCCCTTTTCGCCGAGCAGCGTCATGTGAATGGTCCAGGCCAGCGCACAGAGGCCCGAATTGGTGCAGATATTGGAGGTCGCCTTGTCTCGGCGGATATGCTGCTCGCGGGTCGACAGGGTCAGCACATAGCCGCGGCG
>NZ_CAJQOO010000120.1 GCF_905480005.1 uncultured Maricaulis sp.
AGGCGGCAATATTCTCGACCTCTCCGAAGCCGATTTCGACAAGGTGATGGGCGTCAATCTGCGCGGCGCCTTCCTGGTCGCGCGCGAGGCCGCCCGCCAGATGGTCGACCAGATCGAGGAAGATGGCGAGCGCGCCGAAGACGTGCGCCGCCGCTATGCCATCGTGAACATGTCCTCGGTCAATGGCGTGATGGCGATCCCGGACCAACTTGCCTATTGCGCCACCAAGGGCGCTATCAACCAGATGACCAAGTCCATGGCCCTCGGTCTTGCCAAATACGGCATTCGGGTCAACGCGATCGGCCCGGGCAGCATCAATACCGATGTCCTCAAGGCCGTGAATGACAATCCCGAGGCAATGGACAAGATCATGTCGCGCACCCCGCTGCAGCGGATCGGTGACCCGGACGAGATTGCCTCGGTCGCCTCCTTCCTCGCCTCGAAGGATGCCAGCTACATCACCGGCACGACCATTTACGCCGATGGTGGTCGCCTCGCGATGAACTACACCGTCCCCAAGGGCTGATCCGGCGCCAACAGGCGATGGACATAAAAAAGGCCTGGAACCAGTGGGTTCCAGGCCTTTTTCGTGACGGGTTTGAAACCGGCTATTCGGACTTGTTGCCACCGAACAGGGTTTCCAGGTCGATCTCGGCTTCCTGGACCGGCTTTTCTTCAGCCTGGTGCAGGTCTTCCTGGGCCTTGAGCGTGTCGGTCAGCAGCTCCGGATTTTCTTCCTCGAGCTTGCGGCGGCGCGAAGACGCTTTCTTGACCTGCTCATCCAGGTCGATCTGGGTGCACAGCCCCAGCGACACCGGATCGGTCGGCTTGATGTTGGACGAATTCCAGTGGCTGCGCTCGCGCACGGCCTGGATGGTCGTCTTGGTCGTGCCGATCAGCTTGGAGATCTGGGCGTCGGCCAGTTCCGGGTGATTGCGGACAAGCCAGGCAATTGCGTCAGGACGGTTCTGGCGACGCGAGAGCGGGGTATAACGCGGGCCACGGCGCTTGGCCGGCTGGTGAAGCTCGGAATATTTCGGCTTCACGACCGTCATGCGATACGTGTCCGTATTCTCGGCTTTCTCGATCTCTTCGCGGGTCAGCTGACCGTTGGAAATCGGATCGGCGCCGCGCACGCCTACGGCGACGTCGCCATCGGCGATGCCCTTCACTTCCAGCGGATGCAGACCGCAGAAATCGGCGATCTGATCGAAGGTCAGCGAGGTGTTGTCGACGAGCCAGACAGCCGTGGCTTTCGGCATCAGGATCTCGGTCATGGTCTCAGCTCCCAGGGGAATGGCAAACAGGGCAGAAAAACAAAAAAAGCCCGACGCGGCGGCCGGGCTTGGGCTTCCGACGCTGGCGGCAAGATCTGCACCATCCAGCGATTTGTGCCTTATATAACGCAGACGCCGGGCCGTGGAAAGCGGGACCCTGCGCACAATTCAGTCCGTGAGAAGAATTTTTCCAGCATGGGCGCCCGAGTCCAGACGCGCATGAGCGGCGCGCACATCTTCCAGGGCAAAGCGGCTGTCAATGACCGGGGCAAGCTGTCCACTGGCGATCCAGGGCCAGACCGTCTGGCGCACTGCGGCGGCGAGTCGGGCCTTCTCCTCGAGCGGACGGGCGCGCAGGGTCGAACCCGTCAGCGTCAACCGCTTGAGCATGACCCGCATCAGATCGAGCTCGACGCGGCTGCCTGTGAGAAAGGCGATGGAGACGATCCGTCCACTCATACGGGCGCAATTGATGTTTTTCTGGACATAGCTCCCGCCGACCATGTCGAGGATAACATCGGCCCCTCCGGCCTCATTGACCACAGCCTCGAAGTCAGCTGTCCGGTAATTGATCGCGATATCCGCGCCCAGTGCCTCGCACAGGGCGACCTTTTCCGCGGTGCCGGCAGTCGCGATGACGCGCGCGCCCGCAGCCTTGGCCATCTGGATTGCGGTCGAGCCGATCCCGCTTGTGCCGCCGTGAACCAGAAATGTTTCACCGTGCGACAAGGCGCCGATCTCGAACACATTCGTCCAGACCGTGAAAACCGTCTCGGGCAGACCCGCAGCGTCGGCCACGCTGACCCCGTCTGGTACCGGCAGGACCGAGCCGGCCGGTGCGACAGACCAGTCCGCATAGCCGCCGCCAGCGACCAGGGCGCACACCGGATCACCGATCGCAAACCCGTCCACGCCCTCGCCCAGCGCGTCGACATGCCCGGAGACTTCCAGCCCCAGGCCTTCCGGCGCACCGGCAGGCGCCGGGTAGAAACCCAGACGCTCGATCTGGTCGGGACGATTGATGCCGCGCGTAATATTGCGGATGCGGATTTCTCCCGGGGCCGGTGTCGGGACAGGCCGTGACACCACGTCCAAAACGTCAGGCCCACCGGGTTCTCGGGCGATCACGATGCGGTTCCGGGCAGATTCGGTCATGGGACTTTGCCTTCCATGGCGCTATGTTGAGCCCCTCAACCAGATGTGGAGGCCGACCCATGTTCCATGATGAGGAAAGCATCGCAAGCCAGCGCGCCAAACAGGGGATCATCCCGGGCGAGGATCTGAGCGCGCTGTCGCTTGACGATCTGGCCGAGCGCCGGACCCTGCTGGAAGCGGAGATCCGACGGATCGACGATATCACTGAAAAAAAGAAGGCTGGCCTGAACGCTGCGGACGCCGTGTTTAAACTTTGATCAAACTCTTTGGTCAGACTGGCGCGAGCCTTGCTACGATTCGCTTGTAATCCGTGATCGACGCCTGAATGGACGCGTAATGACCGATAGTCACACACCGACCCTTTTTCCCGCCGGCGGCGCGCCTGCCGCGCGGGCCCAGGACTTTGCCGCCTCGGAGATGTTCCAGAAACTCTTCCGCGAGGGCATGGACCTGGTTGAAGAGACGGCCAGCTATCTCGATGGTCCGGGGCGCGACGACTCCAAGACGCTCGATCGAGCCGGCGCCCTGTCCTACGCGACCGAGAGCATGAAACTCACCACCCGCCTAATGCAGGCGGCCTCCTGGCTGCTGGCCCAACGCGCGGTGGCCGAGGGTGAAATGGAGGCCGAACACGCGACCGACGGCAAGTATCGCCTGGCCGCGGATCGTCCGAGCGAGAATCTCTGGCCGGAAGGCGAAACACCACCGGCCATTCTGGCCGACCTGGTCCATCGCTCACGCTCGCTCTATGACCGGCTGAAGCGGATTGACGACAATCTCTATGTCGATGGCGTGATCGAGGCCGACGCCAATCCCGTCGCTGACCAACTGGCCATGCTGCGCGGCGCCTTCGGCCAGCGCTGACGCGTCACTGCCCCGATCACCAGACAGAAAAAGGCCCGCTCCAAAAAGAGCGGGCCTTTTCTTGTGTCGCGAAGGACGTTCGGAAGCTTACGCGAAGCCCTTGAACTTGTCCTTGAAGCGCGAAACGCGGCCGCCGCGGTCCAGCAGGTGCTGGTTGCCGCCGGTCCAGGCCGGGTGCGACGTCGGATCGATGTCGAGATTGATCGTATCGCCTTCCTTGCCCCAGGTGGACTTGGTCTGGAAGGTGCTTCCGTCGGTCATCACAACATTCACGATGTGATAATCGGGATGGGTATCCTTTTTCATCGGTCCGGCTTTCTCTTGACCGCCGCGCAACGGGATTACGTTGCCCCGCACGCAGCTCATATAAACTCAGGAGCGGGGCTAGTAGCTGAAGATATCGGCCATGGCAAGCGGGGCATGGAGTCTGGCAGACCCGGTGACCAATTGTGATTTCAGACAACCCCAAAGGTGTGTATAGTCATACACACACTGGAGCGGCTCAATGTCCGAACAGCACTATCCCACATCCGAACGCCGCAAGCGCACCAACCTCACCGTCCGCGAGGATGTCATGGCCGAAGCCAGGGCCCTCGGTCTCAACACCTCCCGTGCCGCCGAAGCCGGCATCGAGGCTGCCATCCGCGCGGAAAAGGGCCGCCGCTGGCTGGACGAAAACCGCGAGGGGATCAAGGCGCACAACGAGCGGATCGCGCGGGAGGGTCCACTGCTCGGCACGCCCTGGTGGGCGCAGCCCGACGAGCCGAATGAGCCGAGCCAAGACTAGATGGCGCGTTTTGACGTCTACCGACCGACAGGCCGCCCGGCATCCTGGCTGGTCGATGTCCAGTCCGGCCTGCTGAGCGATCTGGAGAGCCGGGTCGGCATCCCGCTGTTACCGGTGGAGAGCGGGCGGCAAGATGCGATCGACCGGCTGATGCCGGTTCTGGGTATTGAGGGCCGGGACTTCGTGCTCGTCACGACCGACATCGCCATGGTCCCGACGCGACTCCTGGGAGCGCCGATCACCAATATCGAAGCCGAACACCGCGACAC